>JAPLPD010000333.1 GCA_026400395.1 Alphaproteobacteria bacterium | reverse complement strand
GGAGGCCGCCATGCGCCCTTCCCTTACCCCGCCGAGCGGCGGATACTCCGCCCGGCCGATTGTGGCGGACGTCGACAGCGGGGCACGGCATGGGCGCCGATAATCTGGGCGCGAAGCACTTTGGCGCGCGTATCACGCGCCTGGAAGACCCGGCGTTACTCACCGGGCGGGGCCAGTTCACCGACGACCTGACGCTCCCCGGCATGCTGCATGCGGCCTTCGTGCGCAGCCCCTACGCCCACGCCCGCTTCAGCAAAGTCGATGGCGCCGCGGCGATGGCGATGCCCGGCGTCCACGCGGTGTTCGCCGCTGACGACATGCCGCCGCGGATCGCCACCGGCCAGATCCCGATGCTGGTGCCGAACCCGGCGATCCGCACGCCCCGCACGCAGATCGCACTCGCCCGCGACGAGGTCTGCTACGTCGGCCAGACCGTGGCCGTGGTGATCGCCGACAGCCGTCCTCTGGCGGAGGACGCCGCGGCGGTTGTCGCGATCGACTGGGAGCCGCTGGCGGCGGTCAGCGACGCCCGCGACGCGGTGAAGCCCGGCGCCGCTCGCGTTCACGCCGATCTGGAAGCCAACATCGCGGCCTTCGTGCCGATGACCTACGGCGATGTGGAGGGGGCGTTCCGGAACGCGCCGCATGTGTTCGAAGAAAAGATGGACATGCATCGCGGCGCGGCGATGACCCTGGAAGGCCGCGCCGTGCTGGCGAGTTTCGAACCCGCGTCGGACATGCTCACGGTCTGGTCATCGACGCAGACACCGCATCTTTGCCGCGGCACGCTGGCCGATCTGTTGGAACGCAACGTCGAGTCGGTCCGCGTGATCGCGCCGCTGGTCGGCGGCGGGTTCGGCACCAAGGCGCCATTCTATCCGGAGGAGGCGGTGATCCCCGCCGCGGCGATGAAACTCGGCCGCCCGGTGAAATGGCAGGAGGACCGCCGCGAGCACTTTCTGTCGTCGACGCAGGAGCGCGACCAGTACTGGACCGCGTCGATCGCGGTGGACGGCGAGGGCAAGATTCTCGGCCTTCGCGCCACCATGCTGCACGACACTGGCGCGTATCTGCCGTGGGGCATCATCGTGCCGTTCATCGCTTCGACCACGTTCCCCGGACCCTATGTGGTGCCAGCCTACAAGATCGAGAGCACTGTGGCGCTGACCAACCGCGTCCCGACCACGGTGGTGCGCGGCGCCGGACGGCCGCAGGCGGTATTCGCCATGGAGCGGCTGATGGACCGCGTCGCCCGCGAACTCGGCATCGACCGCGCCGAGCTTCGCGCGCGCAACATCATCAAACCCGAGCAGATGCCCGCGACGGCAAGCCGCTGGTCTATGTCAGCGGCGATTTTCCGAAGAGCCAGCGCCGCGCCGTCGAGGTGTCCAATTATGACGGCTTCCGCGCCCGGCAGGAAAAGGCCCGCGCCGAGGGCCGCTATGTCGGAATCGGCATCGGCAACTATGTGGAGGGCACCGGGCTCGGCCCGTTCGAGGGCGTCACCATCCGGGTGATGCCGAGCAGCAAGGTGTTCGTGGCGACCGGCGCCACCACCCAGGGCCAGGGCACGCGCACCACGCTGTCGCAGATCGTCGCCGATCACCTCGGCTGCCGGATCGAGGACATCGTGATGAGCTCAGGCGACACCGGCACGATCGCACAGGGCATCGGCGCGTTCGCCAGCCGGCAGGCGATCAACGCCGGCTCGTCGGCGATGATCGCGGGCCAGGCGGTGCGCCAGCAGGTGATCGCCGCCGCCGCACGCGCGCTCGGCATTCCGGAGAGCGACATCGACGTCGAGGACGGCCGGGCCATCGGCCGCACCGGCAACCGGCCCAGTCTCGGCTTCGGCGATCTGGCGCGGATGGCGCAGGGCATGCCGGGCTTCTCGTTCGCGCCGGGACAGACGCCCGGGCTCGAACACACCGCCTATTTCACGCCGCAGCAGGCGTCCTATTGCAACGGCACCCACATCGTCGAACTCGAAGTCGATCCGATGACCGGAGGCGTCGAGATTCTCAACTACACAGTGGCACACGACAGCGGCAACATTATCAACCCGATGATCGTCGACGGTCAGGTGCAGGGCGGCGTCGCGCACGGCATCGGCAACGCCATGTACGAATGGATGAAGTACGATGACGATGCCAACCCGCTGACCACCACGTTCCAGGATTATCTCCTGCCGGCGTCGTGCCATGTGCCCGGCGTCGCCATCGAACACGTCGAGACGCCGAACCCGCTGAATCCGCTGGGAGTTAAGGGCGCGGGCGAAGGCGGCACCATCCCGGCGCCCGCCGCCATCATCGCGGCGATCGAGGATGCGCTGTCGCCGTTCGGCGTCCGCTTCGCCGATATGCCGCTGACGCCGGAGCGGATCGTGACGGCCATGCGCGCCGCCGGGGCATACGAGAAGATGAGCGCATGAACGAAGCCCAACCGACGATCCCGATGAGCAAGTCGCCGTTCTGGCAGTTCTCGATCAGGTTCTATGGCGTGCCCGGCGTGCCCGACGCCTGCATTGCGCTGCAAGACGGAGCCGGAGTCGATGTCAACGTCCTCTTCTTCCTGCTCTGGAATGCGACGCAGGGGCGCACCTACAAGAAAGCCGACGTGGCGGAGGTGGATCGCCTGATTGGCGCATGGCGCGACATGGCGGTGGTTCCGATCCGAAACGTGCGCCGCGCGCTGAAATCGCCGCCTCCGGTGATGACGCCCGAGGCGGCCGAGAGCCTGCGCACCCGGATCAAGGCGGTCGAACTGGAGGCCGAACGGCTGCAACAGGAGGCGCTGTACGAGTTGGCGCAAACCAGCCGCCTCGGCCAGCCGTCGGCCTCGCCGGCCAAAGCGGCGCGCACCAGCGTGGACGCCTATCAGGCCGTGATCGGCCAGTTCCCGCCGGGGCCGCTCGACACCGTGCTAGCGGCCTTTGCCAAGTTTAACGCCTAGGCGGTCTTGGCCGAAAACCGGTTTCCACTTTCCGGGGTCATGCGCTACGGATAGGGGCTAACGAAAGAGACACGATCGATGAGCACGAAGACCCCGCGCCGGCTGGTGATCGGCATTTCTGGCGCGTCCGGCACCGTCTACGGCGTCCGGATTCTGGAACTGCTGAAAAAAACCGACGTCGAGACTCATCTGGTCATGAGCAAGTCGGCCGAAATGACCATGGTCTACGAGACCGACTTCAAGCCGAAGGAGGTCCGCGCGCTCGCCTCGGTCAGTCATCCGGCCGCCGATATCGGCGCCTCGATCTCCTCGGGCTCGTTCGCCACCATGGGCATGATCATCATTCCCTGCTCGATCCGCACCATGAGCGAGATCGCCACCGGCGTGACCAGTTCGCTGGTGTCGCGCGCCGCCGACGTCGTGCTCAAGGAAAAGCGCCGCCTGGTGCTCGCGGTGCGCGAGACGCCGCTGCACGTCGGCCATCTGCGCACGCTGACCACGCTGGCCGAGATGGGCGCCGTGGTCGCGCCGATCGTGCCGGCGTTCTACAACAAGCCGAAGAGTGTGGACGACATCATCAACCACACCGTCGGCCGCCTGCTCGACCTCTTCGAGATCGAGCACAAGCTGGTGAAGCGCTGGCAAGGCGGACCGGCGGAAGACTGATTTTCTTACCTCTCCCGCTTGCGGGGGAGGAAGTAGAGAGGCCGGAGGAGAATACCAATGGATGAGAAAACCTACGACGCGGGCATGAAGATGCGGCGGCAGGTGGCCGGCGGCGAATACGTCGACAAGGCCATGGCCAACATGACCGACTTCAATCGCGACTTTCAGCGCATCGTCACGCAATACGCGTGGGGCGAATGCTGGGGCGACGACACGCTGCCGCCGCGCGAGCGTTCGATCCTCAACCTCGGCATGCTGGCTGCGATGGGCAAGATGGAGGAGTTCCAGACCCATCTGCGCGGCGCGATTACCAACGGCATGACACCGAACGAACTCCGCGCGGTGCTGACGCAGATCGCGGTCTATTGCGGCATCCCGGTCGGCGTCGATTGCTTCCGCATCGCCAAGCCGATCATCGAGGCCGCACAGAAGAAGTAGGTTCCCATGCTCGATCAGCCCGACAAGAAAAGCGCCGCCGGCAAGACCAAAGGGCCGGCGCTCGACTTCCAGACGCATCTCGCCGCGCTGGAGGCTGCCGGGCTGGTGACGCGGATCGACCGGCCGATCGACAAGGACACCGAGTTGCACACGCTGATGCGCTGGCAGTTCGTCGGCGGGATGCCCGAGGAGCAGCGCCGGGCGTTCCTGTTCACCAACGTCGTGGACGGCAGCGGCAAGAAATACGCCATGCCGGTGGTGGTCGGCGCGCTGTCGGCCAATCCCGACATCTACGCCGTCGGCATGGGCCGGCCGGTCGGCAAAATCGGACAGGCGTGGCTTGAAGCCATCGCGCATCCGATCCCGCCTGTGCGGATCAGCACGCCCGCGCCGTGTCAGGAGGTCGTCATCAAAGGCGACGACCTGAAGAAAGCCGACGGCGGGTTGAAGCTTCTGCCGGTGCCGATCTCGACGCCGGGCTTCGACGCCGCGCCGTATTTCACCGCTACGTTGTGCGTCAGCAAAGATCCCGAGACCGGCGTGCAGAACATGGGCACGTACCGCGCCGGGCTCAAATCGACCGATCGGCTTGGCGTACGCATGGCCTCGCGCATCGGCGGCGCCGGCGGTTATCAGCACTGGCTGAAGCACAAGAAGCTCAAGACGCCGATGCCCTGCGCCATCGTCAACGGCTGCGCGCCGGTGGTCGTGTTTACCGGACCGCAAAAGCTTCCGATCGACATGGACGAAATGGGCGTTGCCGGCGCGCTCGCCGGCGAACCGATCCGCACCGTGAAATGCGTCACCATCGATCTCGACGTGCCGGCCGATGCCGAACTGGTGATCGAAGGATTAATAGACCCGGAACTGCTGGAGCCGGAAGGTCCGTTCGGCGAAAGCCACGGCTACATCGCGCTCGAAGATTTCAACATGTCGATGCGGGTCACCGCGATCACCCACAAAAAGAAGCCGGTGTTCGTCTCACTGATCAGCCAGGTGACGCCGTCCGAATCGAGCGTGATCAAGCGCGTCGCCTATGAGCCGATGTTCCTGTCGCATCTGCGCGACCAACTCGGCATCAAGGGCATCAGCGCGGTGTCGCTGCATGAGCCGCTGTCGAACGTGCGGCCGGTGATCTTTCTGAAATTCGCCCAGGGCGCGCCGCGCACCGAGGTCTGGCGCGGCCTGAACGCGGCTTCGAACTTCCGCGCCGACTGCGGCAAGATCGTCGTCGCGGTGTCGGACGACATCGATCCGACCAACACCAACGCGGTGTTCTGGTCGATGGCTTACCGCTGCAATCCGGTCGAGGACGTGCATGTGGTGCCGCACCGCTCCAGCGGACACGGGCCAAAGTCCGGCCGGGTGCCCAATGACTCATCGATGCTGATCGACGCCACCATCAAGGCGCCGTTCCCGCCGCTTGCGCTGCCAACCCGCGAATACATGGAACGGGCGCGGAAAGTCTGGGACGAGCTTGGCCTGCCCGCGCTGTCGCCGCAGGCACCATGGCACGGCTATACGCTCGGCGACTGGGACGCGACGTGGGAAAATTATGCGCAACGCGCCGTTGTCGGCGGCTGGGAGCAGAGCGGCAAGGAAACCTTCGCGCAGATGCGCGGCGGATTGACGCCGGAGACGCCGGTTCGCGATGCCGATAAGCCCGGCAAGGGCGGCCACTCGTCTTCATAAGGCCATTGCTGCACCGCGGTATCGCCAACATTGGCCGGTGGCTGCTTAGATTTGCGCCGCTTTCCGAACCCAATCATCAACTCGGCTTGATCGCGGACGGAATATCGGCGCGGCCTGATTGTTGATTTGAAGTATTCCAACTAGGCTCCGCACCGCGTTTCGTTCCGGTCTTCAGATGTGTCGATCGGGGAAAAAAGTCCGACCTGGAGAGGTTTGAAAATGGTCCGCCTGAACATCAATGGCAAAGATCACGATATCGACGTCGACCCGAACACGCCGCTGCTTTGGGCGATCCGCGAGAATGTCGGACTGACCGGCACCAAATACGGCTGCGGCATCGCGCAATGCGGCGCCTGCACCGTGCACGTTGACGGTGTGGCGACACGCTCATGCTCGTATCCGGTGAGCGCCGCCGTCAATGCCAAGATCGTTACCATTGAGGGCCTCGCGCAGAACGGCGTGCTGCACAAAGTGCAGAAGGCCTGGCTCGAGCACGACGTGCCGCAGTGCGGCTACTGCCAGTCCGGCCAGATCATGGCCGCGGTGGAACTGCTCAAGAACAAGCCGAAGCCGACCGACGCCGACATCGACCGCGAGATGACCAACATCTGCCGGTGCGGCACCTTCCAGCAGATACGCGCGGCGATCCACGCCGCGGCGAACGCATAAGGGAGGGCGCATCCATGAACTTCGTTCCCAAAATGAATCGCCGCGCCTTCGTGATCGGCTCCGCCGCCGGCGGTCTCGCTCTCGGCTTCGGCCTGCCGAAGTCCGCGCTTGCTGCGGTCGGTGACCGCGCGCAGTTCGGCGAAAATCTCACCTCGAACGAGCTCGGCATCTGGGTTGCGATCAAGCCGGACGACACCGTCTGCATCCGTATCGTTCGCGCCGAGATGGGTCAGGGCTCGCAGACCGGGCTCGCCCAGCTCATCGCG
The DNA here is from genome assembly GCA_026400395.1 of Alphaproteobacteria bacterium. Taxonomy (GTDB): domain Bacteria; phylum Pseudomonadota; class Alphaproteobacteria; order Rhizobiales; family Xanthobacteraceae; genus Z2-YC6860. The sequence goes on along the minus strand of JAPLPD010000333.1, from coordinate 5,764 downwards.
GAAGAGCTCGAAGCCGACTGGTCGAAGGTCACGACGGAATATCCGACGCCCGCCGACAACGTGAAGCGCAAGCGCGCCTGGGGCAACTACAACTCCAGCGGCAGCCGCGCCATCCGCGAATCGCACCAGTATGTGCGCGAAGGCGGCGCGGCGGCGCGCTTGATGCTGATCCAGGCGGCGGCCAACGAATGGAAGGTGCCGGCGTCCGAGTGCACGGCGTCGAACAGCACGATCACCCACGCCGCGTCCGGCAAGACGACGACCTACGGCAAGGTAGCCGAGGCCGCCGCCAAACTGCCGGTGCCGGAAAAGCCGGCGCTGAAGAACCCGAAAGACTGGAAGATCGCCGGCAAGCCGCTGAAGCGGCTCGACACCGCCGACAAGGTCGTCGGCAAGATGATGTACTCGATCGACTACACCATGCCCGGGATGCTCAGCGCCGCGATCAAGGATTGCCCGGTGTTCGGCGGCAAGGTGAAGAGCTTCGATGCCGCCAAGGTCAGCGGCATGAAGGGCGTCAAGAAGGTCGTGCAGGTCGACGACAAGTCGGTCGCCGTCGTCGCCGACACCTGGTGGCAGGCCAAGACCGCGCTCGATGCGCTGCCGATCGAGTGGGACAAGGGCTCCAACGAGAAGGTCTCGTCGGCATCGATCGCAAAATGGCTTGAAGAGGGCCTGACGGCGGAAACCAAGTTCGTCGGCAACAAGGCCGGCGATACCGCGGCGGCGATTGCCGGCGCGGCCAAGAAGGTCGAGGCCGTCTACTCGTATCCCTACCAGAACCACGCCTGCCTCGAGCCGATGAACGCAACCGCGCTCTACACCGCCGACAAGTGCGAGGTCTGGACCAGTTCGCAGAACGGCGAAGCGGCTTACGCTGCCGCGATCGCAGCGTCCGGGCTGCACGCCGACAAGGTCGATGTTCACCGGCTGATGCTCGGCACCGGCTTCGGCCGGCGCACGCGCAGCGAGTACGTGACGGAAGCCGTGCTGATCGCCAAGCAGATGCCCGGCACGCCGATCAAGCTGCTCAAGTCCCGCGAAGAGGACATGACCAACGGCGTGTACCACCCGGTCACCCAGTGCAAGCTCACCGGCGCGCTGGACAAGGACGGCAACGTCACCGCTCTGCAAATGCGCATCTCCGGCCAGTCGATCCTGGCCTATGCGCGTCCGGAGGCGATGCAGGCGGGCGCCGATCCGGCCACCTTCCAGGGCCTCAACCCCGGCGGCGCGGAAGGCGCGTTCGGTTACGACATTCCGAACCTGCTAATCGACCACTCGATGCGCAACCCGCACATCCCGCCGTGGTTCTGGCGCGGTGTGAACAACAACCAGAACGCCATCTATCTCGAATCCTTCATCGACGAGATGGCGCACGCCGCGGGTCAGGACCCGCTCGCATTCCGCCGCAAGATGATGGCGAAGTTCCCGAAGCACCTCGGCGTGTTGAACGCCGTGGCCGAGCGCGTCGGCTGGGACAAGCCGGCGCCGCAAGGCGTTTTCCGCGGCATTTGCCAGCACATGGGTTACGGCAGCTACGTCGCCGCGGCGGCCGAAGTTTCGGTCAGCGGCAACAAGGTCAAGATGCATCGCATCGTGGCCGCGACCAACCCAGGCCACGCCGTCAATCCGGCGCAGATCGAGCGGCAGATCGCCTGCTCGTTCGTCTATGGCCTGTCGGCGCTGTTCCACGGCGGCATCACGATCAAGGATGGCGCGGTGGTGGAGACGAACTTCGACACCTTCGGCTCGATCCGCATGGCGGAAATGCCGCGGGTCGAGTCGATCATCATGCCGACCAACGACTTCTGGGGTGGCGTCGGCGAGCCGACGATCTTCGTCGCCGCGCCGGCAGTTCTCAATGCCATCTTCGCGGCGACGGGCAAGCGCTACCGCACGTTCCCGCTGAAGGACCAGAACCTGCAGATCGGCTGATCGCGACAAAAGCGGCGGCTCGCAAGGCCGCCGCTTTTTCATGTCAGATTGCGGGATGGAACCGACATGACCGCAGCCCGCGCCACACGGCGGCAATTCCTCAAGACAACCGCGGCGGCGGCCGCCGCGGTTTCGTTTCCCTCGCCCATGCGGGCGCAGGGCGCCGGGCCGAATGTCGTCGTGATCGGCGGCGGGTTCGGCGGCACCGCCTGCGCGCGAGCCCTGCGCAAGGCCGATCCGGCGATCCAGGTCACGCTGATCACCGGCAACGACCGCTACTTCGCATCGCCGCACAGCAACGCCGGCATCGCCGGGCTGATCGACCTCAATCAGCAACTGTTCAGCTATGACCGCGTCGGCGCCGGCGGCATCGACGTCAAGATCACCAACGCCACCGCGATCGATCCGGTGAAAAAGACCGTTCGCTTCAACGCCGGCGGCGCGCCGCTGCCATACGAGCGGCTGGTGATGTCGCCCGGCATTCAACTGCTCAAAGGCTTCGTCCCCGGCTACGACGACCGCGCCATGAGCCGTATGCCCGCCGCCTACTTCAACGGCGGTGAGGCGTCGCAATTGCGCGGCGAACTCGAAGCGATGGAGGACGGCGGCACGGTGGTGATCTCCTCGCCGGTCAATCCGGCGCGCTGCCCGCCCGCGCCCTACGAACGCGCCGGCCTGATCGCTCACTATCTCAAAGCGAAAAAACCGAAGTCCAAGGTGATCGTGCTCGACGCCAAGGAAAGCTTCACCATGCAGAAGCTGTTCGAGGCGGCATGGGCTGAGCTTTATCCGGGCCTGATCGAGTGGATCGGCCTATCGAACGGCGGTGCGCTGTCGGAGGTCGATGTTGGCACGAAAACGCTTTCGACCGACTTCGACAAATACAAAGCCGCCGTCGCCAGCATCATCCCGCCGCAGAAGGCCGGCGCGGCCGCTGAACTGGCCGGTGTCGCCGACCGCACCGGCTGGTGTCCGGTCGATCCGCTGACATTCGAATCCCGTCTGCAGAAAAATATCCACGTCATCGGCGACGCGGCGATCGCCGGCGCGATGCCGCGCTCGGCCTCGGCGGCGCAATCCCAGGCGCGCATCTGCGCGGGCGCGATCGCCGCATTGCTCGCCGGAAAGACGCCGGCGGCCCCGACGCTCACCTCGTCCTGCTACAGCCTGATCGCGCCGGACTACGCCATCTCGCAGAAGGGCACCTACCGCCCGGCCGACGGCCAGTACGTCGAGGCCGAGGGCGGACTGCTGCTCAGCCCGGCGAATGCGCCGCGCAGCACGCGCAAGACCGAAGCCGAACAAGCCGACACCTGGTTCAAGACCATCACCGGCGAGGTGTTCGGATGATGCGCCTCGCCGCCACAACCGTCGCTCTGCTCGCCGCACCCGCGACGGCACAAGAGGCATTGCTTCCCTACGAAATCGTCGGCGACACCATTCCGAAATCGCTGACCGGCGCGCCGGGCGATGCGGAGCGCGGCCGTGCCGTGGTGGTCAAGCGCGAGAGCACTTGCCTGCTGTGCCACTCCGGTCCGTTTCCGGAGCAGCGTTTCCAGGGCGATCTGTCGCCGAGCCTGAAGGGCGCCGGCGCGCGCTGGTCGGAGGGCGAGCTGCGGCTTCGGCTGGTTGACGCCGCCCGCCTCAATCCGGCTACCATCATGCCGTCGTATTACCGGATCGACGGGCTGACCCGAGTGGCGCAGAATTATCGCGGCAAGCCGGTGCTGACGGCGGAGCAGATCGAGGACGTGGTGGCTTATCTGATGACGCTGAAGGACTAGTGGTCGATGACTGATCCAGCTTCGCGCATGAACACAACCCGTCGCGCATTCCTCGCGGTGGCCGGCGCTGCGCTACTCGTGCGTCCCGCCAAGGCAACGCCGGCGTCGATGGCGGCGGCGATCCGTCAGGCGGTCGGCGAGGCCCACGTCAAACCGGGCCGCATCAAGCTCAACGTGCCGCCGCTGGTGGAGAACGGCAACGTGGTCGCGGTTTCCGTCTCGGTCGAGAGCCCGATGACGGAGAAGGACTACGTCAAGACGATCCACATTTTTACCGAGAAGAACCCGCAGCCGAACGTCATCAGCTTCCAGTTGAACGCGCGCGCCGGAAAGGCCGAGGTGCAGACGCGCATCCGGCTGGCCGACACCCAGACCGTCGTTGCCATCTGCGAGATGTCCGACGGCTCGTGCTGGTCCGACAAGGTCGATGTGGTGCTCACGCTGAGCGCCTGCCTGGAGGACCCGATCTGATGGCCGCGCGCACCCTGATCAACGTTCCTCCGAAGGCCAAGCGCGGCGAGGTCATCCAGATCAAGACGCTGATCTCGCACGTCATGGAAAACGGCTTCCGCCACGACAACATGGGCAAGCCGATCGCGCGTGACATCATCACCACGTTCACCTGCGCCTACAACGGCGAGAAGATTTTCGAGGCGGCGCTTTATCCGGCGATCTCTGCCAATCCCTTCATCACCTTTTACACCGTGGCGACCGAGAGCGGCACGCTGGCGTTCCAGTGGACCGGCGACAACGGCTTCTCGCAGGAAGCCACTGCGAAAATTACGGTCGAATGACGCCAGCAACGCGCTTCGCCGTTGCGATCGCCGCGTTGCCGCTCGTGGCCGGGGCCGTGCTGCCCTCGCCCGCCGCCGAAATTCCGCTGAACGAGCGGCGCTCGGCCTACGAGGACATGAGCCGCGACAACAAGGCGATGCAGGACGACGACACCTCCAATCCTGGCATTCTCGGCGTGCTCGACGGCGAAATGCTGTGGTCCACCCCGGCCGGCGCGTCGGGAAAATCGTGCGCCGACTGCCACGGCGACGCGAAGTCCAGCATGAAGGGTGTCGCCGCGCGCCATCCGGCATTCGACCCGGTATCCGGGCGGCCGCTCGACCTGGAGCAGCGCATAAACCTGTCGCGGCAGCAGGACCAGAAGGCCCCGCCCTTCGCCGCCGAAAGCAAGGAGTTGCTGGCGCTCACGGCCTACGTGGCGATGCAGTCGCGCGGCGAGCCGGTCGCGCCCCCAGACGATCCGCGGCTGGCCCCGTTCATCGAGATAGGGCGCGCGTTGTTCAACGCCCGCCAGGGCCAGCTCAACCTTTCGTGCGCGCAATGCCACGACGACAACTGGGGCAAGAGCCTCGCCGGCAATGTCGTCCCCCAGGCCCATCCCACCGGCTATCCGATCTACCGGCTGGAATGGCAAAGCCTGGGCTCGTTGCAGCGGCGGCTCCGGAATTGCATGATCGGGATGCGCGCCGAGCCTTATGCCTACGGCGCTCTGGAGTATGTGGATATGGAGCTTTATTTGATGTGGCGCGCACGCGGAATGAAGATGGAAACACCGGGAGTCAGGCCATGAGCGGAACAACGAGCGCCGCGAGCAAGCTGCGCGGCTACGTCGGGCGGGCCGCCGAGCTGCGCGCCGGCAAGATCACCCCCCGCGCCTACCTCGACGACTGCCTCAAGCGCATCGCCGAACAGGACGGCGCCATCGGCGCTTTCGTGACGCTGAACAAGGCCGGCGCGACCAAAGCCGCCGATGCCTCCACGGCGCGCTGGCAGGCCGGCAAGCCGCTGTCGCCGATCGACGGCATGCCGATTGCGATCAAGGACATCATCGAGACCGCCGACATGCCGACCGGCCAGGGCTCGCCCATGTGGGAGGGCGAGGTTACCCGCCGCGACTCCGCCAGCGTGCACGCGCTGCGTGAGGCCGGCGCGGTCATCATCGGCAAGACCACGACAACAGAATTCGCCGCCACCCATCCGTGGCACAAGACCCAGAACCCGCACGACCCCGGCCGCACGCCGGGCGG
>JAPLPD010000010.1:2036-5921 GCA_026400395.1 Alphaproteobacteria bacterium | reverse complement strand
CGCTCCTTTCGGGGAGGTTCTGGCAGGCTTCGACACCCGCCTCGATACGCCGCCTTCAATCAAACGTCGTCACCCAGATTCCGGCTTAGCTCCCTCGGGATTTCCCCGAAACGTTTGGACCAAGCGCGCCGAAGTCTTGTCATCTACAGGTTCGGACGTGAGGTAGAACCAGAACAAACGATCACTTACCCGATGCATCGGATTGTTGATCCGACCAATGGCCGTCCTGATATCTGCTTCGGTAGCTAGCGGAGTTTTTGCGCCGTCCCCAGGCACGCCAAGCGCAACGAGACGTCGAATATCCGCCGCTGCTTTGTGAACTTCGGCGGCTGTGGCTCTTGAGAGGAGCCTCAACACGCGAAACGCGTTAGTATTGATGTACTCCGGAACAAACATGTCTGTGATCTAATCGACCCCCGCCATCATTGATAGTCTAACAAAACAAACCCAGGGATTGCACCCCTGTGCTGTGCCAATTGCGAGTATGGCGCCAGTTCGAGAACGTGCGGTGGCCTTCGGCCGCGCCAGCGTCCATTTGGCAGTGATTATTATTTTACTGGACAGTCTGGAGGACATTCGCTTGCCCTTCAAGAAGACGCTGCGCCATCGCAACATCCTGCTGGGCATGCTGAATGTCTCGTTTGATATGTTCCACTCACGCTCGGTGATGACGACGAAGCTACGCGAGGAGTCGTTTTACGGTGCGGACGGTCTTGATGAGACTGATTGATTACCGTGCAATTGCCAAAATATTTTTACTAGTTGTACGCATACCCAAAAGACACCCAAGGCACCAATGCTGCCGATCACGACTTTCAACATCCTGTCAGGTTCGTTGCCTAAGGGACTCGGGTCACCGCAATGCGGGCATTCCTTGGCAAACTTGCTGATAGGCTCATTGCACTCTCTGCACACTGCCACGGCTTCAAATCCTCCACCCTTTCGCTCTACGGCTTCGGCTTCCATACACGCACTCGACGCACATCACCGATCATCTTTTGCCGCTTCACTGCTCGTCATTTTGGAAAAGTAGAATGGCACAACCGATCCCAACACCCACTGCGACATGTGATATTCGCTGGCGAAGGAGAATGTTTGGTCCTTCGTGTACACAACAAGGGTGTCGCCAACGCATTCAGACCAAGCAACATTCCAGCCGAGTGCTTCGATTAGAGATTTTGCATCGGCTGTATATTCGGTTTCCACCAAACGATGAGCGATCTGTTTCGTTTCTTTCAATGTCGATGTCGGGGCAAGTGGCGTATTCGTCTGCAAGGCGGCCTCTTTAAAAACACGACTCGGGCGAGGAAATCCAAATATCCGAAACCCAGGCGGCTCTGGAGGGCGCGGCCTTACATTCCAATGCATCATCAAAATCGCACCGAATGCGCCGGAAAGACACGCCAGCACGACCCATCCCTTGTGATTTTTGGGCTCTGGTGAGCCTGTTTGGACCAGGAACATTCTGCACACCAAGTTACCGACTGCGAAATTCCCCAGACTTTCCTGAAGCCAACCGCTCGATAGAACCCTAATGCCAAGCCGCCATCAGGACGCAGCCCGCTCCAAATCAAAGAGTGCGAGGCTTCAGCTCCACCGTGCCACTAGAAATGGTCAGAACAAAACGAGCTAAAAACGTCATACCTAGTAATCCATCGATGTCCGGCCCGTAGGCATCATCCCGGCCCGTCGACACCGCGACTGGAACATTAGCCGCGCTCGTCTTCCCAACTTGTATTACGCTCGCATATCCAGGCGCGGATTGGATCGTCCCCCCGACAACGCCGACTGTCATCATGTTCTGATCGTCGGGAATAATCTTTGCTCGCGACGCAAAAGATGGGGTGATGGCAACCATAGTTGCCCCAGTATCAAGAACCATCCGTCCGCGCACGCCATTAACAACAACTTCGACGATGTTGTTTGGTGGGAGAATTATTTTGTCGCTCCCTGCTGCATGCTGCGCTCTGCAATCCCCTTGGATCGCATACTCAGAGATCAGTTTAGTGATTTGCGCCGTTTGGCGTCTGGCTACGTCGTAGGACAGATACATTTCGAGCGGCGTAATTGCATCACAGGGACGTCCAATGGCCGCGTACATCCGCGAAACTTCATAGAACTGGCTCAAGCTAACTCTGGACAAGTTTCTAAACAGCTGCAGCGTGCTTACGTAGTCACTGAGGGCGGCCTTGTAATTCTTGAGGTTCTCGTGTGATTGCCCGCGCCAAAATCGATAATCGGGATTGGCTTGGTCAAGTTTTATCATCTCATTTGCGATGTTGACTGCGCCCTTAAAGTCTCCCAGCCTGTCCAGAGCCTCATATGCCAACTGAAACAGTTCGACAGAAGGCCCACATCGCTCGCTAAACTTGATAGCGCTCTTAGCGCTTTCTCTTGGGTACCCCGACTTCGTCATCAACTCAGCCAAGGGAATGATGGCCTCGCGGTCACACGGCTCTCGCTTTAGCTGATCGAGAGGGCGTTGCGCCGCCAGAATTCGTTCAAAGCTTACGGGCAAGGATGATGCGTCAAGCTCGGTCAATACGGAACGGTATTGAGGCTGTGAATTTGAAAAATAAAAGTAATAAGCTCCAACACCTACCGCAATGACCACTGCGATGCTCAGTATCGCTGGCGCAATAAAACTTCTCTCCTCGTAGGGTTGAATTATGCGTTCTGGCATTGAGTAACCAAATCCCACCCCCCCCCCCTTACACCCGTGCACATCTACTGGCGCGCGCCACTCGCGTTCATGGCTCTGTCACAGCCCCGCTAGTTTCCGCGCATTCTCCATGTCATCTGCATAGTACTTCTTCGCGCAGTTACCATTGAAGAGCGCCGCACCAACATTGTGTAAATCTACCTGCTTATTGAAGGCGGCTTGGCGCGCCTTATGACTTTGCACAGTCGCGTTGTAGACTTCGATATCTGCATTGAAACCATCAACTTGCCTTTTGACGCGAGTATCGACAGTCAATCCCCTTTGCTCAATCCGGGCCCCAAGTTCATCAAGCTCTTTGGAAGCGATCTGTACTGCGACCCGCGAAGTTTCCAGTTCTTCACTTTCCTCATCGAGAGAGTTGGCTCTCTTCAGGCAAGCCACCAACTGATCGACGGTGAGAACATCGAGAGTGTAATTTTTTGCAACGTAGCTTCGTACACCGGCGTGCGCCGAGTTTGAGATGGCCCCGCGCGCCATTCCGCTCGCAAAACGACCTAAACCTCGGGCTTCAGCCGTGCCGCAAGAGGCGACGGCAATTCCAAACAAAAGCAATACGACCATCGGACGCATAATCCGCTCCCGAAATATACCAATTCCAATACATTACGCAATCACCATTGCTCACACTCAAACAGCCGGTCACCCACCGACGCATGCTTGCGGCATTCAAGAGCTTGAGGGCAAAGCGGCAGGCTGAAAGGTATATTGGCCCGGCCTCGGCGAGTTAATGGACGTGTCCTGCGCGCCCGCTTGGCTATTCACGCTGGGGCAACTGCACTTTCCGAAGTCATTTGCCCCCACTCGATACAAACAATGGGTGCAATAATTCTACCCATCTGCGCGGCGCACGGCTACTGGGAAACAATCGATGGAAGCACCGATCAATGGCCCGTAAAGACCCTGGCCCGCGCTCGATGGTGCGCTTCATCGAGCGCGTCATCAAAGGCTGCAGTCGCCCTATCGGGTAGAGACTTGCGAAATGTCGATTTCGTGGCGATCAGAACCGACCAACAATGCAATCGAATAGCTTTTTGGTCCGTCGCCTTCAGAACTGAGCGGCTGAAGCACCAGTTTTCCGCCGTACCATTCACCCGGCATCAACGTGTTGTCTTTGATAATGCCCTGCTCAAGCGCGGCCATGTTCTGCTGGCCGCGCTCGATCA
>JAPLPD010000010.1:0-2022 GCA_026400395.1 Alphaproteobacteria bacterium | reverse complement strand
GCTGCGTTTGATTGAGCGATGGCATTTGGGGTCGGACTATAGCCAGTCGTGTTGACCTGATAAACGTTCCCGCGTGGAGTAGTGACCGTTGAGGTCTGATTGTAGTATCCGGCTCGCGAGGCCGAGTATGCGTTCGCACCGGCAGCGAGGCCACCCAGGATCGCGCCCGCTATCTGCCGGTTCCGCTCTTCCGTCACCAGTTCATCGAATGTCAGGACCTTGAGTGCGAGCGGCTGACCTTTGATGTTCTGTGTCACCTCGACGTTCGCCATCAGGAAGTTGATAGGTGCCCCGCTAAGATTTGTGATGGCAACAACGTAGACTGGCCGCCCGCCTGCCTGGAACTGGCGTGACGCTGGCCGGACCATCACGATTGAGCCCTTGCTTCGAGAGACCAACGCAGGCTGGCCGTCTCGGACCATGGCTTGCTGTTGCGACTTCGGTTGAAACTGCACGGTCTCTGTGGTCGCGCAACCGGCGACGAGCGCGCAAAGCGCGCAAGCTATTACTATACGCATCACAACATCCCCCAGCGCCCCCACAATGCTGGTACAACCAGGACGGGCACACAAGGGCAACCTAAGAAATACCTAACGCGCATTCCACAGTGCCGTGCTGTGCTTCGGTGCGTCAGGAGGACGCCGCGCGGCACATCGCGGGTGTTGCGGTCGGGGGTATGGCGCTGGTCACTTGCCCTTACTTCTTGGCCGCGATCTGGTTCTGCGCCCAGCCCGGGTCATCGGCCTCGACGCGCTCAACGCGCACCAGTGATGCCCTGTACGGATCGCGCAGCCATCCGTCCTTGCCCTCCCAGGATCGCCGCGTGGCCCCGAGCGGTCGAGCGAACGGCGGGTGCGGCGAGCTGCGTTTGCAGGACATCGCGCGGAGAGCATCGCCGAAGCGAAGTGACCTGCGTTACACTTCTGGCCGGACCCAGTGCTGGCTCAAGATCAATAACCCCGCCGCTCCGGCAGCACTGCGGTTCGAGGGGGATGCTTTCAGACGGCCGTTGCCGCTTAACGTAATGACAACCCTCCTGACACTGCAAAGGCGGGCAAGCTGGTGGTGGCTCGTGTGCGGCAATCACAGCTGACCCTGCGCGAGCGCATCGAGGCCGGTGAAGCTGGCGATGCCAGGTGGTGGGATTGGTACAAGGACAACATCGCGCGAAGCCGCCGCGATGGCGAGCGGGTCATGAAGATCGCCCGCGATGCCGACCCGGAGGCGGCTGTTGAAGCAGAGCGCTCTGCCAACCGCGAGAGACGTCGGGCTGCTGCGGCATCGATGCCGGACAGCGATGCTGCCTAAATGCGGCTTACTGTAAGCCGGACAGTGATGCTGCCCAAGTGAACATAGGGCGACTGCGACAAACGTTTGTCGCAAACAGGACAACGGTGTTGACGCCGACAAGGCCGACGATCCGTAGAGCGGGCGCTGGGTCTGGTCGAGCAAATGACCACCAACCAACGGCAGCGGCTCTTCGCTCTGGGCGACACCGGCGACGACCGCGCAGCGTGGGCACAGACCGAGGATCGAGCCTGCACTACCTACAGTGTGAAGCTCAGAGAACTCTAGGAAGAGGACGTCTTTGCAAGCACCAGGAATTCATCGAAGATGGCGCGAGCGCGGGACCGGTCGGCCAACCGTCGCTGAGCATCGACACCGCCGCTCAGCTTGTCCCGCGCCATCCTGCCTTAGCGGTGCTGGCGGTTTGCTATGGGGAGATCTCGTGTAACTGCGCGGATGATGCAGCAGCAAAAAGACAGGTGGGATGCGCTGCTGTCGATGCAAAAGCTGATCGACCGGGGTTTTAGACCGAACGCCGCTGCTGTTCAGATCGCTAACAGCCGCTGGGCCAGCATCTCAAAAACTCCCGAAGCGGCCACTCAGTGGCTGAAACGAAATCAGCGCGAGTTCAAGCCCGATCTGCAGGCGACAATCAAATCCCAGAGCCACATCAGCACGTGGACCTCTGTGTCGAGAAGCGCTCCGCTTCATAGCCTCATTCCAGCAAAATTCTTT
>JAPLPD010000013.1:7748-9737 GCA_026400395.1 Alphaproteobacteria bacterium | reverse complement strand
GGTTGTTCCGCGCGCAAGTCGGCGCCAAGACCCACGATCCACAACCTGCCATTGCAACGGTCAACGAAGCTGCCCGCGAGCTCGGCGGCCTCGTCCTGCAGCGGGGAATTGATGCCGCCCGCGAGGTCTACGCCCGCGAGAGCCACATGATTGCCGGTCAACTCGCCCTTCTCCGACTCCGACTCCTCAACGCCACCCCAGAGCAGGCAGAGACCGTGGCGAAAGGACACGAAGAAGTTGCAGGATGGACCGAAGTGCTCCTCGACAAATTGGGCCGGAGCATGCGCTACGACCAAAAACCCCTTGCCGTGCTTGGGCTCAGTCGCCGCATCCACGATCAACGTGCCAGCGAAATCACCAAAGCCATCCGCCAAGTCGCGACACTCGCCCGGGAAGGTAAAAACAACGAGGCCGCCAACGCCCTCTACCCGCTCATTCGCCCTATCCTCGGGGCTGAGTTTACGATGCGCCCCGGATCCGAATACGCCATGATTCGCAGTCTGCGCGAAAAACTCAGTTCTTTGATCTCTGAGCAGGAAGCTCTTCTCGCTGCCTGCAAAGACGAGACGGATTCCGCTCATCTTTCGGCGGAATTGGCAAGTCGCCAGGCCACGCTGCGCGACTCCCTAGTTCTCGCTCCGCTGCCGTCGATTCCCGCCCCACGGACCCGCCTCTCCGATCTCACGATGCCACCCGAACCGCCCGCCGATGACCTGCGACTCCGCACCGAGGCTGGCATGACGCTGGCCATTGTTCACCTCAAGGCTGGGGCCAAGGACGACACTTTGAACCATCAACGCGAGGCCATCGATTCCCTGAAAAAACTCGACATCATTATCGTCAACTGGTCAGAGGAACTCGCCCAAAAAACGTTAGGCACATCCACGCAAGTCTCCGATGCTACCAACCGTGTCGGAGTTGTGACGAAGCTCGAAACTGGCCAAGTCGACCTGCTTGAGCGAATCGAGAAAGCGGACCGCAGTAAAAAGGATGGGGGAGAATTTACCGATCAACAGCAGTCGATTGCCCAGGAGTTGGCGGATTTTCACAAGGAACTTGCCGGTGGAGCATCCGGACCTGACAAAGAACTTCTGCCACTGCTCGGTCGCATCAAGGCGGCGGATAAGGAGAGCAAGCTCGCTGCGGATGCCCTGCGTGCAAAGCAAACCAAAGACGCCCTTGCGCATCAGGAGCTGGCCAGCGACGCACTCGGGGAAGCGCGAGAAATGGCAGAAGGCCAGCTCGCACAACTCAACCAGCAACAGCTGCTCATTGGATTTGAGCAGTCCGTCAGCAAAGCCGCCGCTGGAATGGAGGACATCGTCGGTGGTCAAAACGACCTCATCACTGCGACCAAGGTCGCCGACAAAAAATCGATGCCAGCTTTGCTCATGCCGCAACAGAACCTTCTCCAGTGCCTCACGGACATCGCCCCGTCGCTCGATCTGGTGGCGGCCCGACTCGACGTCGGCACGCCCCTCGTTTTTGCGGGTTCGGATGTGGAGGATGCTCTGAAAGCCATGGAGGATGGAGACGGTGAGGACGCCGCCAGCATCCAGGAGATTGCCGTCGGTTCGTTGGCTAAAGTCCAGAGCCTCGTCACCGATGTGGCAGCCCAGACAGGATATGTGACTGAGATCGTCGAGTTTCTACAGCAGGCTCAATCGAATGCTTCCATGCTCGCGGTCCGCCAGCGAGAACTGCGCGAGAACACGGAACCCAAAGAAGCCCTGAGCATCCAGAAGACTCTGGCCGCAGATGCGACCAAAAGCGGCCGGATCTTGAAGGAGGTAGCCGGTCAAGTGGACTTCGAGAAACTCGACGAAAAGACCAAGGAAAAGTTTGTCGATTTCGGTCTCACACTCAACTTTGAAACTCCTGCCACCCATATGCAGGACGCGGTTCGGTTGCTGGAGTCTGGCCAACCTGCCACGGATTCGATGCTGACTGCCGAGAAGTCGATGAATGCCGTTTCCGGTCAGCTCGGTG
>JAPLPD010000013.1:0-7718 GCA_026400395.1 Alphaproteobacteria bacterium | reverse complement strand
CTCCGTGACTAAAGCCTCCCCACCGGTGCTTCATCGACTGATCGCGGTGCTCGACATCGCCAGCAAGCACCGCCGGCTCCTCCGCCAGACACAGGGAAGCGACGACAAGGGTCTCCCTTCACTCGCTCTCGCGCAGGCGAAGCTTGCCGAAGCTGCTGCCAAGGCCAACCAACGTGAGTCCACTCAACACCCGCTGCTTGTCACCGCACAAGGCCAACTGGCCGCCATCGGCAATGAACTTACTGCCTCCCGCAAGGCCGAGGCGACCACCGCGCAACTCGCGGCCGATCAGACTCTGCGCCACTTCATCATCGAGCAGGCGCTGATTCTCAACACCGCCATCCCTCCTGCCTCCGCATCCTCCGATCCGGTCCTCACGGAATCGGAAACCACCGACCTTTCCGCATCAGACAGTGTTAGCTTTTTCTCAGACTTCGTGAGCGGCGAAGCTCCCAAGGACAAGAAATCGGAATGGGAAATCCTCGGCACCCGCAACCGCGCTGCTCTGAACCAGAATTTCGCCCGCGAGCTCCCACTCGAATACCGGGCCACGCTGAAGAACTATTACGAAAGGGTCGCAAAATGAGAACCGTCACCCGCATCACCGGGCTATGCCTCGCCATCGCCTCTCTGCCTGCTCTCCCGCTAGCCGGACAGGATGCTGCCAGTGGTGCCAAAAAAATCGAGCAACATCTCTTTATTCTCTCTGGTCAGTCGAATATGACCGCTGGTCTCACGAAAGGTTTCACCGACACGGTGGAGAATGCTTTTGGCAAGGAGAACGTGACCGTTGCCATGAGCATGAAGAGTGGCAGAGGCCTCCGTTATTGGTGTACTGACTATCGCTATACAAATAACCAGAAACCCAGCGAAAAAGAGCAGGCCGACAACGGCAGTCTCTACAAACCGCTGATCGACGCCGTCAAAACTGCCGGGGGGGACAAATCCTTCGACACGGTCACCTTCATCTGGATGCAAGGAGAATCCGATGCAGGGAAAGGCCGGGCGGATGTTTATGCGGAAAATTTCCTAAAGTTCTTGGACAGACTCAAGACGGACCTCAAGCGGGAGACCATGCCGTTCGTGATTGGCCGCATCAGTGACTGTGACATGACAAATCCTAACTGGACGAGCATGCGGGAGTCGCAGGTTAAGCTGGCAGAGAGCCATCCCGAGAGCGCCTGGATTGACACGGATGATCTCAACGGTGGTGAAGCAGGCGTGCCGGGAGGAGAATTGCACTACCCCAAGGCTGAGTCGGTCACGCTCGGTGTGAGATTTGCAACCAAAGCGATCGAGATGATTCGCGGTGCACAAAATGTGTCCGCACCGAATCCTCAAGAAGAAAAGAAAGCAAAATGAAAACCATGAAAAGAAAAACTCGCATTGATTCAATGTTCAGCGTTGGCGCAGCCTTCGCCTTGCTTCTTTCCCCATCCGTCCAAGGGCAGGATGCTCCCAAGAATGATCCAGCCGTTCCGGCATCCCCGGTCGTTGCGGACAAACAGGACGGCGAGAAAGAAGGAGCACCGGAACTCACCGAAGCCGCGGATCTCGCGATTGAGAAGGGACTTCAGTATCTCATCAACACTCAGAAGACCAATGGTTCTTGGAGTTCCGCTGACGGAAATTATGAGATTGCGGGCACCTCGCTCGGTCTGATGGCATTCATGGTGAAGGGGCACTTTCCCGGCTTCGGCCGGCATGGAGCGGCGCTCGACCGAGCCAAGAATTTCTTGCTTAAGAAAGCCGAGGAATCTGCAACCGGTGTCGTCGGTGGCATGTATGAGCACGGGCTATTCACGCTCTCAATGTCGGAAATGTGGGGCATGACCAACAACATCGAGGATAACAAAAAAATCCAGACCGCCCTTGAACGCGCCGTGCAGGTGATTCTTCGTGCTCAGAGTCCGCTCGGCGGATGGCGTTACACCGCGCGCCCCGATTCAGGCCAGGACACCTCCGTCACCGCGATGGTGTTCGTCTCCCTCGCTTCCGCTCGCCAAGCCGGAATTCTCGTGCCCACGGAGACCATCGACCGCGTGGTCGGTTACCTGCGCGATCAGGTCTGGAATGAGAAGAGCGGTGGCTTTGGCTATCAAGGGAAGGACGGCGGCACTCTCGCCTGCACCGGCGGCGGTGCCTACGCGGCACAGCTTTGCGGCATGCGCGAAACCGAGTGGGTGCAAGCCGCCATCCGTTACTTGGAAAACAGCCCGAAGGTCTTTAATCCAAAGGAACTCGGAAATTTCCACTACGCCCACTACTACGCCATGCAGGCCATGGTGCAGGCCGGGGACGAACATTATGCCAAGTGGTATCCGCAAATCCGGGACGCGCTGATCCCCCTCCAGAAGCCCGACGGCTCTTGGAACGAAGGCACCGCAGAAAAGCCGGAGCCCTACCCTCACAAGACGCCGATGGCCATCATCATCCTCGCCACTCCTCACCGCTACATTCCGATCTACCAACAGTAACAACCGTTCTAATCACTATGAAACGCCTCATCCATCTCGCCACCCTGTCGCTTTTGGCCATCACCATTGCCCCATTTGCAGGCGCCGCAGAGTCAATCGAAATTCCACTGACTGCCCGAGGTCAGGAACTGCAAAAGAAATACACCAAGGAACTGGAATCACTGCGCGCCGAGGTGATTGCCGCCCTGCCTCCAGTCAACGATGCCAAGAAGGCTCGCTTCCTTGAAATCCGCGCCCAATGGAACGGGCTCCCCAATTCTAAAAAAGACGGCTCTGCTTCCGAAAAGAAAGCCCTCGATAACTTGAAGGAAAAAACCCAGACCGAGGCGATGGAAGCTGCCGGAGCGTTGCTCACCGACCTCACGCCGTTGCTTTCATCGGACGCCCTCGATTCCAAGCTGATCCGGATCGCGATTCTGAACCACGGCACACCGCGCGGCCTGGCGGAGTTCGCCCAGCAGGGGCCTGATGAGGAAAAATTGTTAGAAACGCTTTTCGCCGATGAACCGCTGATGCGCCAAATCCTCGAAGCAGGTGGTGCCAATGGTGGCGAATATGGCGAGGCGATGCAAGTTTACGCCGCGATTCTCAAAGCCAGTGAGCGCGCTCGCGAAGTAGGCAGCATCTTCCAACGCCTCGCTCTCGGAACCAGCATTCACATGCCGTGGCTGCAGACCGAGACGAAGGCGGTGAAGCTCGATGCCGAGGCCGAGGCGGGCGCAGAGGCGACTAAGCTCCCGCCGCTGGACAAGAAGAAGGGCGGGGTATACGGCATCGTTTACTCCACCCAAACCGGCGTTGCACAAGTGCCGCGCTACCTGCATTACGAAAAAGCATTTCTCGACGGCGAATTGGACCCAGCCTTCAAAGGCATGAACACTTGGGAATGCCGCTTCATCACGGATTCCGAATACAGCAATGAAGATCTTGCCTGGACACGGCAAATGATGCGCATTTACCGCCCCGATCACATCACCACGGAGGATACCAAGTGGCGCTATGTGCGCTTCATCAAGAGTGACGTGCCGTATTGCTCCACCACGCATGACCCCTCGCTGGGTACTCGGCCTCAAATGGAGATCGCCCTTGGAGGCATCTGCGGTCGGCGCGCTTTCCTCGGTCGTCTTACCTCACGAGCTTTTGGTATTCCCACCCGCGCATCGACACAGACAGCCCACGGCGCGATGTGCCACTGGTCACCCAATGGCTGGGTCATCTGCCTCGGTGCTTGGTGGTCGGTCGCTTATTGCGGCCCGCAGGACGGGCTCGATTTTCTGTTAGATTCCCAAGCTCGTGAGCTTGAGGATATGTATCAGCAGGTTCGGCGCGCCCAGTGGATCGGTGATGCCTATGGCGAAGACGACGTGAAGATCGCGCGTGGCCAATTCAGTAAAGGCGGTGGTTTCTGGGACAGTCTGGCTTTGCTTCAAAAGCAGATCGTCGTCAAGGAGGCCGAGGTCAAAGCGCTCGAACTGGCCGGCGGCATGAAACTCGGTGAGTCCGATGAATTGCTTGGCGACGAACAAGGAGAAGACATTCAAATCCCCGATGCCGACAAGGAGATTAAGACTTCAGCAGATGGCACCATCACCCTACCCGCAGTTGCCTGCTACTCGCCGCGCAAGAGTTCGGACCGCGTCCTGTTCCTCAAGAGCTGGGACAAGGGCTATCAACTTCATTACAGCCGCCTTGGCCAGCGCCCGGAGCTGTTCAAATACAACATCGATGTCCCCGCCGACGGCGAATACGAACTCACCGCCTTGGCAGCGACGGTCTCTCCGAATGTGGAGGTTCTTGTGCGCGTCAATCGCGACGAACCAGCACCCTTTGCCATGCCTTACACCCATGGCTTTTGGGAACCCTCCAAGCCGCTGAAACTGAAACTAACGCAGGGTCGCAACGTGATCAGCGTGACCGCCCGCACTCCCAACCGCGGCGTAAGCATCAAGAACTGGCAGCTCAAGTCGGTGAAGTAATCATCGGCCACACTGGCGATTTTCCCGATTCAAAATTCTTATGAGAGAACAATCTAACATCGCGCGCTCCTTCTTTTGCGGCCTGCTCGGCTTGGTCTTTTTCGGACTGCTTGCTCCGAAGCTCATCGCCTTGGATGCTGTCACCACGATTTCCAAGGAAGCCATCGCGGAACTCGACAAGGAACTCAACGAAGCCAAGGCAGTCTCGTCTGAAGCTCGCCAGCGGCTTGCCGTGCGCCGGGTCATCAGCGACGCGGAGGATTTGGTTGCGGCCCATGCGACCGACACGAGTCGCTTTCTAGCGCTCGAGTTTCTCTTCCGCGCCTACCAGCGAATGATCGCTCTCGACAAGGATGTGGAAAATCGAAAAGCTCTTTTAGCTATTTGCCAAGAGCTCGTCAAAGCCCCCGATGAACTCGCGGAATTGCGTCTTGAGGCAGACATTCTCCTTTCCCAAGCCGAGGTGGCGAAACAAGGAGCCAACGCCGAAGCGCGCGGCAAAGCCCTGCGCCCGCTGGTCGACCGCTACCTCAATACGCCGGTTGCGGCGAAAGTTCTGCGCATGACCATGCTCATGGCACTCGAACTCGGCGACAGCAAACTCGTCACTGACCTGCAAGAGATGATCGAGCAGCGCTTTGCCAGCGACCTTGAGATGATCGCATTCCAGCGGGACAAACTGGGCGGCCAAGTGCTCGGCGCGCCTTTCTCCGGCATCTTCAAGAGATCGGACGGCAAGATGGTGCGCCTGCCGATGGACACTCTCGGGCGCTCAACGATGCTGCTTTTGTGGTCAAAGGAAAATGGTGGCGAAGATTTACTGAAGGGAATCACCGCCGCCGCATTGGAAAAGAAGGATGATCTGAATGGCCGACTCGAACTCATCAGTGTGAATCTCGATAATCTTCCCGATGCTGGCGAGTCGTTCATCCGTAGCTTGGGTGTGAATTGGCAAGTGCTGCATCTCCCAGGCGGCAAACAAAACCCAATCTACAATGCATTTGTTAGAGAGGATCCTCGCATCCTGACGGTCAATGCGACCGGATACACCGCCTTAATCATGACCGGCACGGGCCGGACTAAGATGAAACCCGATGGCAAGCCCGATTACACGCAGATGTTCCAATCCGCCTTGGCGCGTCCGTGGACTGAGCCACGCTACGTCATGCAGATCGACTCATTCTTGATAGGCGATTTCCTGGTGTCCGATCCCGAGGGTCGGCTAAATCCAACTCTGCCACCCGAACTCAAGGCCTACGCTATGAGTGAGAAACCTCAGCCGCTCGCCCGCGTCGCGACATCTGTGCCCGAGGAAACTCTGCAGGCGATTCAGGACTGCTTCGTCGCACCACCGCTCCGCTATCGCCTGAGCCATAACGAGGCGCGCGCCAATTATAGAAAAACTGTCGAGCTTTGCCGCAAGGCCCTCAAAGACCACGCGGCAGCGCCGGATCTATGGATCGTCCGCAACCGCCTCATCACCGCTCTGATGGGATTATGGAAAACCGAGGCCGACCTCAGCAAACGGGAAGAGGCCGTCACCGAGGCGAAGACAGCACTGGCCGCAGGCTACCCACCGGGTTGTGATATCGTCGCCCGCTTTTGCCTCGCCCGTGAGGCGCTGCGCGACCCCGCGGCAAATCCGCAAACCGTCATCAGGCAATTCGTGTTTGAAAACGGCGGCGACAAAGCCCCCGGCACTGTTTTGTCAGTGGCGGCCCTGCTCTCACTCGATGTGGCCGACCGCAAGAGCTTCGAGGATTACCGGAAGGCCATTCTCAAGAGCCACACCGAATACCCGATGATGTGGACTTTTTCGTCCTATCTACTGGACCGATATCACAGCTACTATCTGTTTCAGGTGCCTTTCACGGCAGGCTGGTCCTATGCACGCCGGGAGGGCTACTTCCTAGGCAAGGGCGATGCCGAGCAAGCCCATCGCATCCTGTGCACTGAGCTAATCTCGGACCAAGGCAAACCATTGCGAATCCCCGAGGATCTCGACAGCGAATGGACGGCAATCGTATTCGCCAAGTCACCCCCTTGGAATAGCAAGCGAGATGACGGACTCCCCGCTTCACCCAAGAATACACTGAAATCCTTCACCAATTTTGCCGCAACGCGCCCCGCAGCTGATGTGAAAGTGATTTTCGCCGTGTTAGGCGGGGATGTCGAGTCCGCTCGCGTGGGATTAGATGATCCCAAGAATCCAAAGAACAACGTGAACTGCGCCATCGTCACCGTTCCCGGAGGTATAAAAACCCCGTTGATTCAGAGGCTCGGAGTCCTTTCCGAAGACAGCCAGCTCAACTCCGTGTTGGTGAATAAGGATGGCCGCATCGCAGTGATGCTGTCGGGGATCGACCATCGCGACGGTGTCATCCTCAACGTCATCATGCACGAAGATGAAAAAGCCATTGATGCCTTGTTAGAGCGCGGCGACATCCAGGCCGCCAAGGACAAGATTTTCGCGCTCGCACCGCCGTTCGATCCGAATGCAGTCGATGCCCGCGGCCGCAAACTTCCCAAGCCGACCTACAGCCTTGCGCACCTCCGCGCCCGCGCCCAAGTTTACGTGGCATTGAAGGATTATGACAAGGCACTCGCAGACGCCGAGGAAGTCGTCGAGCGCCAGCTAGGCACCGACGGCGGCATGAGTCTGCGCACGGACGAACTCGACGCCTCCCAAGAACTCCGCGATCAACTCCTCAAACTCCGCGATCCAAAAAAAGAAGAGAAGTGAATCGGGAAATAGAGTAGCGGCAGATTCCCTTTGTTTGTTTTTACTTTTTTTGATTGGATTTCTTCTCTACCAGCGGCCAAGTGGGATGATCGGTGCGTGCAGATGTTAGTAGAGTCTTGGCTTTGGCGACGAGTTCTGGTTTTTCCGAGGTGACCTGCCCCCCTTAAAGGCGCTTCCAATGGCGGCTACCACTATTTTGGCAGCCAGAAGATCTTATCCCAGGTTGGCAAGGCGTTTGCCGAGGCCTTGCTGCCTTTCCAGAAATAAGCAAAGGCAGCGCGGTCAATGGGGTACAGGAAATCCATCCCGGTCGCCCTCACCGGACGGCCGCAAGCCCGCGGAACACGTCTTCGGGCAGCGTTGCCCGCAGGGCGGGATGGGCTTCGATGAGACGGGCGATATCGCCGAGATCCTTGATCGCCTTGCTGGGCCTTCGTTCGGGCGTGCGCCATGCCTTGATCTTGCCGGCCAGCGTGTCTTCGAGCGATGCCACCCGCAGCAGGATGCCGTGCACGTCCGCCG
>JAPLPD010000068.1:615-1977 GCA_026400395.1 Alphaproteobacteria bacterium | reverse complement strand
GCTGGAAAATGGTTCTTGGTGAGCCCACTTGTTGCGGCAATCACGCAATTCAGAAATCAGCGATCGCTCGGCTCGCCCAAGAGTCCGTCCGAATACGTCGTTCCATGATTCCCACATCACTTTCAGAAGACCCGCAACGTCCCACTCTTCAAGTGACTTTTTCAACAGCGTGCGATCGTCACCCATATAGCGACGTGCTTCATCCGAGGCCTTTACTTGATGAAGGCTTGTGAACTCACGCATTACAAATGGCGCAATACCGGTGCGTAAGAGTTCAAGGCCTTCGCCAACACGCTGTTGATTAGTGGTTGCCATAAATTATTCCTTCGATCACTCTTCGTTGTTTCCAAACAAACCCGATTCGGCAGACGTTGCAACGGGCTTGCCCCCCCCGCGCGACAAGCGCATAATTTCACTCCAACTTTGTACTAGACCGTTGTATGCAAGCGCATCCGTTGCTCGCTTCTTGCGTTCGCACATGGTGTATAGGCGATAGCAAAGTTCGCGTCCTGTTTCTGCTTTCGCACCCAACTTTGCCACCAATTCACCAGCCGCACTTTCACCACCGCTTGCAAGCACACGAATCAAATGATGAACAATTTCCCATGCTGTTAAGCGTGAGTCTGTCGTTGGGTCCCAATCGTGCGGAAGTTCTTCAGCACGAAACAGACGAACCTTGCCGCGCTTGGATTCAAGTATGCCAGCCTCGACCATGCCTGCAACGCTTGTGTTCTTGGACTTGCTGAGTTGCTCGGCCAGGCCATACTCGCCTTCTGCAAAACCCGACTGCTCGAACCAAGTAAGCGCCCAACGACTGTCGGCGTCGAAGTCGCCTTCTTGTTCGGCGAGCGCTCGCGGACAGTGAGCGTCTTGCCTTCGGCATCGAGCACTTTGGAGTAGCGCGTATAAACCGCCATGCCGGGGCCGATCGCAGCTTGTGCAAGATCCACCGGCGCGATGTTTCCGCGCTGAAGGTGGATGAGCGCTGGTGGAAGTTCGGATTTGAGTGCGGTGATGAATTCGCGGCGGGTCGTGGTTGACGCTGTGGCGGCGCGCGGGCGGCAGACGAGGACGATGCTGGAGGCGAGAACGTTGGTGCCCGTCTTCATTCCAAAGTCCCGTTCTGTTCGCATCGGCCATGTACCAGTGAGAGCGAAGCCTGCCTCAATGACTGCAGCCAAAAAGGTGTCCCAGCCTGTATTCGTAGTGCCGTCGCCGCCATCGCCGCCATCGCTTTCGGCTTGCTTGAAGGCGTAGTAGATGGTGACCGGAAATGCCGGATGCGCCTGCTCGGCCAGTCGGTGCATCGCCTGCGTCATCCCGTCGAGGAAGAAGGTCTCCGCCTTCTCCTTGCCGCCGTGG
>JAPLPD010000068.1:0-525 GCA_026400395.1 Alphaproteobacteria bacterium | reverse complement strand
TTTGGTACCGCGAGCGTTGCGAAGAGGTCGGGTAGGACAGGCTTGAGTGAATGACGAAGCCAAATGTAAAAGAAGTCCGACAGGTCCGCATAGCCGATGTTGTCGTAATAGGGCGGATCGGTTGAGACCAACTTGCCCTCGCTGGTTGATTGCATGCCAGCATCGGTCTGGGCAGCTTCACCAGCTCCTTGGAGTGGAAATGCCTCCATAGCCTTTGGTACCCATTCCAGCGATCCTGCCCATCCGCCAGTGCTGTCCGAGAAAGCATTTGCTTCTGCGAAATCCCAGGTCATGGGAATCGCTTGCCTCGCAAAAACCTGCTCAATCTTCAAGCCGACGCGATTCCAGATGCAGATTGCGGAGAGGCGATTTGCGAGTCGGCTGACACCGCAGGCCAGGTAAACCCCCACCGCATCGGCGTAGGCGGTGGCGCCGGTGCCGCCGTCGCAGAGTGGTGATTTGTCCGCGGGCATCCCAGCGGCGATCGCATCGCGCTTGATAAGTTCGCGCGCTTCACCAACCAGA
>JAPLPD010000323.1 GCA_026400395.1 Alphaproteobacteria bacterium | reverse complement strand
TCAACAACAAGATCCGCGTCATCCAGCGGCGCGCCTACGGTCTACGCGACCAGGAATATCTGCGGCTCAAGGTGCTCACATGCATGCTCCCAGCGCTCTGAAGTTGCTGAAAACACCCACTCGTTTTCCTGAAGACCCCTTATATAAGTAACCTTGGATCAAGTTGGCCTCCGCTGAAAATCGGTGAGACGGGTCCGGCAAGGTTTGGGGAGGACGAGCGTGATGACCGCAATCAACCGGGCTGCCGCGGCAATATTCATCTCGCTGTTGTCCGGACTTTCAGCCAGCGCACAATCCAATACGCAATGGCCAAACAGAGCAGTCAAAATCATTGTTCCCACGGCTGCCGGTGGTCCGACCGATTACACCACCCGGATACTTGCAGACGAACTGACCAATCGATTGGGGCAGCCGTTCGTAATCGAGAACAGGCCGGGTGCAGGGCATCAGATCGGGATGACGGCGGTGGCGAACGCGGAGCCTGATGGATACACGCTTGGCGCGGTGTCTACCCCATATGTGATCAATCCCGCGCTCTACAAAAAGCTTCCCTATGACAACAACGCTCTCAAGCCGCTCTTCCTCTTGACCACGTCGCCACTGGTGCTGGGCGTGCCTTCGTCGCTTCCGGTCGGTTCGGTGAAGGAGCTTGTAGCGCTGGCCAGAGCCAAGCCTGGAGAGTTGAACATGGCTTCGCCAGGCAACACGACGGGTCCGCATCTTGCCGGCGAATTGTTTCAGTCGGTGTCAGCTGTAAAATTTCAACACGTCCCGTACCGGGGGGGGCGCAGTCAACGACGGCGCTGATCCGGGGCGAGGCTCAGGTCTATTTCGACACGCCCGCGGGGATAATGCCGCACGTTGAAAGCGGGCAGGTGAAGGCGCTGGCGCAGACCGCGACGGCCCGCGTTCGTCAGCTTGCCAATATGCCGACGATGGCAGAAGCCGGCTGTGCAGGCTGCGAGTTCGACGTCTACAACGGAATCGTGGTGCCGGCGGGCGTGCCGGAGCAACTGGCCGGGCGCATCGAAGCAGCGATCAAATCCATCGCCACCGACACCAAGGTCCGGCAACGTCTCGAGGCCGACGGATTTGCCGTCGTCACGTTGCCAGGTACCGAGTTCGCTGCCCTCCTCTCCAGGGAAGTGGCCAAATGGCAGAAGGTCGCCGCGGACAGAGGAATCACCCCTCCATGAAGACCGGCTCATGAATCTCGCCTCCGCGGTCAATATCTCGGACCTTCGCGTCCTCGCGCGGCGACGGCTGCCGCGTGTGAACTTCGATTTCATGGATGGTGGTGCCGAGGACGAGATCACACTCCGCGCCAACTGCGAAGGATTCGAGCGCTATCGATTTCGGCCGCGCCTTCTGACGGGGAATGCGAAGCGCGATTTGTCGATCACGCTGTTCGGCCAGAAATTCTGCCTGCCGTTCATGATCGCGCCGACTGGGCTTAACGGAATACACTGGCGTCATGCGGATATTGCGCTCGCAAGCGCGGCGGCCAAGGCGGGGACCGGTTTCGCACTTTCGACAGCTTCGACGGACTCGATTGAGGACGTCGGACGAGCCACGTCCGGGACAAAATGGTTTAAACTCTACCCGTGGGCTGACCGGGCTTTCTGTTCTCGGATGCTTGAGAGGGCTAGAGCATCCGGCTACACGACTTTGCTGGTGACGGTCGACTCCGTTAATGCAGGCCGCCGAGAGCGCGACGCGCGCCATCGTTTCTCGCACGAGGTGACGTTGACGCCGTCTGTGGTGCTTGACGGATTGATGCATCCCGACTGGCTGCTCTCGGTTTGGCTTGCCGGTGGCGGGATGCCAAAGGTGATCAACGTCGCGGAGTTTCTGCCGCCCGGCGCGGGCGCTGCCGATATGGCCGATTTTACGCGCACCCGGCGCAACCCGTTGCTGAACTGGGACGACATTGCGTTCATCAAGAGTGCCTGGGGCGGACCGATGCTGGTCAAGGGCGTTCTGACGGCCGAGGATGCGCGGCTCGCCGGCGAACACGGAGCGGACGGCGTGGTCGTGTCGAACCATGGCGGGCGCCAGCTTGACGGGTCGTTGGCCACAATAGAGGCGTTGCCCGAAATCATCGAAGCGGCAGGCGATGCAGTCGTCATGATTGACGGCGGCTTTCGGCGCGGTTCGGACATCGTCAAAGCGCTGGCGCTTGGAGCGAAGGGCGTGTTGGTCGGGCGGGCAACGCTGTTCGGGGTTGCGGCCGCCGGCGAGGCGGGCGCGTCGCGTGCCATCGATATTCTCCGCGTCGAGGTTGACCGGGTTCTCGCGCTGTTGGGCTGCCACAGCATCTCGGATCTCGGTCCGCACCATGTCGCACTTGTCAGCGGCATTGGTATGCACGACGCCGCAGTTCGCCGTTCTCGTACGCGCGCGACGAGGCCCGAATTGGAGCAGGGTGCGTCGATCGCTCGCGCAACACCAGTGATGAATAACTTACCGTCACCCGGCGCCCGCTCTGAGCCGGGTTTTCGGATTTTAAGGAGATCGCAATGTCGGAATGGAAGCGCGCGAAGCCTACTGGACAGTTGCCAAGGGAGGTCACGCCAAACCTTCTCTGGACCGGTGGATGTTTGAGCATCGAGTATCTCGGGGAGGTCGCACACGGGCACTTCTCCACCTATGTGGTGAAAGGCAGCGAAAAGTCGATCCTTGTCGATACGGGGCATGCGAGCCACTGGAAGGCTGCTGAACAACATGTCGAGGAGTTTCTAGACGGTCGTCCCCTCGATTATGTGTTTCCGACGCACGCCGAATTTCCTCATGGAGGTCTCGCTGCGCACTGGCTGAAAAAATATCCGAACGCGATCTGCGTCGGTGACATCCCCGAGTATCCGCTCTACTGGCCGGATTTGACGGCACGTATTCGTCAAATCGCGGTTGGCGATGAGATCGACCTTGGCGATCGGAAGATGGTGTTCGTTCCTGCCATCTGGCGCGATCTCAAATCGCTTTGGGCTTTCGATGATGTCGGACGCGTCCTGTTCGTGTCTGATGGCTTTTCCTATCTGCACTATCATAAAGCCGGCCAATGCGATTTCATGACGAGCGAACATGCGCCGCCTGACATCGGCCTCATCCAGTTCTTCAACGAGCGGGCGCTGCGGTGGACGCGTTATACAGACACGCGTGAAACGTTTGCCGACATCGACGAGATGCTGACTCGGCTGAACCCGCTTCTGATCGCTGCGGCGCACGGCGGCGTGGTCGACACGCCTGGAATGATCCCGCTGCTCAAGAGCGGCATGCTTATGGGCCAGCTCGGGATCGAAGCCAAAATCACCAAGCTGACGTCGCGTGAAGATAGTCCAATGGGGACGAAGTGATGTTGCAGACCAAACGGGATTCCATTTCAGGTGCGCTGCCCGCATCGGTCACCGAAATCTGCCCGGGCACGATCTATGCCGTCGGGGGCACATTACCTGCGGATCAACGTTGTGGCGCGTGGATACCCCGCGAGGTGCGCGGGTTCATTCCGTTCCAGTGTTATGTGCTGCGCGACGGCGAACAGTTCGTGATGCTGGATGGCGGGCTACCCGTGCATCGGGCCGAGGTTCGCGCCGGTATTGAGGCCCTGATTGGCGGAAGTCGCGAGCGGCGCTTCATGATGACGCGGCGTGAGCTTGATACCATCCTGAACTTGCCGTGGATCTCACATGATTTCAAATTCGATACGCTTTATTGCGGCGGCGATCTGAGCCCCATCGACTTCTTCGAAAAAAAATGGGCGACGCCAGCTTTGATGAGCAGATCAAGACGCTGGTCGATACGCCATTCGATTTTCTGAAGCCCGGTCCGTTGGAAGACATTGGCCGCCTCGAATTGGAGATGCTGCGCGGCGCGTTGATGGTACTTCCGACCTTCTGGTTCTACGAGAAGACGACGCGCACCCTATTCACATCGGATTGCTGGGGCTTCTTGCCGAAAGGGGCGGCCGACGCAAGCCCGTTGCGAACGCCGACAGACGACGAATTGTCGTCCACGTGGGTCGAGAGATTCCTCAGCAAGAAATTCGACTGGCTGGCGTCGATCGACAATGCGCCGCTCGCAGCCGATCTGCAGGCGGTGTTTGCAGGACGTGTGGTGGACCGCATCTGTCCGACGTCGGGTTGCATTATCGAGGGCCGCACGGCGGTGGAGCGGTTGGTCGGGCAAACCCTTGATGCGCTGAAGGCACTGGCAAAACGCCCGCGCCAGAGCGTGCTGGAAGGCTGGAATTACAGGCCGAAGCGCACCTGAACAAAAGTGGCTGGGAGGAGACGATGCGGAGGATGTTCGTTGTTGCAGCGGCAGCATGTGCCGTAGCTGTTGTGGCGGCCGGTTCGGCGAAGGCGCAAGGGCAGGCCGACAATTCCCCGAACAACACCGTCAAAATCGTGGTCCCTACGGCTCCGGGCGGACCGCTCGACGTGCTAGGCCGGTTAATGACGCAACGCTTTCGCGATGTTTGGGGACAAGCGGTCATCATCGAGAACCGGCCGGGGGGAGCGTTGATGGTCGGCGCCAACGCCGTCGCGAAATCTACTCCGGATGGCTATACACTGCTGCTGACGAACGATGGTCCTGTCACCATCAACCCCAGCCTGTACAGGAGCATGCCGTACGATCCCAAGAAGGAGTTCGCGCCAGTTACGCAGGTCGTCGATGCGCCTTTCGTTCTGGTGGTCAATCCCGACGTTCCTGCCAAGAGCGTAGCGGAACTGATTGCGCTGGCCAAAGACAAGCCCGGTAAAATCAATTTCGCCTCCGGCGGAAATACTTCCAAGCTTGCGGGCGAGTTGTTCCGCCTCTCGTCTGGCATCGAGATCGTGAACGTGCCGTACAACGGTAGCGGCCAGGCGATCCTCGGCGTGGTGGGCGGGGACGTCCACATGATGATAGATGGGATTACCTCGTCGCTTCCGCACGTGCAGTCCGGCAAGCTCCGGGCTCTCGGCGTTGGTACGGCGAAACGTCTCGCGGAGGTGCCGGGCGTTCCGACAATCGCGGAAACGTTGCCTGGCTACATCGGGTCAACATGGCTTGGTTTGTTCGCACCTGCTGGCACTCCCCCGCACATTGTTAACAAAATCCAGTCGACGTTTGCGATGCTGGCGCGGGAACCGGAGCTAAAGGAGCGGATGATTGCGCTTGGTATGTATCCGGTGGCCAGCACTCCTGCGGAGTTCTTCCAGTTTCTTGAAAAAGATACGCGACAGTGGGAAAGAGTCATCTGCGATGCGAAGATTCAGAGGATCGAGTGACGGCTGCTTCTGAAATTCACTGCGATTGCTGAGTTCGAACTTTGGAGCCCGGAAGTTGATCTCCCCGGCTCGCTGGGATGGCGCGCTTGGTTACGCCAGCGTGATTCAGCAAGCCAATCGGCGTCTTATGGCATTCGCCCCGTGCGATTCGTCCGGACGGGCGGTGATGAAAATCGATGAGATAGCCAAAAATATTTCAGCTCTACGGCAGGGCGTTGCCTCGACGGTGGCTTGGTCGACCGACACGTTCCCAGTCAGAGCGTCGAATCGAGGCTCGTCGCCAACTGGTTGGAAACCGTGCGGGACTGGATGTCGGGGCCGCTTCACGCCCGCAAAGCGATCACGCGGACAGGTCGGGAAGGGTGGACGAAAGCCTGTGAAACAAACGAATTCAGGCGAATTGACAGGCCCTTTCCCCCGTTCACGGCGGTGTGCTCGCAGGTGGGACGCACCTCGGTTTGCCGGTCAGCCCGACCAGCCGAAATTGGGGCCATTTGTTGCGTTTGTGTTTACGGCGCCCCCCAACACTCGCTGGCCGATTTAAGACGTCCTTCTCGAAACCGTGGCAAGGTTCGTTGCGCAGCAGCATTCGAGGAACGCATGACTCTCGGTTATCAATCGTCGGGACCATCTACGGCGAAGTTCGCAAAAGCCAGCCTGATCTCTCCCAGGTTGCTCGTGGTCGACGATGATCGCGTGCAGCGCATCCTCATTTCTCAGGCTGGCCGTAGCGCGGGACATTGCGTCACGGAGGCGCGTTCGGTGGCTGAGGCCATCGACCTGATCCAGAGTGTCGCGTTCGATTGCGTGGTGCTGGACCTGACCTTGGAAGACGGCGACGGATTTGACGTATTGCGCGCGATGGGAATGGCCGGGTATGGCGGTTGTGTTATCATCGTCAGTGGTGCCGAAGCGCCGGCCCGTCATGCCTCGCGCGTGCTGGCCCAATCGCTGGATATGGATCTTTTGCAGAGCTTTCATAAGCCTGTCGATCTTGGCGCGCTCCGGCTATCGCTGCACAATGTCCGGCGCAATCAGGCCGGGCTTCCGACTTTCCGCGAGTAGCCGCGTCTTTCGCCGGCCTGGCGCCGCCGGCAGAGGACAATCGATCCTGTTCGCGACGCTCCGCGTGCGATAACATCGCGTTGGCAGATTTCGCAGCGATGGGTGACATGTCGGACAAGCTCAACGTTGGCATCGTATCCCGTACGTTTTTCAATCTGCCGCTCTGGGCGGGAATGGAGAATGGCTGGTTCGCCGCAGAGAATTTGGATGTCACGACGACGCTGATGGGCAACGCCTCGCAGACGCCGCCGCTGCTTGACGGCACCTTGCAGCTCTATCTCGGCGGACCTGAAGGTGTGCTGCAAAACGTCGCTGCCGGTGGCCCGTTACGGATTATCGCCGGCAACACCGGAAAGCTCACACATTCGCTGATCGCGGCGCCGCGCTTCAAGAGCATCGAGGATATGCGCGGCGCGACGATCGGCATTCTCAACCAGGTCGAAGGCACATTCTTTCAGCTCAAGGAGATGATGGCCGCGCACGGGTTGCACTATCCGGCGGACTACACGGTGAAAGACACCGGCGGTGTGCCTCCGCGCCACAAGGCGCTGCTGGAGGGGACGATCGACGCCGGGCTGCAATCGATTCCGTGGAATTATGTGGCCGAGGAGGCGGGCTTCAAGACCTTCGGCGAGGTCAGCAAGTACGTGCCGGACTGGCAATTCGTGACGCTCAACGCCAACAACGACTGGGCCAAGGCGAACCGCCCGGTGCTGGTCAGATTTCAGCGCGTGCTCGATCGCGCCACGCGCTGGGTGCATGCCAATCGCGACGCCGCGGCGGCCATCGCCGAACGCGAGTTGCCGACCCGCCGCGACTACGCCGAGCGCGCCTGGGACCACTATACGCGCACCAATGCGCTCGACCGTGACATGGCGGTCAACCGCAAGGGCCTCGAAAAGGTCATCGCCACCCAGATCGAGGCCGGTTTGCTGCCGGAGACCGCGTCCACCGCGGCGGCCACCTACATCGTCGACGACTATCTGCACGAGGCGCAGAAGTCCCCCCGGTGACCTGTCGCAGGGGCGGAGGCTGCACAAAGGGGACATTCTCATTGTGCGCTAACAGGGGACATTCTCACTTTGCACAAAGGGGACATTCTCATTGTGCGCTAACACGCAGGGGCGGAGGCTTTACAAGGCCGCCCGGCATGCGGCATAGTTAACGTCAGATGCGGCGAGAAGGCCGGACCCGGGAGGTCCAGTTGCGCTATCTCGCGTTTGCTATGGTTTTCGCTGGTGCCGTTCTGGCTGGTTCCCTGGGCTTCGCGGGGCATGCCAAGGCCGATATTCTCATCAACGTGGATAAGTCGAGCCAGCGCCTGTCGGTGATGGTCGATGGCGTCCATCGCCACACTTGGCCGATTTCCAGCGGCACCGACGGTGGGCCGCCGTCCGGCAGCTTCCGCCCGGAGCGGCTGGAGCGCATGTGGTATTCGCGCAAATACAACTGGTCGCCGATGCCGCACGCGATCTTCTTTTACCACGGCTACGCGATCCACGGGACCGGCTACGTGTCGCGCCTCGGGCGGCCGGCGTCGCATGGCTGCGTGCGCCTGCATCCGGCTCACGCGGCGGCGCTTTACTAGCTGGTGCAGAAGCATGGCAGCAGCCGAACGCGGATCGAGATCGGCAATCGGCGTTTCGCCGGACGATAGAAGGATTGCGGCCCATGAAATCTGGTTTGATTGCTCTCGGAGTGGCCGGCCTGCTGTTCAGTTCGGCGGCGGCCCACGCGCAGAACGCCGATGCTCCCAACTGGCCGAGTGTCAGACCGGGGATGGATATCGGCGGGGGCTTGGCCAACGAACCGCAGCAGGCGCAGCGCGACGACGCTCGCCCCGCCTTGCCGCCGGCTGTGAAGCGTAAAGATCCGCCGGCGCAACAGCGCGCCTATCGCCCCGACGGCGAACCACGGCCGCAACAGCGGGCGTACCGCGACAACGGAGCTCCACCGGTTCAGCAACGCGCGTACCGCGACGGCGAGCGCCCCGGCGCGCCGCAGCAGCGGGCCTATCGAGGCGATGAGGGGCGTCCCGGCCAGCAGCGAATAGACGGCGACGGCGATTATCGCCGTCCGCCGCAACAGGGTTATCGCGGCGAGCCCGATCCCCGCATGCAGCAGCGGGCGTATCGCGATGGGGAGCCTCAGCAGCAGCCGGCGTATCGCGATGCAGAGCGTCAGCAGCAGCCAGCGTATCGGGGCAATGATGGCCCTCCGGTGCAGCAGCGGGCCTATCGCGACGAATATCCTTCCGTGCGTCAGCAGCCCTATCGCGGCAATGAAGGCCCATCCGTGCAGCAACGCGGCTATCGCGGCGGCGAAGGGCCCGATGCGCAGCGGCGTGCCTATCGCGACGATGGCGCTCCTCAGCCGCGGCAGGACGGCTATCCGGGCGGCGAGCGTTCGTATCGCGACGACGGACCTTCGACGCTGCCGCGGCCGTATCGGGACAATGTCGGGCCTCCGTTGCAGCAGCCCGGCTATCGCGGTGACGAAGTTCCCTCGCTACGACTAGGCGCTGACGCGCTCCCAGGCCAACTCCTGGTGCTGCATGACCCCGGCGTAGAGCCGCCGGGGCGGGTCGAGCACCATCAATCCGCCCTCGAAGCGGACGTGACGCACCTGGTCGCCGCCGACCCGGCCGGCATCGGACGATGCATCGACCCGCGTCGAGAGCGTTGCGCCGTCGAACGTGTAGTTGCCTGCGTAGGAGATGAACTGCCGCGGCTCGCCCGAAGGCAACGCCGGCCGGCCGTCGCACAGCACGGCCATTATCCGGCCGTCGGCCTGGAACACGACGAGGCCCATGGCCACAGGTCCGTACGGCGGCGCCAGCACCGTGCCGGCGTCGTCGCGGCCGATGGTGCTTTTGAGTCGCCATGTTCCGACGATACGGGGATCAATCATGGGCTGCTCCATCAGGTCAGTGCGGCGTCGCTCGCCGTCTCCACACCCGCAAATCGACCATGACTTTGACGGCCGCCGCAAGGACGAGCGCGCAAAGCGCGGCCTTCGATATCGTCTCCATCGTCCCCTCAATCAGGATGCCGTGGATCACGCTCCCGACGACAATCACCACCGCGAGGGACATATGAACGATGCGCCATGTTCGCAGGCCCATTCGCCGCCGGAACGCGGCCAGAAGCGCGACGGCAAAGATGGCCCACATGGCAACCACCCCGAAGGGAGAGAATGGCGTCGGCGAGGTGAAGAGAAGCGCGTCGATCATGTCCGGCGGACTGGTGATCCAGAGGCCGCCGACGTGGACCACCACCGCCACGACCAGCGCGCCTCCGATCCAGCGATGCGCACGCCGACGATAAGCCGACAGTCCGGGCAAGTATCCGCCAATCAGCAAGGGCTGAACGAGCAACAGACCCAGCGCGATAATCCCTGCGAACCCGGCCAGTATGTAAACGGGACCGCGCCACTCGAGCAGCGGGCTCGCCGCCGCGGCGGCAATCGGCACAAAAATCGACGCTGCAAGGAGGGCCCAGATCAGAGCCACCCGGGCCAATCCCATTCCCCAGTTCCTACTCGATCAGACCGGCTGTAGGACGAAGTGCGCTTCCAGGCTTTTCTCTTTTGCGCTCCGCATCACCGGACGCAGAAAGACGGTTTTGAATTCGCCGCTGTCATAGGCGAGGTGAGCATGCGGCTGGCCAAAGATGGGAATGATCTGCGGCATCTCGAGACGGAACTTGCCGTCCTTGTCGGTGAGCGTGGCTCCATGACTTTGCGGCTCGTGCTCCTGGCCTTCGGTCGTGTGCGCCCAAATCTGGATGCGTTGCGCGGCGAGCGGAGCCCCGTCGCCTGCGCGGCGTACGGTACCACTCATCCAAAAGCCACCCTTGCCGATCCGCTCCACGGTCGGCGCCCCTTTGCGATAGTTGTTCGAGCCGCCCGACATCGATGGGGTCGGTGCGAGGCCTTGCGCGCTGGCGGGCAACGCCAGCCCGCAAACGCCGGCTGCCAGGACTGCCCCGCCAGAGGCGAGGAGATTGCGGCGGTTGAGTGCGGCAGTGATCATATGAATTCCTCTGGCGTCCCACCTGAATTTAACGCGGTTGCGGCCAATTTCCAGCAGTGGGAGGCGGCGAGCGCGACAGGTCGCAATAACAGTCTTGTGAACAGTGCTGACCGCCGAGCCAACGTCGAGTGAAGGAACCTGGAACAACCGCGCCGCCGACCGAGTTTGCGCCCAACATCTACATCATTCGATGACTTGGTCGGCGAGTTGCTGGAGATTTGTCGGCATGTCAATGCCGAGCGCCTTGGCGGTCTTCATGTTGATCCACAACTCGATCTGTGTGGGCTGCTCCACCGGCAGGTCACCGGGATTTACGCCCTCCAAGATTCTCTTCACGAAATACGCCGATCTGTGGTGGAGCTTCGTGCGGGACGCGCCATAAGCCAACAGGCCACCAAACTCGACGAACAACGAACTGTTCGAGAAGCTGGGAATCCGGTGCGCCAGCGCCAGCGCGGCAATACGGTCCATCACATCGAGAGTTGCCGAATCCTGGATCACTTGAACCGTGTCGGGACGGCGCGCTGCAAGTGCGGCGAATACGGAATCCAGTGCATCTGGGGATTTCAGCTCGGTGGGAAGCACTGACATTCCCATCGCACCCACACGCCCATGGAGATCTTCAAGAAATTTTAGATTCGTAGGGTTTGCCGGATTGAACAGCGCGGCAATGACCTTCGCCCCTGGAATGACCGCACGTTGAAATTCCAGAAGTTTGGATGTCAGGTCTTCGTTCAAGGTGGCCATGCCTGTCGTATGTCCACCCGGCTTTGCCAGACTGGCAACCAATCCCGTTCCGACGGGATCGTTGATCGAAAGCATGACAACGGGCACCGGCGGATTGAGGCTTTGGGCAGCACGCACCGAGGCGATCGTATTCGCCATGATCACGCTCACTCGGGCCTGGGCCAGTTCGCGCGCCATTGCCGGGAATCGCTCATAGTTTCCCGCTGCAAAGCGGGCTTCCAACACGTAGTCACGGCCATCAATCAGGCCGTTGTCGCGCAATCCATCCTTGAAAGCCGTGATCTGAGTTGCGCTGGCGGCCGAGTTGGCCGCGCCGCTGCCCAGCAGCCCAATGCGGACCGGCGCCTTTTGGGCAAGCGATTCCAATGGCCACGCAGCCGCACAACTGCTTATCAGGCCGATAAATTCCCGCCGCCGCATGACCGCCCCCGGCTCAGATGAGACATCGTACCTGTTTGAACGAGCGCTACGATAGGGGCGAGTGCCGTGCGTCGAGGGGCATGGAAACAGCGCTACGAACGAACCAATCCCGAATGGGTGGCCCGTGGTTATGCGCGGATTGTTGTATCCGCGCCCGAGGTGCGGCGCGTCACGTACCAGAAGAAGGCCGAGAAATAGATGCCGGCCAGGGCGAGCGATCCAAAGAACCAGGCGACTTCGCCGGGGCGGGCGAACCACAGCAGTCCGATCAGCGCGAACCAGATCACAACGCCGGCGGACGCGAGCAGGTGCATTGAATGTCGCCCTCGTTGTCGAGGGGACTTTTAGGAAGATCGCAGCGCCGTTCAGAGTGCGCGCGTTGTCACAGCCGTTGCGGCCAACCGCCGCGCCGCCGTGCGCTTACGTGGGCTTCCAGACGTCCTTCTCGTCGACCACGCTGACATGGGCGGCGACGACGTGCCAGCCGTCGGGAAATCTCACCCAGGTCTGCATCTGGCGTCCGACCCGGCCCGGCATGGAATCACGATGAAACAGCGTCGATGCCACGGCGTAATCGCGCCCGTATGTCGTGATGACGGTCCTCGACGTGGTGCGCGTCAGGCCGACTGGCGAGCGCGCGGCGCGGAACGCGGCGATCTCATCAAATCCGTAGAGGATCTCAGTGCCGCCGTAGCGGATGGTGCGCGGATCGTCGTGGAACGTGTCGTCCAGCACGGCGACGTCGTTCGTCACCGGGGCTTCTTCGTAGCGATTGAAGGCGGCGGTGACCTCGGCCACCACGTCGGGCAGATCGATATCCATGCAGAATTCCCCTCGTGACGCCGCAAGTGTGCCCTAAAACGAATTCGGCCGCAGCGTCAGGCTGCGGCCGAGTCGCAAGAAAGTTCGCCGCCCAAAAAAGGACGGCGTCTACGCGTCAGCGCGGGCTGCTGTTGTTGCGCCGGTCGTTGGAGCCGACGCGGGCGCGCGGCTTGGGCGCCGGCTCAGGCGTGCTGCCGAACAGCCGGTCGAAGAAGGTGAAGCCGCTGCCGCCGCCGGAGCCGCCGAAGGTGCCGGGCGGCATCCGCACCGGGGCAGACGACGACGAGGCTTTCCGGTCGACGGCGATATCGGCCATCTTGCGGTCGGAGCCCTTGAGGATAGCGAGCAGCCGTTGGTCGCGGCCGTAAACGTCGTCACGGATCTGCAGGGCGCCGGCGTCATCCACGAACGCGGTCTGATAGGTCAGATGATCCGGGATACCGGCCGGGAAGTTGATGTTGACCTCCGAGCCGCCGAACATCTTCTGCAGCCGCTCCGCGGTGTAGCGCTCATTCGGCAGCGCCAGCCCGAGGATCACTTCGCCGTACTTCAGCGGGTTCTCGACGCGCATGCAGCCATGGCTGTAGGCGCGCTTCTCATGGGCGAACAGGTGCTTGTCCGGCGTGTCGTGCTGGTACACCAGGAACTTGTTCGGGAAGTTGAAGCGGATGCGGCCGAGCGCATTGCGATCGCCCGGCGGCTGCCAGATGCGGACGGTGCCGTCCGGGTTCTGCTCGACCTTCAGTCCGATCCGATCCATCGCCTGCGGATCGGCCGCCAGCGCAGGCAGGTATTCGTTCTGGATAATCGACGGCGGCACGTTCCAGGTCGGATTGACGGTGATGAACTTCATCTCCGCGCTGAGCAGCGGCGTCGGCTTGCCCGGCTGGCCGACCACCACCTTGGTCTTCCAAACCAGCTTGCCGTCCTTGACCACGCGCAACGAGAAGTCCGGGATGTTGACCATCACGTGGGTGTCGCCGAGGTCGCGCGGCACCCAGCGCCAGCGCTCCATGTTGGCGAGGATGATATCGACGGTCTTCTCGCGCTTCGGTCCGTTGATGGCGTCGAGCGTCCCCTGGGTGAGCTGCCCGGTGACCTGAAGGCGGTGCTCCTTCTGGAACTTGGAAATCGCGTCGGCCAGAGGCTTGTCGTATTTGGTGTCGCCGTCGTCCTTGAGGCTGAACCACTGCCGCAGCGCCGGAACGCGCGGGTCCTCCATGACGGTCTCTTGGCCCTTCTTGTCCTTGGCCGAGTACTTCAGCACAGGACCGGAGGGGATGACCGGCTTCT
The DNA here is from genome assembly GCA_026400395.1 of Alphaproteobacteria bacterium. Lineage (GTDB taxonomy): Bacteria > Pseudomonadota > Alphaproteobacteria > Rhizobiales > Xanthobacteraceae > Z2-YC6860. The sequence continues at coordinate 16,202 of JAPLPD010000323.1, read as the reverse complement.
CGACATCGCTGCTGCCCTTGCGAATCTCGGCGAGCTTGGCCTTGAGCGCCTTGTACTGCGGATGCGGAGGGTTGAGGCCGTCGAGCGCGGTGGCGGCATCCTGCGCCTTGACGATCCGGGCCAGCACGTTGGCCGGGTCGGGCTTGGCGAGGTCGTAGACGATGTCGGCGGAGACGCGGCTGTAGTGCACGCGGCCGCTCATCGCGTGGCGGGCGAAGGTCAGCACCGCGTCGGTGAACTTGATCTCGGCCTCGGCCAGAGCGTCGGGCTCCATGCCGGCCTTGATCTGCGGGATCGGGTATTCGCTCGGCTCAAGGCCGTCGGCATCGACGCCCGAGAGATAGGCTGCCGCGGCCTTGCCGCGCTCGCTGATGACGCCATCGGCGATCCAAAGCGGCGCGAAATCGCGGCTCGCATAGAACGCCTCGATGGTGGCGCGGTCCTTCTTGCCGCCGAGGATGCGGTCGAATTTGCCGGTGGCGAGCTGTTCGCGAAGCTTGTCGACGACGGCGGTGTCGCCGACCGATGCGGTGGCGAACTTGGTGCCATCGGTCACCGGGACCGAGTTGGTCGTTTCGGCCTTGGCCTTGGCCGGAGCGGGTGTCGCGGCGGCCTCGACCGGAGGTGTTTGGGCGGCCGGAGCTTCGGTCCGGGCCGGGGCGACTGCGATATCCCGCACGCTCGGCGGTGGCAGGTCCGCGCTCTCGGGCACCGATACGGCCGCGGTCATCTCCGGTTCGGAGGCGGCGAACGCGCCGCCGGTGTACGGCGTCAGCGCCAAAGCCAGGGCCACTGCCGTCCCCGCCAGTAGATGTTCGAACCGGGCGCTTGCCATCAGACTGTCTCCATAATCCCCCGATCTAGCCAGAGGCATGGTTGTTTGTCGGAATAGACAGGTAAATATCAGGATTGCGGTTTTATTGATATGGTTGGGCCGCCCGCGCATGGGGCTATTTTGCTAGAATTCCTGTGGAATTGGCCCGCAAGCCGAACAAATCCGATCGGTGTGGCGCTGCCGCACCACCACCGCCGGTATTGGGCTCCGCTACTGCACCGACGGGATGATTTTGGCCGCCGGGACAAGCTGGCCGAGCAGCGTGGGCGGCCAGGGTAGCGCCATGAACCAGTCGAAGGCGATGTAGATGCCCAGGATCAGGACAACCACATAGGGAATGACCAGCTTCCAGCGCTCCGGACCTTCAAGCCTCATGAACACGATGACGAAAATCGCCGCGGTTGGAATCAGCCCGATCAGCGCCATCGACCCCATGAAGGCGAGGAGATAGCCGAAGAATCGTGCCGATCTCGTCACGATGGTGCGCAGGGGCAGGTGGCCGGTATCGGATTCGATATCCATGTGAATCTTCTGCCCGACCTCGGCCAGCGCCTGATCGGCCAGACTTGTCCCGGCGGCCGCGGCGGGCTTGCGGCACATTTCGTTGAACAGGCTGATCCCCGCGACCAAAAGCGCGAGCGCGCCGACGATGATGGGAACGAGCTTGGCCGCGAACGCCCACGACATGGCGTTGACGACCAGTGCGCCGATCAGGGCGATGAACGCCATGGTGAACAATTGCGGTGACCGGAACGTCGGCGCCTGGAAGCTCGACAGCAGCTTGCCGATGCCGCCCTGGCGGCGCACGTCGGCAATGAACGGCCGAACCACTCCGACGATTGCCATCAGCAACAGGATCGCCACGACTGGACGGGCGAGCCAGGAAAAGCCGTAACGCTCGATGGAGATGAACATGTAGCGTTCGATGCTGTCGCCGAGCACGAGGCCCAGCACCAACGGCGGCCGTGGCCATTTGAACTGCTTCATCAGCCAGCCGATCACGCCGAAGATCAGCAGAGCGAACATGTCGCCCCAGCTTCGCGAAGCCTCGAACGCGCCGATATAGACAATGCTCAGCACCGCCGGCAGAATCAGCGTGTAGCGCAGGGTGGCCAGTCGCGCGAACTGCGGGCTGAAAGCGTAGCAGGCGCCGGCGCCAAGAATGTTGGCGAGCGCCACCGACCACACCATGGCGTAGGTGATGTCGAGATTCTTGTGCAGCATGTCAGGGCCAGGAACCAGCCCATGAATCAGAAAGGCGCCGAGCAGGATCGCCATGGTGGCGCTGCCCGGGACGCCGAACGCGACGGTCGGCACCAGTGCGCCGCCCTCCTTGGCGTTATTGGAACTTTCCGACGCGATGACGCCGCGCACGTCACCCTTGCCGAAGGTTAGGTTTGCTCCTTTCTCGGTCTTGAGCGCGTGGCCATAGGCGAGCCAGTCGACGACCGAAGCACTGATGCCGGGGATCGAGCCGATGCCGCCGCCGATCCAGGAGCAGCGTACGATCAGCCACCAGTTGTCCATGCAGTCCTTCACGCCCTGCCACTGGCCTTTGTAGATATTGTTCTTGTCTACCTCTTTCGAGATGGTCGTTCGCGCGATCAGCAGATCGCAAAGCTCCGGCAGCGCGAAGAGCCCGAGCAGCACCGGGCTGAGCGGCAGCCCGTCCCATAAGTAGAGGTTGTCCATCGTCCAGCGCAGCGTTCCGGTTTGCGGATCGGATCCGATCATCGCGATCATGATGCCGAGGCAGCCGGCGGCGACGCCGCGCAGAGGCGCGCTGCCCGACAGAACGGCCACCATGGATATGCCTAAGACGGAAAACGCCAACAGCTCCGGTGAGCCGAGGTAGAGCATCACCGGGCGCAGTATCGGTATCGACACCGCGAGCAGCATCGCGCCGAAGATGCCGCCCATCATCGACGACATGTAGGCAGCGCTGAGCGCGCGGCCGGCTTCGCCGCGCTTCGCCATCGGAAAACCATCCAGGACCGTTGCCGCGGAGGCAGCACCCCCGGGCACGCCGAACAGGATTGCGGGAATGGGGTCGCCGGTGGCGGTGGTGGCGCCGAGGCCGAGCAAAAGCGCGAACGCCGAGTAGGGGTCCATGCCGAACGTGAACGGCAAGAGCATCGCCGTGCCGGCGAGGCCGCCGATGCCGGGCACGATGCCTAGGACGAGCCCCATCATGCAGCCCAGCATCAGATACATCAGCCGGTGGGGCTCCATCAGCGTGACGAAGGCCTTGCCGGCGGCCGCCGCCATGAACGCCGCTTCGGTGCCAATGCCTTCCATCGCTCAGATGCCTTCCGGACTTTTCATGATCACGATCATCATCGCTGCGGCTTCGGGGTCAATGCCTGGCGCGCCCGCTCGACGAGGCGGGGTGGCGTGGCATACAGGTCGGACACGAGCTTCTGCAAGTCGTCTCCGCTCATCGGCTCGACGTCAAACTGCATCTTTTCCGCCTCCGAGCGCAGGGATTTGTCGTTCAACGCCCGGACAAAGCCCTGGCGGAGCGCCGCGACCCGTTCCGGCGGGACCCCCGGCGGCAGCACAAACGGCCGGCCGAACAGGCCCTGGCTGAACACCAGCTCGATGACCCGGCGTTCGTCGTCGTCGCGGGCGAACTCGCCTGCTCGCGGCACCCCGCGCTTGTTCAGGTCCGGATGACCCCTGGCCGAAAGCTGGACCAGGACGCGGACCGTGTCCTTGGCGAACCAGTCCGGATACAGCAGCTCGATGCCGGTCCAGCCCATGCCGCAGGCGCCCTGAACCTCGCCCCGTTCAAGGGCGAGCGTGATTTCCCGGCTGCCCGGATAGCCCGTAACAATGCGAAACTTGGCGCCGAGGATGCTGTTCAGGAGCAACGGCAGGTCGTAGGTGGTGGCGCCGGGGTTGCTCGCGCCGATGATGAGCTCCTGGGTCAGCACGTCCTTGAACGACTTCACCGGGGCGTCGGTGCGGACGTAGCAGACATAGACGTCGCTGTTGGCGCTGCCGAGATAGACCAGCTTGTTCGGATCGTGCGCCACCGGCACGTCGCTCAACAGCGGCTGCAGCACCGCGCCCGGGAAGATCGCGCCGATCGCGGTGCCGTCCTTGGGCGCGACCGAATAGATGTAGCCCGCCGCCCGGTTCGATCCGGCGCCACTCATGTTTTGTACGATGACGGACGGATTGCCCGGGATCGCGCCGCCGAAATGCCGGGCCAGCAGCCGCGCGTAGGTGTCGTAGCCGCCGCCCGACGACGAGCCGACCACCATCGAGACCTGCTTGCCCTTGAAAAACGCCTCGACGAAATCCTGTGCCGCCGCCATGCCCGCGGCGCTCAGCCACGCGCCGACCGCAGCGGCGACAAGCCGGACGCAAAACCCGATCGGCATGGACAGAATCCGCGTTTCGTCCCCAGACGCCCGCCGTTCCCCCGCGGATGGCCTGCGCGCCGGAGCGTTTCAGGCAGGGTTACGTCTGTCAACTGCACGCGCTTTTGGGATAGGCTTGCGCTGCCGGCTTAACCGCGACACGCGGACGCAGGCGGAGCGAAACAAACCCAAGTTTTGGTGAGGACCATGATCGACTTCTACGGATTGACCAGCCCCAACGTGCAGAAGATTTTCATCATGCTCGAAGAGTGCGGGCTGCCCTATAATTTCAAGCCGGTGGATGTCTGGGCCGCCGACAACCACAACCCCGATTTCGTCAAGCTCAACCCGAACAAGAAAATCCCGGTGATCGTCGATACCGAAGGCCCGGGCGGCAAGCCCTACACGGTGTTCGAATCCGGCGCGATCCTGATGTATCTCGCCGAGAAGACCGGAAAGTTCATGCCGGCCGACATGGCGAAGAAGTACGACGTCATTCAGTGGCTGATGGTGCAGATGTCCGGCGTCGGACCGGCCTTCGGCAACTTCACGCACTTCAACCTGTTCGCGCCGAAGCCCGGCAACGAATACTCGTTCAGCCGCTACAAGACCGAAATGCTGCGGCTCTACGATCTGCTCAACGATCGCCTGCAGTCGAACAATTACCTCGGCGGCGATACATACTCGATCGCCGACATGGCGACGTTCCCGTGGACGCGCCAGCACGCCGCGCACGGCGTCAAGATCGACGAGAAGCCGGGCCTCAAGCGCTGGTTCGACGAGCTGTCGGCGCGGCCGGCGGTCAAGGCGATGATCGCCAAGCAGAACGACATCAAGTCGACCCGCGAGTCGGCCAGCGACGACAACAAGGACCGGTTCTTCAACCGCGGCAAGTACGCCCGCGCGTAGTTGCCGCGTCGGCGCGGTCAGTCGGCCATCCTCTCACGTCCGAGGGGATGGCCGGCGTGTTCCTATCGCCACAACTGATAGGCGCCCATGATGATCTCAAGCGCGATAAGCCCGACGATGATGACCTCAAGGCGCAAGGAACGTTCGGTATCGATGATATCGGCGAGGGCCTTGGCGGTGTCGGAAATGACGGTCAATTTCCGAGTCAGAACGTCCGCGCGCTCCTTCAATTCATATTCGTCTTCGAGCCTCGCGTAAAAGCGCTCGAGGTCCGGGCGCTCCCAGAGCACATCCGGCTTTTCGGCGACGGCCACGAGGCCGGATATCCTGTGCTGGACGAGCAGTGCGTTGCCGATATGCTTGAGCAGCGAGCGCCGCCCTCCGGGCGTGCGGCCGTGCGCGGCCAACTCCCGTGCCAACGGCTCGATAACGTCAAAAACCGCGGAAACGCTTCGCTCGTCGTGGGCCAGGATGACGCTGGTTGCGAGAGCGTCGGCGATCAACAGCGTGTGCTCGGTGGTCAATGCCTTCACGATGATGACGCCGGTTGGCGTGAGCTGATCGTCCTTGTCCGGCGAAATCTCGATGTAAACGGTTTCTTCCTCCCGCCGCGGGACGGGATGGACAACGCGCCCTAGCAGCCGGCGCAAGACCTCATCTTCGTCGAGGGGGGACATGCCGACGAAAACGGCGACGCCGTACCGGAACAATGCGACCACGCCCCGCTCGCCGGCGCGGAACGCCAGCGGCACGGTCGACAGAACGTCATTGCGTTCGAGGCCGACTGTTTCGATGCGGTCGCCGAGCAACAGCGCGCGAACAGTGATGCGACTCTTGTTTGGCGCCAATGACTCGCTCATGGAAACGACCGCCCGTCCAAATTCGAATGTGATAGCGCAACGGGTGGTATGGTAGCATGGCCTCGATCAAGGGAGGGGTAACGTGCGTCCGTTGCTTGCGCTGTGCATTTTCGCCGCGTTTATCACGTCCGCCATCGCCCAGGACATCTATCCCTCCCGCCCGATCACGATCGTCGTTCCTTACGCCGCCGGCGGCTCGATCGATCTGGTCGCACGCATTCTGGCGGAGGGGCTCAGCGCGCGGCTCGGCCAGACCGTCGTGGTCGATGACCGGCCCGGCGGCAACGGCGTGATCGGCATCGGCGCCGTCGTGAAGGCCAAGCCCGACGGCTACCTGCTGCAGATGGGCGCGGTCGGCGCCAACGTCACGCCGGCCGCCGTGCAGAAGGACTATCCGTTCGATCCGCTGCGCGACTACGTGCCGGTCGCCATGGTGGCGGAATGGTCGGCGATCCTGGTGGTCAAGAAGGATCTGCCGGTCAACACGTTGGCCGAGTTCGTCGCCTACGCCAAGGCGCGGCCGGGCGCACTCAACTTCGGCACCACCGGCTTCGGCAGCTTCGCCCATCTGGTCAGTGAGGTGTTCATGCAGCAGACCGGCATTTCGATGCAGCATGTGCAGTACAAGGGCGGCTCCCAGGCGACCAACGATCTGCTGGCGGGCTCGATCGACGCGCACATGATGAGCTCGGCGGTCGGCGCCGGGCAGGCGGAGAATACGCGGCTGAAGATGCTCGCGGTCGCAAGCAAACGGCGGCTGCCATCGATTGCAGCCGTTCCGACGATGGCCGAAGCGGGCGTGCAGGGCGTCGATCAGACCGCGTGGCTCTGCGTGTTCGGACCGCCCGGCCTGCCGGACTCCGTCCGCGCGCGGATCGGCCGCGAGGTCGTCGCCATCGCGCAGGACCCGGCCTTCCAGACGAAATTCCGCGCGACCGGGTTCGAGCCGCTGGGCCTCGACGCCGATGCCACCGCGCGGATGTACCGCGACGAGGTCACGCGCTGGAGCGCGTTCATCAAGGAGCGCGGGCTCACGGAGAAGTAGGGGAACCGTGGCCGCGGCGGCGCGTTGGGATGCGGTCCGTCAACTGGAATGCGCGCATGGCCACGAAATCGAACGCCGTCCTGTCCGCCCTGGCAAACGCTGTCCGGCTCAATCCACGACTGAGCGCCGGCCTGGCGTTCGAACTGGGCTTGATGGTGGGCGCTTTCATCAAGGCGGCGCGCGGCCGGAAGGGCATTGCGGGCGCGGCCGCCAAGTTGATCGAAGCGGCGCCGCTGGTTTCGCACACGACGGCACCTGCGCGGGCCAAGAAACCCAGGCGGAAACTCGTGGCGCGGAAATCCCGCGCGGCGAAACGGAAGGCGGCTTAGCGTCTTTCAGCTTGCGGCTGCCTCTCCACGTCAAGCCCGACCTTGTGCCGGGCATCCACGTCTTTCTCCGCTCGAAGCAAGGCTTGGATGGCCGGGTCAAACCCGGCCATGACGAACTTTGATTTCGTGCAGACGGGAGACGCTGTCGTTAAACGGAGGCGATCTTCTACGCCGCCGCGGTCGCGTCCGCCACCGGCTGCTTGAAGGCCTTCAGCCGCGGCATCACGTGCTTCGAGAACAGCTCGAGATTGTCCATGGTGTCCTCGTGGGTGAGGAAACCGGCGTGGCCCATCATCAGAAGATTGCCCATGCCGCCGCAATATCCGGTGAAGTCGATGATCTGATCGTGCACCTGGTCCGGCGTGCCGCAGAACAGGATGCCGGCGTCGATCAGGTCCTGCACGCTGCCGTGATGCATATCGACCGGACGGCCGTCCTTGGTGAAGCTGCGCGGCGCGCTTTCTCCGCGCAGCATGCGCGCGTTGTCATCGACGGTCAGGAAGCCCGGCGGATTGCGGAACGGCACATGCACGATGGCCGATGAGCGGAGATATCCGGCGATCAATTCACCGCGCCGGCGCGCCTCGGCTTCGTTGTCGGCCACCGCGACCAGGCCGAGATAGGCGAGGCGGTCGGCGGGGGCCGGCTTCTTCCATTTCGCCAGATAGCCGGCGCGGTACGCCTCGTAGAGCGGCCGGGTGGCATAGCCCGAGCCGAGCGTCGCCATCACGTAGCCCTTCTCGCCGAGCAGGCGGGCCTGGGCCTTGTTGCCGGTGGTGGTCCACACGGGAGGATGCGGCTGCTGCACCGGGCGGGGCCAGATGTTGACCTGCCGGTAATGGAAGAACTCGCCCTCCCAGTTGAACGGCTCGTCGTGGCTGGTCATCGCCTTGATGATGAAATCGTGCGCCTCCCAGAAGCGGTCCATCACACCGACGGGATTCTGGTTGGACGCCGGGAATTCGTAGGGCACGCCCTTGATGAAGCCCATGTCGAGGCGGCCGCGCGAAATGACGTCTATGGTGGCCAGTTCCTCGGCGCAGCGCAGCGGGTCCGGCCGATGGCCGATCGGATAACCGAGCACCAGGATGCGGGCCTTCTTGGTCTCGCGCGCCAGCACCGACAGTCCGACGATGACGGTCGAGGACATGCAGGTCGCGGTCTGATGGTGCTCGTTGACCATGATGTTGTAGCCGAGTTCGTCGGCGCGCTTCCACTCGTCGTAGTAGCGGTGGAACAGGTCGCCCGCGGTCAGCGGATCGGCCGCCTTGTTCGGCAGGTTCACACGCAGCGACCCGTTGTGATGTTCCCAGGTCGGGTAGTACGGCTGCTCGGTGAAATAATAGACCTGCATGGGTGGTCTCCTCGAACTCGTAAAATTTATATCCGTTTGGCCTGAGCCGCTGGCGCCGCTTCGGCGAAAGCGAGCACCCGGCGGGCGAACTCGTCCGGCTGTTCGATGTGCGGGAAATGTCCTGCCTTCGCGATCGGTTCGAATTTCACGCCGGGGATCAGGCCGCAATAGCCGCGCCCGTAGGTCTCGCTGAGGATACGGTCGGCCGCGCCCCAGAGAAACAGCGTCGGCACATTGATGCGATGCAGCCGGTTCTTTAGCTTGGGGTTGTGCATGTACGGCGACCACGCGACGCGGGCGTGAGCCTCGCGGTTGCGTGCGGCGGCGAGCGACTCCGCCTGCGGCAGATTTTTGTAGTCGATCTCGCCGGCCTTCGGGTCGGCATAGGCGAGCGCGTTGAACTCGCCGGGCATCAGCGACCAGATGTCGACGATGTCGCGGGTCTCGCGGTCTCCGATCTTGACGCCGACGGCGTTGGCCATGACCAGGCGCGACAGCCGCGTGGTGTTCTTCACCGCGATCTCGGCGGCGATCCAGCCGCCCAGGCCGACGCCGACCAGCAGCACGTCATGCAGGTCCAACTGATCGAGCAGGTCGAGATAGAAATAGGCGATGTCGTCGACGCTGGTCATGCCCTTCGGCAGTTGCGACGTGCCGAAACCCGGATGCGACGGCGCGATGACGCGGCCGCCGCGGGCGAGGGCGGTCAGGACGGGCGCGGCGGGGTCGATGCCGATGCCGGGATGCAGAAACAGGATCGGGCGGCCTTGCCCTTTTTCGATGGCTTCGATCGTCGTGCCATTCACGACCAACGACTTGATCGCGTCCGGCATGCGCGAACCCCTTGTGACACTGACACGTTTCCTCCCGCTCTCCATTGCACGAGGGCGGCCGGTGTTTCAAGATCATGCTGCAACGCGCGCGCAGTGGGAAGGACGAACGGGATGAATACCGGCGAAAAAGTTGGCGAATTCGAAACGCGGATGGGCGTGACCTATGCGACGCATGACAGCGTTGCGCTCGCGGGCGATCTGTATCTACCGAAAGGCGCGGGTCCGTTCCCGGTTTTGGTCGGGGTTCATGGCGGCGGCTGGGTGCAGGGCGTGCGCGGCCAGTTCCAGCACTGGGGCAAGTATCTCGCGGCGCGCGGCATTGCGCTGTTCGCCGTCAGCTACCGGCTGGCCAAGCCCGGGCAGAAGACGTTTCCCCACGCGGTGCAGGACGTGCTGGCGGCCATCCAGTTCGTGCGCGGCAACGCCACGGATTTCAACATCGCCCCGGACCGGATCGGTGTGTTCGGTCATTCCGCCGGCGGCAACATCGGCGCGCTCGCGGCGCTGGCCGGAGGCAACCCGCTGTTCGCCAGCAGCTATCCGCAGGACCCGCATGCCAAAGTGGGCACTCAGGTGAAGGTGTTCGCCGGGGTGTATGGCGTCTACGACCTCGCCGAGATGTGGGGCAAGTACGCCATCCAGAGCCCGAAGCAGAACAACATCGAGATGTTCCTCGGCGGGTCGCTGCCTGACAACCGCCAGCTCTATTTCGACGCCTCGCCGATCAGCCACGCGATCTCCGCCAACAACAAGGTGGCGGTGCATCTCAGCGTCGGTACCGAGGACGATCTGGTCGATCGGGGCGCCCACACCGACGCCTTCGTGCTGGCACTGAAGCAGGCGGGGTTCTTCGTGCGCACGACGATCCTGCAGGGCGCGCCGCACTACTGGGGCAGCGATCCGATCGACGAGGTGAACAGCTTTTCGGGATTCCTGGCGCCGCGGCTGATGCGGTTCCTGGCCGAAAAGCTGTAGTCGCGGCGTTCAGTCCCGGCTGCGCATGAAGTCCGCGGTCGGCGGCGGACCCCACATGTAGGCGATCATCTTGGCGTCCCACACCTTGGGTCGCTGCGGCCGGTCTTGATGCCACGGCCGCGGATCGAAGTAGCCGAGCTCGTCGTCCTTCATCTGGTCGAGTTCGGCGTAGAGCTCGACCACCCAGTCGTCGTGGTCGCGGTGAAACGCCGCGACGTTGTGACCGGGGCCGAGCCGCACCGGTCCCCAGATGATCGGGATTTTGCGATCGCCGAACAGATCGCACGCGGTCTGCAGATGCGAGAAGTCGCGCAGCTCGTAGGCGATGTGGTGCATCCGGGCGGATTTGCCAGCAATGAAGTTCACCGAATGGTGGTCTGCGTTGCAGCGCATGAACACGAAGAAGTCGCCGATCCAGTCGGAGATCCGAAAGCCCAGAACCTTGCCGTAGAATTCAGCCATCTGCAGCGGGTCGGGGGTGACGAAGGCGACGTGGCCGAGCTTGAACGCGCCCGCGCCGATCACCTGTTCGCGGTTGCCGATCGCGGTCCATTCGCGGAACAGCTCGATGGTGGTGCCTTTGGGATCCTGGAACGACAGCACCTTCGGCAGGCCGGGCACCGAGTCGTTGCGCTCCTCGGCGGCGACGCCGTGCGCCTGCAGGGCCTTCTTCAGATCGCCGAATTCAGAATGGGCGGCGACCTCGAACGACAGCTTGCGGCAACGCGCCTCGGTGCCCTGCTGCAATTCGATGGCGAGATGGCCCAGGCGGGTGGCCAGGAATGCGCGTTTGTCCTCGCGGCCGACCAGCGACAGCCCGATGACCTCGGTGTAGTGCGCGATTGCCTTCGCGAGGTCCGGCGTTTCGAAGGTGGCGTGGCCGATGCGCAGCACTTTGATCATGGTGTGGCGACCTTCTTCCGATTGCTATTTGCGTCCGACCAGGTCGATCAGCGCCGACATTCCGCCGTGTCCCGGACCTTCGTTGATTTCCTTGTCGTATTCCGCGATCTCGATGGACGCGAAGTCGGCGAACTCGGTTTCCAGCAGCGCGCGGGTGTAGAGGTTTTCGACCTGCGAGGGGCCGCCGGTCTTGTACTTGAGCTGCTCGGTCCGGTAGCCCTCCATCAGCAGCAGTCCGCCCGGTTTGAGCGCGCGCTTGATGCCGGCGAACACGCGCGACCGCAGCGGCGGCGCGCAGAACTGGAAGAAGATCGCCACCACCACGTCATACGCCGCGGTGGGCCACTGGTATGTTTCGAGGTCGGCCTGTTCGGTGCGGATGGTCACACCGCGCGCTTTCGCCAGCGCCTGCGATTTCGCCAAAGCCTTCGGCGAAAAGTCCATCGCCAGCACATCGAGACCCTGCTGGGCGACGAACACGCCGTTGCGGCCTTCGCCGTCGGCGACCGACAGCGCGGTCTGGCCGGGCTTTAGCAGGGCGGCCTTGCTCTTGAGGAATGCGTTGGGTTCGGTACCGAAATGGTAGTCCGTTCCAGAAAACCGCGATTCCCAGCGTTCGAATTCCGACATCCAATCCTCATGCATCCGATGGCGGGAGGGTGATGGACGCCGCGAAGGGTAGCAAGGGCCTGGCGGCGCTTTCAATCCTGCCTTGCGTGGGCGACCTTAGAGCGCTCGCGCTGGGAGCGCCGGATTTCCGCCAGCGCGGCCTCGCTGTTGAGCCCGAATTGTTCGAGGAAGCGTGACACCACCGCAAAATCCTCGCGGGCAACGCCGGCGAACAGCAGGTCGTTCACCCGCCGGAGCAGCGGATTGACCGAGCGGATGGCATCCTCGCCCTTGGGCGACACCCGGACCAGCACGCTGCGGCGGTCGCGCGTGCTGGGCCGCTTGGTCAAGAGCCCCTTGCCGATCAGGCGGCCGACTTCGGTGGTCACATGCGTCGCCGCCAACTGGGTGTGGTCGGCCAGCGCGCGGATCGATACGCCCTCGGCGCCCTGGCGGTAGGCGGTCCCGATCAGGACGATGAACTGCGACGCGGTGAGGCCGATCGAGCGGCCGAATGCCTCGCGGCAGGCGTTCAGCCGGCCGAATGCCAGCACCATCAGGTACAGCGTCTCGCGGAACGCTACGTCGCCGCCGGATTTGAGCATCGGCGGCAGCGTGACGGTCGGCGGCGGAACGAAGTCCCTGGCCCGCCGCGGCGCGCCGCCGGGCGGACGGTCCGGTCCAGCCTGCTTCTTCGGCCGCGCCATGGAATCCCCTCTGCCCATGTTTGTAGCACGATCGCGGCTTGACAGCATCCGGGAAAGCTACATCATGTAGCTATATTTTGAACGTAAATTGGGAGCTCTCATGCCTCTGCGAACCGGCGCCGATTACCTTCGCTCGCTCAACGACGGACGACAGGTCATGCTCGAGGGCGAGCGCGTCGCCGACGTCAGCCAGCACAAGGCGTTTCGAGAGGCCGCGCGTTCGATCGCGCACCTTTATGACATCGCCGCCGAACCGGCCAACCGCGATCTGATGACGTTCACTTCGCCCAAGACCGGCGAACCGGTGCTGCGCGCCTACCAGATTCCGAAATCGCATGCGGACCTTCGGCAACGCCGGCTGTTCTCGCAAAAATGGGCGGAAGCGACCTTCGGACTGATGGGCCGCACGCCGGACCACGTCGCCGGCTTCTTTTGCGGCTACGCCTCGGTGCCGGAGGTGTTCGCCAAGGGCGGGCAGAAATTCGCCGACAACATGGTCGCCTTCTACGAGCGCATGCGCGACGAGCATCTCTACGTCAGCTACGCGATCGTGCCGCCGCAGATCGACCGCAGCAAGCCGGCCCACAAGCAGAGCGACCCGGGGCTCTATGCCGGCGTGGTCAAGGAACGCGACGACGGCATCGTGATCTCAGGCGCCCAGCAACTCGCCACTGGCGGCGTGCTGTCGGACTGGCTGCAATTGAGCTGCATCCATCCGCTGCAACCGGGTGACGAGAACTATGCCAACAATGTCGTCGTGCCGATCAATGCGCCGGGGCTCAAGCTTTTTCCGCGCCGTCCGTTCGCCCTGCGCGCGGACAATTCGTACGATTATCCGCTGTCGAGCCGCTTCGACGAGTCCGATAGCTACGTCGTGTTCGACAACGTCTTCGTGCCGTGGGAGCACGTTTTCATCTACCGCAACATCGAGGTCTCCCGCGATCAATGGTGGAAGACCACGGCGCACACCCTCGGCAACCATCAGGCGCAGGTGCGCTACGTCACCAAGCTCCGTTTCCTCGCCGGTCTGGCGCAGTGCATGAACGAAATGACCGGCAACGCCGGTTCGCCTCCCGTTCAGGTGATCATGGGCGAGCTTGCCGCCTTCGTGACGATCTACGAATCCATGCTGCTGGCCCAGGAGGTCATGGCGCCGATCAAGAACGGCGTGCTGTGGCCGGCGGTTGCCACGATCTACTCGGCCATGGCGATGCAGTCGGAATTCAACGGCCGCATGCTCGAGATGGTGCGGGAACTGGCCGGTGGCGCCTTCATCACGCTGCCATCGTCCCAGGCCGACCTGGAAAGCCCGCTGACCGCGCCGGACATGGAGCGCTATCACCGCTCGGCCTCCACCGACGCCAAGAACAAGGTCGCCCTGATGCGGTTGATCTGGGACTTCGTCGGCTCGGAGTTCGGCAGCCGCCACCAGCAATACGAGAAGTTCTACGGCGGTGCGTCATTTTTGGTGAAGACCAACGTCTACCGAAACTTCGACTGGAAGTATGCCGGCGGATTGGTCGATGCCGCTCTGGCGCTCCCTCCGATCGGGGGGGCGGAATAAGGCAGTCGCGGGCTGCCGCGACCGGAGGCGGCTGTCACAAAGGAGGCCAACAAACGGCTTAAAATGCTGCCAGTAGGGAAATGCGGGCCATCGGGGATTTTCTCGCGGCGCAACATGGCCGCTTTTTAACTATTCGCTGAGCGCAGGTCTGCTATACACGCGCCAAAATCACGCACCTCGTGCGGGAGGACTTGCTTTTGAACGCCTCAGTTCTTCGTGGTTGGTGGGCGCGCGCGTCGATAGCCGCCGCCGTGCTGGTGTTGGCGGCCGGGGCGTTCATGCTGATGACCCCCCAAGCGCCGGCGCCCAAGGTTGCGGCCAGCGCTGGCACCGAAGTGTCCAGCCAGGCCAAGCGTACGTCGCGTTTCATGCCGACTCCGCAGCAATGGGCGTCGCTCGGCATCGAACCTGTCAAGGCGATGACGTTCCGCTCCGAGCACATCACCGAAGGCAAGATTTCGATCAACGAGGACAAGGCCACCCCGATCTTCCCGCCCTACGCCGGGCGGGTAACGCGGCTGATGGCCAAGCCGGGCGATATGGTCGAGCGCGGCCAGCCGCTGTTTTACATCGAAGCCGCCGACATGGTGGCGGCGCAGAACGACTTCCTCACCGGACTCGCGAGCATCAATCGCGCGAAGTCGCGTGTTACGATCACCGAGATTATCGAGAAGCAGAACCGCACGCTGTATGAGAGCAAGGCGGGCGCGCTGCGCGACTTCCAGACCGCCACGGCCGATCTCGCCCAGGCCCGCGCCGATTTGCGCACCGCCGAATCCTCGCTCGAGGCGTCGCGCAACCGGTTGACGATCCTCGGCAAGACCGACGCCGAGATCACGGCGTTCCAGGAGCAAGGCAAGATCAGCTCCGAAACCCCGATCTATGCGCCGCTGTCGGGGACCGTGGTGCAGCGCAAGATCGGACCCGGCCAGTACGTCAGCTACACCTCTACCGGCGTTGTCGATCCGGTCTTCACCATCGGCGATCTTTCGACCGTGTGGCTGATGGCCTATGTGCGCGAGAGCGAGGCGCCGAAACTTCGCGCCGGCCAGCAGGTCGATTTCACCGTGCTGGCGTACCCCAAGACCGTGTTCAAAGCCCAGGTCGATCATGTGGCCGCGTCGCTCGATCCGAGCATCCGCCGGCTGGTGGTGCGCGCCACGATCGACAACAGCAAGGGCCAGTTCAAGCCTGAGATGTTCACCTCCGTCACCGTTTACACCGACGAAGGCGACAACTCGCTCGGCGTGCCGCGCGACGCGGTGATCTACGAAGCCGAGAATGCGCGCGTCTGGGTCGCTCGCGCCGATAAGACCGTCGAGCTTCGGCAGATCAAAACCGGCGTCACCCGAAGTGGCGTGATTCAAGTTTTGCAGGGCCTGCAGGCGGGCGAGATGGTGGTGACCAAGGGCAGCCTGTTCGTGGATCAGGCCGCGGGAAGCTGATCGCTGCGGGGGCGGCGCGCAGGTAGAAGTCGAAAGCGGACGGCTCATTTCGAGCCTGCATTGCTGAACTGGAACCATTCCATTGAATGCGCTGATTGCGTTTTCGATCAGGCAGCGGGTGCTCGTGCTCGCGCTGTTCGTGATGACCTTCGTTGGCGGGTTGATCGCGTTCCGACAGCTCAACATCGAAGCGTATCCCGAACCCACCCCGCCGATGGTGGACATCATCACGCAGAGCCCCGGCCTCTCCGCGGAGGAGATCGAGCGCTACATCACCATTCCGATCGAGACCCAGACGTCGGCGTTGCGCAACCTTAATACGGTCCGCTGCGGCGCGACAATCAAGGTGAGAATCCCGCGACAATCAGGATGAGAATGCGCCGCTGCTGGGGTGACGAAGGGAGGGCGGAGCCCGACCGGAGGCGCCCCAGCAGCGGCGGCGTGCGCCCGTAGGGCCGCGTCTGGC
>JAPLPD010000154.1:13544-73039 GCA_026400395.1 Alphaproteobacteria bacterium | reverse complement strand
GCGGATGTGGATAACGAGGGGCGACGCTACCGCTGTGAAGGCGCGCGACCCCCCTCGTTACCCACAAACGCTCAGCCCCATCCAAAAGGGGACATTCTCATTGTGCGGAACGAGGGGACATTCTCATTGTGCGTTGACATCGCTTCGTGCCGCCCTATCGCCCGAATCTTGGATTTGGTATGACTGGCCGTCCCCAGGGGGGTCGGGCTTGGAGACGTTCACGATGAAGCCATATCGCTTGTCCGGTTGCCGGGTTGCGGCCGCCGCATGCGTTCTGGTTGTTGCCGCGGCAACCCAGGCAGCGGCTCAGTTCCCTCCACCTCCGGGCCAGGCAAGTTCGGGGGGTGGCGCGTTTCCGCCGCAGCCCGGAGCCGCCCAGCAGAGTGCCTTTCCGCCGCCGCCGGGGCAGGGCCAGCCTCAGAATTCACCCTTCCCGCCGGTTGGCGGCGAAGGAGGCGGCACGCGAATTACAGTGGCTCCTTCGGGAGGCAGCCAGGGAAGCGCGCCTGGGGGATTCGGTGGTGGTCCGCCGCCTCAGATGTCCGAAGCCCAGAAGATTTGCACGACCTTCCCGGCGATTCGAGAAGACGTTGAAAAGAGTGCCGGAATGATCAAGTCGGCGGGCGCCCGCAAGGCATCGCGCGAA
Organism: Alphaproteobacteria bacterium; assembly: GCA_026400395.1. Classification (GTDB taxonomy): domain Bacteria; phylum Pseudomonadota; class Alphaproteobacteria; order Rhizobiales; family Xanthobacteraceae; genus Z2-YC6860. The sequence goes on along the minus strand of JAPLPD010000154.1, from coordinate 72,393 downwards.
GAGGTCTGCCCGCTGTTCAAGACGTTTGCGGCCAAGGAAGCCAAGCTGGTCTCGTTCCTCCAGACCAATCAGAAGCTCTGCGGGGTGCCGCCGAATATCATCGGCCAGATGAAAACGAACCATGCGAGGACCCTGACCATGCGAGATAACGTGTGCAGCAGCGGTCCCTCGGGGCCGGCAGGGCCGACTTTGAGCGATGCGCTGGGCGGCCCGATCATCGCCGACGACCAGTCCTCCAAGGAGCCGGGACGCGGCACCTTCGACACGCTGACGGGCAACGCCCTGCAGCGATGAGCGGACCATGACTCAGTCGGCCGGACGCGTCGCCGATGCGACCGGAAACTGGGTCGATACCGCCGCGCCGGGATGGGCACGGCCTTACCTTCGTCTGACACGCCTCGACCGGCCCATCGGCTGGTGGCTGTTGCTGCTGCCGTGCTGGTGGTCATCGGCGCTGGCCGCCGTTGCCGATCGAGCCTGGGGACCGGATCCCTGGCACATTGTGCTACTGCTGATCGGCGCCATCGTCATGCGCGGCGCCGGCTGCACCTGGAACGATCTGGTGGACCGTGACATCGACGCGAAGGTCGAGCGCACGCGTTCGCGTCCGATTCCCTCCGGACAGGTGAGCGCGAAGGCCGCAGCGGTGTTCCTGGTGGCACAGGCGCTGATCGGGCTGCTCGTGCTGATCCAGTTCAACCGTTTCGCCATCGGCGTCGGCATCGCCTCACTTGGGGTGGTCGCGATTTATCCGTTCATGAAACGGTTCACCCACTGGCCGCAGATATTCCTCGGCCTCGCGTTCTCCTGGGGCGCGCTGATGGGCTGGGCCGGAGCGCGCGGCGCGCTGGAATGGCCGGCGATCCTGCTTTACGCGGGCTCGATCGCCTGGGTGATCCATTACGACACCATCTACGCCCACCAGGACCGTGAGGACGACGCGCTCGCTGGGCTCAAATCCACCGCGCTGCTGTTTCGCGCCAACACCAAGCCGATGCTGGCATTGTTTTCAGCCGCGTCGGTGCTCCTGGTCGGAGCGGCTGGCATCATGGCGCACGGCGGCTATGTTTTCGCACTCGGTCTGATCGCCTTCGCCGCGCATCTGGTCTGGCAGATCGTTCGCATCGATATCGACGACCCGGACTCGTGCCTGCGGATGTTTCGCTCGAACCGCGACGCCGGCCTGATATTGTTCGCGGCGCTCCTGCTCGACGCCGCGGCGCGGCGTGCGTTCTGAAATTTCGGCGAGGCGACATGACTGTCATTGATATCCATACGCATATGATCCCGCGCGAGTGGCTCGACCTGCTGCAACGCGACGGGGGCGACTATGAACTGAAGCCCACACGCGCCGGACAAATGGCGGTACATCTGGCCGGCGCGCCGTTCGTGACCTTGATGCCCGAGATGTTCGACTACGATCTTAGGCTCCGCGCCATGGACGAGGCCGGCGTCGATATGGCGGTGCTGTCGCTGACTGGCCCCAACGTGTTCTGGGGCTCACGTGAGACCGGCGTGAAGGCCGCGCGGATCGGCAACGCCGCTTACGCCGAGAGCCAGAAGAAATATCCCGATCGCATTCGCTGGGTCGCGTCGATTCCTTGGGAATATCCCGAGGATGCGCTGCGCGAACTTGCCCTAGCCCGTTCCGATGGCGCGCTCGGCGTTGCCGCGCTCGCCAACATTCGCGGGCGCGATCTGATCGATCCGCTGTTCGAGCCGGTGTGGTCGGAGATCGACAGGTTGGGTCTGCCGGTGTTCATACATCCCACGATCCCGCTTGGTGGCAGCCAGATGCGGCTCGACGAATACAGTCTCGCCACGCCGATCGGCTTCATGGTCGACACCACCCTTTCCTTCACGCGTCTGATCCTGTCGGGCTTTCTCGACCGCTATCCCAACGTCAAGCTGATCGCGCCGCACGGTGGCGGCACGCTGCCCTATCTCAGCGGCCGGCTGGACCGTTGCTACGAGACCATTCCGGCTTGCCGCGCCGCCATCAAGGCGCCGCCCAGCGCCTATCTCCGGCGGATTTTTTATGACACCGTTGTCTACGAGCCGCGCGCCCTCGAAATGTGCGTTGCCGTCGGCGGCGCCGACAACGTGCTGTACGGAACCGATTTCCCGCACAATGTCGGCGACATGAAGGGGATCCTGGCGCTGGTACGCGGCTTGCAGGGTGACACGTCAGATCAAACGGCGCGCAAGATCGCCGGCGAAAACGCAAAGCGGATTTTCAAAATCTAAGGTTCCATTCCCAGGAGATGGCAATGAAAGGTTTCAAAGCGTTCGCGACCGGACTTGCGGTTGCGCTTCTGGCTTCATCCGCAGTTCGAGCGGAGACGGAATATCCGTCGCGGACGATCAAGCTCGTTGTCGGCTTCGGTGCCGGCGGCGGCGTGGATATTGTCGCACGGCTCGTCGCGCAGAAGCTGCAGGAAAGTCTTGGCCAGAATGTCGTGGTCGAGAACAAGCCCGGCGGCAACAGCATGCTCGGCCCGGACATGGTGGCGAAGTCCGCGCCCGATGGCTACACATTGCTCTATGGTGCTTCGGGTCAGATGGTGATCAGTCCCGCCGTCTACACAAACAAAATGCCATACCAGACGCTCAAGGACTTCGTGCCCGTGTCGTTGATGGCTAACTATCCGGTGATCTTGATCACGAGCGCGAAGCACCCGGCTGCCAACATGAAGGAATTCATTGCCTGGGCAAAGGCCAATCCGGACAAGACAAACTATGCCAGTTCCTCGGCGGCTTTCACGTTGTCGGCCGAATTGTTCAAGATGAAAACCGGCACTCCGGGGCAGGCGATTATCTACAAGAGCAGCAACGAGTCGGTGACGAATGTTATCGGCGAGCAGGTCACTTACGCTATCGCCGAGCCGCCGCCGATCGTGCCGCAGGTGGTCGCTGGCAAGGCGCGCGCGCTGGCCGTCGCTTCGCCGACGCGGCTTGCCGATCTACCGGACGTGCCGACCATGAAGGAGGTCGGCATCGACATGGATGTCTCGCTCGCGACCGGTGTGTACGCTCCTGCCGGAACGCCTCCGGAAATCGTGAAAAAGCTTGAGGCGGAGTGCATACGCATCGCGCGATCGCCGGATTTCCAGCAGAAGCTTCGGGCCCTGTCGACCGACACGATCGGCAGCACCTCGGCCGAGTTTATCAAAACGCTCGACGCCGAAATCAAGATGTGGACCGAGGTTGCTCGCAAGGCGGACATCAAGTTCGATCGTTAAACTGATCGCCCGATCAGGACTGCGCGACGATCTCGCGCTCGCCGCGATAGACGTTTGGCGTGGCGCAGGGGCGGCCGGCCTTCCTGCGCATCAGGATCGACGGCCTTCGTCCCTTCATCGCGGAGCGGCGGCGGCGTCGCGGCGCGGGTCGGCCCACGGCCAGCCGGCCGATCCGGCTGAACGGCTCGCGGAGCGCGCCGTCGGCTTCCGCCACCAGAAGCGGCATGCCCAGCACGCGGCCCCAGGATTTCCATTGCGCGAGCACGTCGTCGCCCTCGGCGGCGACGAACAACGGCACGATGAGGCCGGTATCGCGATGTTCGAGCATGATGGCGACGGCCGCGGGCTCCTCGCCCTCGGGCGGCAGCGTCCGCATCGTAACACCGGCGAACTCGGTGATGTTTACGCCGATCGTCATGGGAATACCGTGAAGCTCACGGCGGAGCACCACGCGTTCACGGTCCAGTTCGATGCTGCGAACCTGCCCATCGGCCCTGCTGTCGCGCGCGGCATAGCGCACGGGCAGGGTGTAGGGGTCGAGCCGCAACGCGCGGCCCGACCCCAGGGGCCCATCGATACTCATATTCGACGCCTCGAAACTCCCAGCCGGGCTTATGACGCCCGGTCATGCCGCGATATTGCCGCAGAGCCGTCCGAATCCGCTTAAGAGAGCTGGTTAATCGGGCGTGTTCGAAGCGCATGATTGACGGCGCGTTGCCGGGCATGGTGCAAATTTCCGTAACACTCTCGAATACCGGCTGTTTGCGACCTATTTGATGCCTTGTCAGAGCGTCGTGCCCCTCCTAAACCCTGAAAGCCCAACGTGGATTCCCTGTTCGACCAGTCAAAGCTGATCACGCTCGCCGAGCGGCTCATCAAGGCCGCGCGCGCCGCGGGCGCCGATGCCGCCGACGCCGTGGCGATGCGCTCGGTGTCGCTGTCGGTCGATGTGCGCGAGGGCGCGGTCGAGGAATCCCAGCGTTCGGAAGGCGATGACATGGGTCTTCGCGTGCTCGTCGGGCGCAAACAGGCCGTTGTTTCGACCAATGACATGAGCGGCGACGGCGTCACCGCGCTGGCCGAGCGTGCGGTGGCGATGGCGCGCCTTGCCCCTGACGACCGCTTCGCGGGCCTCGCCGATCCGGCCTTGCTGGCCAAGAACTTCCCCGACCTCGACTTGTTCGACCGCGAGCTTCCCGGTGTTTCGGCGCTTGAGGATATGGCGCGCCGTGCCGAGGACGCTGTTCGCGCTGTCAAAGGTGTCAGCAAATCCGGCGGCGCTTCCGCCTCGGCCGGCATCGGCGGCATGGTACTGCTGACCAGTCACGGCTTCTCCGGCGCCTACCTCGGCTCGCGCCACAGCATCTCGGCCCAGGCGATCGCCGGTGAAGGCACCGGCATGGAGACCGATTACGACTACTCCTCGACGTTGCACGCCGACGATCTCGATGCGCCGGAAAAGATCGGCCAGAGCGCAGGCGCCAAGGCGGTCGCCAAGCTCAATCCGCGCAAGGTCTCGACGAAGAAGGTGCCGGTGGTGTTCGATTCCCACATCGCCGGCTCGATCGTCGGTCATCTGGTCAGCGCCATCAACGGCGCTTCGATCGCCCGCAAGACGAGCTTCCTCAGGGACAAGATGGGCGAGCAGGTCTTTGCCAAGGGCATCAACATCATCGACGATCCGTTTCGCATCCGCGGCCTGCGCTCGCGGCCGTTCGACGCCGAGGGTGTCGCCGGCCGGCGCATGGCGCTGATCGAGGACGGCGTGCTCAAGACCTGGCTGCTCGACAGCGCGACCGCGCGCGAACTCGGGCTCGCCACCACCGGGCACGCGCAACGCAGCGCGTCCTCGACGCCGTCGCCCGGCGCGACCAACTTGCACCTGGAAGCGGGCAGCCGCACCCCCGAAGAGCTGATCGCCGATATCGACGACGGCTTTTACGTCACCGATCTGATCGGCATGGGCGCCAACATGGTGACCGGCGACTACAGCCGCGGCGCCTCGGGCTTCTGGATCGAGAACGGCGAACGACCCGGTGAGCGAGGTGACCATCGCAGGCCATCTCGCGGAGATTTTCCGCAACGCCGCTGCCGCCAACGATCTGCAGTTCCGTTACGGCACCAACGCGCCGACCTTGCGCCTTGAGGGGTTGACCATTGCCGGTGTCTGAGTTCTCGCGCGATCGCGATCGGCTGGCCGCCGCGGTGCAGGAGGCCGGCGCTGTCGCGAAAAGGTTCTTCCGCGGGCCGCTCAAACATTGGACCAAGGGTGAGGGCGATTCGCCGGTCACCGAAGCCGACATCGCCTCCAACGACATCTTGCGCAAGCGACTGGTCGAAACCGGCGACGGCTGGTTGTCGGAGGAAAGCGAAAACGATCCGACGCGGCTTGCCGCGCGCCGCGTCTGGGTGGTCGATCCGATCGACGGCACCCGCGCCTTTATCGCCGGCCGCGAGGATTGGTCGGTGTCGGTCGCTCTCGTGGTGGACGCCGCCCGGTGGCAGCTGCGTTGTTTGCGCCGGTCACCGATGAGCTGTTTCTATCGACGTTGTCCGGGGGGGCGACGCGCAACGGCGTGGCGATACGGGCCAGCATGGGCATCGGCCTGGAGGGCGCCGCGTCGGCGGGCCGAAGCGGATGCTGGATCGTTTCACACTTGAAGGCTCCGGGATTGTCGCGATGCCGCGAATCCATTCGCTGGCGCTGCGGCTGGCACGCGTGGCCCACGGCGAACTCGACGCGGCCATCGCCGGCGGCAACGGCCACGACTGGGACCTTGCGGCTGCCGATCTTTTGGTGCACGAAGCCGGCGGTCTGATGACCGCGCTCGACGGCGAGGTTCTGGTCTATAACCGGCCCGACCCGGTCTACAGCGTTCTGCTGGCGGCGGGCCGGGAACGGCACGGGGCACTGGCCCATCTGATCCGTGCGCAAAACAGCGAGCCGGTGTAACGTCGGGCGCCGGGCGTGCTCAACGCAGAGGAACTGGCGATGTCCACACCCACCAAACAATTGCTTCATCTCGTGATCGGCGGCGAGCTGAGCAAGCTCGATGCGTCCGAATTCAAGGACCTCAGCAAGGTCGAGCTGGTCGGTGTGTATCCCAACTATGCGACCGCCCACGCGGCTTGGCGCGGCAAGGCCCAGCAAACCGTCGACAACGCTGAGATGCGCTATTTCATCGTTCACCTGCATCGGTTGCTCGATCCCGAAGCGACCGCTCCTGAGCCCAAAGGCTAGCGGGCCAGGGATGTTGTCGCTGAGGCGCTTAACCAGCTCCTATCGAATGCAACGGGTGATCGGAGCCGTCGCCGCGGAGTATCTGCGATTCGTCTGGCTGACGACGCGGGTGACGGTCGAACCTCCGGGTGCAATCGAGCGGATCGCCGCGCAGGTGCCGATCATTCTTGCGATGTGGCACGGCCAGCATTTCCTGACGCCCTTCCTGCGGCCCAAGAACGTTTCGGCGACGGTGCTGATCTCGCGGCACCGCGACGGCGAAATGAACGCGGCGGCTGTCGAGTGGCTTGGCAATGACACCATCCGCGGCTCCGGCTCGCATGGCCCGGACATTGGACGCAAGGGCGGCCTGTTCGCCTTCAATGCATCGGTCCGCGCACTCGAAGAGGGGCACAGCGTCGTGCTGACCGCCGATGTGCCCAAGGTGGCGCGGGTGGCCGGACTCGGCATCGTCAAGATCGCGCAGATGTCGGGGCGGCCGATCTATCCGGTCGCGGTCACGACCCGGCGGCGCATTGTCCTGCAGAACTGGGATCGCAGCACCGTCAATCTGCCTTTCAGCCGAGGCGCGGTGGTGGCCGGCGGCGCGATCCATGTTCCGCGCGACGCCGACGACGAAACGCTCGAACTGGCGCGGCGCGCCGTCGAGGAGGAGCTCAACGCCGCCAACACCCGCGCCTGCGAAATCGCCGATGGCACCGCCGAGGGCGAATCCCGTGGCTGACCGGGCGCCGCTGAGTTTGCGGGCCTATCGGCTGCTGACTGCGATCGGGGCGCCGGTTGCGAACATGGTGCTCGCCCATCGCCTCAAGCGCGGCAAGGAAGTCGCCGCACGATTGCCGGAACGCCGCGGTGAAAGCTCCATGCCGCGTCCCGACGGGGCGCTGGTCTGGCTGCATGCCGCGAGCGTCGGCGAGATGCTGGCGGTGTTGCCGCTGATCGACTGCATTCGCGCCCGCGATGTCACCGTGCTGGTGACCGCGGGCACTGTTACCGCCGCTGAACTGGCCGAGCAGCGTTTGCCGGCCGGGGTAATCCATCAGTTCGTGCCGCTCGACGTGCCGCAGTTCGTCGGGCGTTTTCTCAATCACTGGCGGCCCAACCTGGCGCTGTTCGTCGAGTCCGACCTTTGGCCCAACCTGATCATGGCGGCGGCCACGCGTGACATTCCGCTGATCCTGATCAACGGCCGGATGTCGGAACGGTCGCACCGGCGCTGGCGTTTCTTCCCGCGCACGATCGGCGCGCTGTTGACCCGCTTCGATCTCTGTCTCGCGCAAACGACGGAGGATGCCGGGCGCTACGCCGAGCTTGGCGCGCCGCGCTATCGCACCACCGGCAATCTTAAGCTCGATGTGCCAGCGCCGCCGGCCGATCCTTCGAAGCTGCTCATGCTCAAGGCTGCGATCGGTGCGCGTCCGGTGATCGCCGGCGCCTCCACGCATGCGGGCGAAGAGAGCGGCCTGATCGATGTTCACCGGCGGCTCAAGCACACCTTTCCCGGCCTGCTGACCATTCTAGTGCCGCGGCACCCCGACCGTGGCGCGAGCATTGTCGAAATCGCCCGCGGAGCCGGACTGAGTGTTGCGCAACGCTCGCGCGGCGAATTGCCGGATCGTGGCGCTGAAATCTATGTCGCCGACACGCTGGGCGAACTCGGCCTGATCTACCGCATCGCGCCGATCGTGTTCATCGGCGGCTCGCTGGTGGGCCACGGGGGACAGAATCCGATCGAGGCGGCGAAGCTCGGCGCAGCCATCGTGCACGGCCCGCATGTTTGGAATTTTGCCGAGATCTATTCGGCACTCGACGCCGGCGGCGGCGCCGAGATGGTCGCCGACACCGGAAAGCTGACGGTGCGGATCGGCGCCTGGCTCAAGGATGGCGAGGAGCGGGCGGAGGTGGCGCGGACCGGGCTCCGGGCGATGGATACGCTGGCGGGGGCTCTTGAACGCACCGTCGCGGCGCTCGATCCTTACCTGATGCAGTTCGGTCTCGAACGGCGAGGCGGCCCGCGTGACGGGGCGGGCCATGCGTGAGCCGGCATTCTGGTGGCGCGCCTCGGGCCTGACGTCGGGCCTGTTGTCGCCGCTGGCGGCCGTCTACGGCGCGGTCGCGGCGTCGAGGATGAATCGGCCGGGCCATAACGTCGGCATTCCTGTGATCTGCGTCGGCAATCCGACACTTGGCGGCGCCGGCAAGACGCCGGTCGCCATCGCGGTGGCACAGATTCTGGATTCGGCCGGCAAGAAGCCATTCATGCTGAGCCGCGGCTATGGCGGCGCGTTTGCCGGTCCGGTGCGGGTCGATCCGGCGCGCCACAGCGCCGCCGATGTCGGCGACGAACCGTTGTTGCTGGCGCGGGTTGCGCCGACCATCGTGTCGCGCGATCGCCCCGCAGGCGCTGACGCGGCGCGCGCGGCGGGGGCGGGCGTCGTGGTGATGGATGATGGCTTTCAGAATCCGGGTTTGCGCAAAAGCCGTTCGATCCTGGTGGTGGACGGCCGGCGCGGCATCGGCAACGGCCAGGTGTTTCCGGCGGGGCCACTGCGGGCGCCGCTGCAGCCGCAACTTCAAAGCGCGCAGGCGATGCTGGTGATCGGCGCGGGTGAGGCGGGTGAGCGGGTCGCGGCACAGGCGCGTGAACTTGCGGTGTTCCATGGTCGGCTCGAACCGGACGCGCAGGCGCTGGCCGCGCTGAAGGGAAAGCCGGTCTTGGCTTTCGCCGGCATCGGCGATCCGGAAAAATTCTTTCGGACGCTTCGCGACGCCGGGATCGAGATTCGCGCCGCCATTCCGTTTCCCGATCATCACCGCTATAGCCGGAGCGAAGCCGATGACTTGGTCGGGCAGGCCGCGCGTGATGGGCTGGTGGCCGTCACCACCGAGAAGGACATGGCGCGGCTTGCGCGACAGGACGATTTGACGGCGCTGGCGTCGTCCGCTCGCGTGTTGCCGGTGACGCTGAAGGTCACCGAGGACGCCGCGTTCCGGCGATGGCTGCTGGGCTAGGCTTTGGCTTGTTGCGGGTACAGCCAGCGCAAGACCGCCTCCGGCGAGGCGTAGGGCTCCTGAAGCTCGACGCTCCAGTATTTCAACTCTTCGAGCGGGATCGGCACGCCGGTGACCGCGCAGCGCACAAAGGCGCCGGGCCGGACGATGCGGAAATCCCCGTCGAGAAAGCGGACCTCGGCCTCTCCCGCCATCGGCGATGGGCGATCGTAGCGATTGAGCACAGCAACTCTCCGTGACTTGCCGGACTAGACACCGGCGGCGGTGTTCGCTTTCCAAGATAGTCGCCGCGCCGGGGGTATGGTAGCCGTCCTTGGCCATCGCATGACAGCCCGGCTTTTGGCAACTCGTGGTAATCTGCGATGGTGTGCTTCAGCCTTTTTCCAAAATGATTCGCTCCAGATTGGCCCTTTTGACAGCGATATTCGTGGTGGCCTCGGCCGGCCTGGCGCTCGGCGCGGCCGGTCCTGAAGCCATGGAGATCCCGCAGAAGGAGGGCGGCCGCCTCAAGGTGCTGCTGTTCCGGCCCGAGGGGCCGGGTCCATTTCCGGCGGTGGTCGCCTTGCACAATTGCAGCGGCTTGAACAACCGCGGCGGTTCGTTCGGCACCCGGTACCGCGACTGGGGCGAGCGGCTGGTGAAAAGCGGATACGTGGTGGTGTTTCCTGACAGCAACGTATCGCGCGGAGCCGGCAGCCAATGCGCGGCGCAGTCTCGTTCGATCCGCAGCGATCGCGAGCGGGTCGCCGACGCGGAAGCGGCCCGGGTCTGGCTGCAGTCGCAATCGTGGGTCGCCGGCGACCGGATATCGCTGCTTGGCTGGTCGAGCGGTGCGATTGCTGCGCTGTGGGCGGTTCGCGCAAGGGCGCATCAGGCGTCCGAGGGACCGGACTTCCGCTCCGCCGTGGCGCTCTATCCGGGCTGTCGGCGGCTGAGCAACGCGGCCTGGAGCGCGCGGGTGCCGACGCTGATCCTGATCGGGCGCGCCGATGACCGGTCTTCGGCCGCGGCCTGTCAGCAGATGGTGGCGGGCGCGCGCGGCCGCAGCGCCCGGCTGGCGATCCAGGTGTATCCGGGCGCGCATCACGATTTCGACCATCCGAACCGGCCGCTGCAGGTGCGCAGCGGCCTTGCCTTCTCGGTCGATGGCACCGGTCGCGCCCACAGCGGCACAAACCCGGCGGCCCGCGCCGATGCGATCAAGCGGGTGCCGCAGTGGTTCGAGCAGTGAGCGCGGTTGAAGCGGCCTAAAGGTCGTACACCGCCACCGCGCGGATCGGTGAGCCGGTGCCGCCGCGCCATTTCATCGGCAAGCCGATGAAGGTGAACTTGCCCTTGCCGAGCAACGCTTCGAGATTGCACAGGCTCTCGATGTGGGTGATGTCCAACTCGAGGCATGCTTTGTGGACCAGCGAGTTCACCTTGCCCTCGGGGCCGGGCCGCATCGAGTCGATGCCGAAGTGAACCACGCCCTGCTTGGCGAGCCATTCGGTGCCGGCGACGTTGATGCCCGAATTGTCGGTGGCGTATTCCTTGTTCGGAAAGGTGCGATCGTGGTGGCCGGTGCAGAGCAGGACCGTGCCGCCCTTCGGCACCGACTCGCCGGACTTCTTCACCGCGGCTTCAAGCTCCGCCGGGCCGAATTCGGCCTTCGGCGCGATGTGGCGCAGGTCGATGCAGATGCCGGGGACGATGCAGTTTTCCAGCGGGTATTCGTTGATCGGCGTGCCTTCCTTGCCGAAGTGGCGCGGCGCATCCATGTGGGTGCCGCCGTGGTCCGGCATCGAGAAGAACATCACGCTGTTGCCCTGGATGTTGCCGGAATCGGCAAACGCCTCGTCGTGGGTCTTCCACACGCCGTGGATGATGGGAGGCTGACCCGGATAGCTCGGGGTGCGGTGGTAGAGCTCGCGGCTCAGGTCGACGATCTTCACTGGGCAGTCCTCCCGTTTCGGTGCGCCGGGATACTACTGCCCGCGGAGGATCGGCTTCAACGGGCGAACGAAGGCCAGAATGACGACGCCCGCCAGGGCTGCAATCACGGCGAGCATCAGGAAGAACGAGGCTTTCGCCATCCCCGACCACAGGCTGCCGAGATAACCCGCCAGGAACCCGCCGGTGAAGCTTGTCGATAGCCACACGCCCATCATCATCGAGATGGCGCGGGCCGGCGCCACTTTGGTGACCAGCGAGAGACTGACCGGCGAAAAGTAAAGCTCGCCCACGGTGAGCACCGCGAAATATGCCATCAACCACAGCCAGCTCGCCTTGCCGCCGCCGGCGAAATACGCCGCCGCGAACAGGATCAGGCTGGCTGCGGCGTTGCCGAAACAGCCATACGCCATCTTCAGCACACTGGACGGCTCGCGGCCGCGCGCCGCCTGACGCTTCCACAGGGTGAGTACCAGCGGCGTGAAGGCGAAAATCATGAACGGGTTGACCGCCTGGAACCAGGTAACGGGAATCTGCCCGCTCCATATCAGCAGGTTGATGCCGCGGTCGGTGAAGCCGTCGGCCCACAGCGCGATGGTGTTACCCTGCTGCTCGTAGGTCGCCCAGAAGAACGTTACCGGCAGCGCCAGCACAACGAGCGCGCCAAGCGCCCGCCATTCATCGCGCCCGAACGGTTGCGCCGGACCCTCCGCGAGGAGGCGGCTGCGCACGTCGGGCGGCAGCGTCCGCGTGGCATACAGATAAGTCGCGAGTCCGATGGCCATGCCAATGCCGGCGGCGCCAAATCCGTAATGCCAGCCGATCTCCTCGCCGAGCGTACCGCAAATCAGCGGTGCGAGGAACGCGCCGAGGTTGATGCCGACGTAGAAGATCGAGAAGGCGCGGTCGCGGCGCGGATCGCCGGGCGCGTAGAGCGTGCCGACCTGGGTCGAGATATTCGGCTTGAAGGCACCATTGCCGAAAATGAGCACCAGCAGCGCGAACAAAAACAGCGGCTCGAACGCCATCATGAAATGGCCGACCGCCATCAGCGTCGCGCCGACCACCACCATGCGGCGCTGGCCGAGCACGCGGTCGGCGAGATAGCCGCCGAGCACGGGCGTGAGATAGACGAGGCCGGTATAGAGCCCGTAGATGTGCGAGGACAGCGGCTGGATTTCGAGCGGGCCGAATATCGCTTCGAGCCCCGCGCGCAACGATGCAAGCCCCAGCACCGACTGCATGTGCTCGGGCAGCAGCAGGTACTTCACCATGTAGAGGACGAGCAGCGCCTTCATCCCGTAGTAGGAGAAGCGCTCCCACATCTCGGTGGTGAAAAGATAGGTCAGGCCGCGCGGATGGCCGAACAGTTCGGCTTTGTCAGGTTCACCCGGCGTTGCCACGTACCACCTCCCCGCAAGCGGGAAGAAGTTAGCACATCGCTTTCGATCAGCCGAACAGGCTTCCCTGACCCGGATCGCCACCGCCGCCGCGCCTCCGCCGGCGGATGCTGAACGGCGGGCTCGCTGTGATGGGCGTACTGCCCTCCGCCGAAGCTCCTACGCGGCCGTCGGAGAACTCGATGCTGAGCTTCATGCCCGGCTGCACCGAGGCGGTCGAACGCAACGGCCGATCGGCGTCGTCGCGGACCAGCGCGAAGCCGCGCGACAGCACGCCGCGATAGGAGAACGCGGCCAGCAATTGGCCGGCGCGATCAAGCCGGGATGCCCGGTTTTCGAGCGCCGTCCAGGCGGCACGCTCGGCGCGTTCGGCGAACGCCGTGACGCGGTCGCGGGCGCGCTCGATCCGGGTCAGATGCGTCAGCCGGTAGGTCTTGAGCGCGGTGCCCAGCCGGTGGGTGCAGGCATCGAGGCGCAGCCGGCGGCGCTCGACGGTGCCGCGCAGAAGCTGCGGCGCGAGCCGCCCGGCGACCCGGGAAAACTGCGTGTGGTGAATCTGCGCGTTGGCGCGCAGCGCCCGCGGCAGCCGCTCGGCGCAGCCGTCGAGGCGCTGGCGCGGGATTGCCAGCAACTCCTCGGCATTTGGCAGCGCACGCGAGGCGGCGCGCAATTCAGTCCGGCGGTGGTCCTGAGAGCGCTGCCAGCAGGCAAGCGCCCGGCGGGCTTTGCTCATCAGTTCGGCGATCAGGTCGGCACGCACCGGCACCGCCATCTCGGCGGCGGCGGTTGGCGTCGGCGCGCGCTTGTCGGAGGCAAAATCGATCAGGGTCACGTCGGTCTCGTGGCCAACCGCGGAAATCAGCGGGATCATGCTCTCGGCCGCGGCGCGGACTACGATCTCCTCGTTGAACGACCACAGGTCCTCCAGCGAACCGCCGCCGCGCGCGACGATGATCAGGTCGGGCCGGCGGATGCGCCCACCCTCTGGCAGCGCGTTGAAGCCGCGGATGGCGGCGGCGATCTGCTCGGCCGAGCCGTCGCCCTGCACCTTCACCGGCCAGACGATGACATGGCGCGGGAAGCGGTCGGCAAGACGGTGCAGGATATCGCGGATCACGGCGCCGGTCGGCGAGGTGACGACGCCGATCACTTCGGGAAGGAACGGCAGAAGTTGCTTTCGCGCTTCGTCGAACAGGCCCTCGGCGGTGAGCTTGCGCCTGCGCTCCTCGAGCAGCGCCATCAGCGCGCCGAGGCCCGCGGGCTCCAAAGTCTCGACCACGATCTGGTAGCTGGAGCGGTTGGGGTACGTCGTCAGCTTGCCGGTGACGATGACCTCCATGCCTTCTTCGGGCTTCATCCGCATGCGGCCGAACACGCCCTTCCAGATCACGCCATCGATCTTGGCGGTCTGGTCCTTGAGCGCGAAGTAGCAGTGGCCGGATGAGTGCGGCCCCTTGTAGCCGGAGATTTCGCCGCGCACGCGCACGTAGCCGTAGGCGTCCTCGACGGTGCGCTTGAGCGACGCCGACAGCTCGGAGACGGTCAGTTCGGCGATGTTGGCGCGCGACTCGTTCATGAGCCGAACCATAGCGAATCGAGGCGCGCGTTCACAATCGAATTGGGCCTGGGAGCCTCAATCCGCTTCGTTGCCGCTCTGATGATAGGTCGCGGCCTCGGCCGCGATCGTGGCCCGGCCGAGCTGCGAGGTCTGCTCGAACGAAAGCGTCGGCGTCCGGGAGGTAAATCCCTTGGTGTCGTAACGATGGCAAAAGTTGCTGTAGCGGTCGTTGCCAAAGCCGTCGTCGTAGCGAACCGTGCCCCAGACGTAGATCCAAAGATTGTTCTCGGCGAAATTCTGGAACTCCTGGCGCGATATCGCCACGCGTCCGCACTGCCGCATTTCCGACGTTGCGTGGACGACATTGTTGCCGGTCAGCGGACCGAACGGGAAATGCACGCGCTTGCCGTCCGAACTGGGGGTGACCTCAATGAACCAGCGCACCTTCCGGGCCGGCAGATGGCCGACGTTGCGAATTCCGATATGGCCTTCGGCATAGGCCGCGGCGTCGTGGCGATCCAAACGTGGTGGATGGCCCGCAACAACAGGCCGGCCAGCAAGGCCAGGAAGAAGCCGATGGCGGCGATAGCGAATTCGCCGGCCTGGATGCCGCAGACAAACCGGTGTGTCCATTCGGCCGCGCTGACCTTGGTTTGATCCTTGTCGGGTGACTCCAACGGGAGGGACGCCGCCGGTATTCCTGGCCGGGCGGCACCTGCGCCGTTGGTGGGGCTCCGTTGGTTGACAACCTTCGGCGGGGCGATGTCGGTCGAGCATTCCTTGCTCAACGCCAGCAGCGACCCATAGGCGACGGCCGCCGCGACGGCGATTGCCGCGCCTGTGGCGAGAAAATATCTCAGCATGTCTCGATCGCCGTTCCGGATGAAATCACGGTCGTCTTACCTGCAACGGTCCGCGACCCGGGCGCGGATGTGTCCAGGTTGCCCGATGCGGAACAATGCCGTGTCCGGAGCGAGTTCCGTACGGCTCAGTGGTATTTACCTAAATGGATATGGTGAACGTCGCCGATGCCGGGTGTGCGCGGCGGCGCGGTCACTTGGCGGGCCGCTTCCACAGCATCGCGCCGGCCGACGCGGCGATGGCGGCGGCCAGGACGAAAAAAAGGGCCCGGGAGTCTGGCCGCGGCGGCGACGAGGCCCGCGCCGAACGGCAGCGCGAACTGGCCAACCCGGTTGCTCATGATGCGGAGCGAGTTGGTGGTGCCGCGCGCGCCGGCGCTGGTCATTTCCACCACGATGGTGATGCTGAGTGTGGTCGCCAGTCCGAACGAGAATCCCATCACCGCGATCGCCATGTGCATCGCCCACAACGGCAGCGGGGCGGCGAAAGCGGCGTAGCTCAGGCCGCAGAAGAAGGTGCTGGAGATCATCAGTGGCCAGTGGCCGAAGACATGAACCATGCGGGCGTAGAACACGCGGGCAATCATCGAGAACGCAGCCCGCACCGTGAGCAGGAGGCCGACGTCGTGCACGTGGATATTGCGCTCGGCGCCGAGCAGCGGAACGTAGATCAGGATGATGTCGGAGGCAGACACCAGGACCACGCCCGCCAGCACGATACCGAGCAGTCCGGGGATGCGGACGATCTGGCTGATCGGAACGAGATCGCTGCCGCCGGCCGCCAGCGGCTTGTTCGGGCCTGGCCGC
Source organism: Alphaproteobacteria bacterium (assembly GCA_026400395.1). Taxonomy (GTDB): domain Bacteria; phylum Pseudomonadota; class Alphaproteobacteria; order Rhizobiales; family Xanthobacteraceae; genus Z2-YC6860. Next base: position 56,341 of record JAPLPD010000154.1, on the reverse strand, counting down.
ATGGCGAACGCCACCGCGAAGGACAGTGCCGCGGCGATCGCAGCCACGACGAAGAGCACATGAGTCGGCGGCACCGCGGCGGCGCCGCCGTACCAGCCAACCACGTAGGGGCCGGCGCCTTGGCCGATGGCGCCGGACACCATGTAATTGCCGAACACCGATTCGAGGGTGCGTGGGCCGGCGGCGCGCACGCACAGCATCTGCTGGCTCGCCATCAGCATGATGTGGCCGGTGCCCATCACCGCGGATGCGACCAGCAGCGCGGCGGGCGAGGCGGCGAACGCGAAACTGGCGCAGGCGACCGCGAAAATGCCGCCGCCAATCCAAGTGGTTTGAACATCGTAGCCGCGGTCGATTTCGCGGCCGATGCGGACCGCGATCAGGATCGGGCAGATGGCGAAGGTGGCGGCGATCAGGCCGAGCCAGACGATCGACAGGTTGAGTTCGACAGCGCGGTAGGACGTGGTGACGCGCACCATCGAGGTGACGAGCTGCACCAGCATGGTGGTGATCAGCAGCGGCACGAGCAGGCGGAAATCGGTGTCGCTTGCGCGAAAGCGGGCGGCGATCTTTTCGAACATCAGGACGAGGGCCTAGCAGCCGCGGACCGTCCCGGTACGGCGGCGTGGCTTAGAAATCGAGGAACCCGACCAGCGGACCGGCCGAGGCGCCGCGGCAGGATCGCTGGCAGGAGCGGTCGCAACCGTCAAGATGCGGCCGGCAGGCATCCGCGCTCACACCCGAGCGGACGCAGGTTTCCATCTTCCACGTGCAGGTCGCGCTGCAATCGCGCCAGCAGGCGTCGGACGCCCAGACGGCGGCTGAGCGCTTGCTTTGTGGGTAGGGCGTCTGGTGGACGATGCGACCCTTGAACACGACCTCGGGCCGGTTTTCTAGGGTGTAGTCGCTGGCGATCACCTGCGCGGCAAGGCCCAGGACAAACAGCAGCACCAGCGACAGGGTTTTCATGGCCACTCTCATAGACCCGAGCAAACCACGACGGGGGCGGCGCGTCGAGGTGGGTGTGGACGCTGTGGATGGACGGGGACAGGACAAGTTCCGCCGGCTTTCGCCCGTGCTAATCCTTTCTCGGCATGAACATTCTCCTCCTCGGCTCGGGCGGGCGCGAACACGCGCTGGCCTGGAAGCTCGCCGCAAGTCCGCTGACCGACCGTCTGGTGTGTGCGCCAGGCAACGCCGGCATCGCCCGCGAGGCCGAATGTGTGGCGCTGGACATCGCAGACCACGCGGCGGTGATCGCGTTCTGCCGGGCGAATCGTATCGATTTCGTCGTGGTCGGGCCGGAGGCGCCGCTGGTCGCGGGCATCGTCGACGACCTGGAAGCCGCCGGTTTCAAGACGTTCGGTCCGAGCAAGCTCGCCGCGCGGCTGGAAGGTTCCAAGGGCTTCACCAAGGATCTGTGCCGCACCGCCAATATCCCAACCGCGGCGTACGAGCGGTTCACGTCGGCGGAACCGGCGAAGACTTATGTCCGCCGGCAGGGCATGCCGATCGTGATCAAGGCGGACGGCCTGGCGGCCGGCAAGGGCGTCATCATTCCGCAGACTTTGGCCGAGGCGGAGGCCGCCATCGACATGATGTTCGAGGGCGGGCTGGGCGCCGCCGGCGCGGAGGTCGTCGTCGAAGAGTTCATGGTGGGCGAGGAGGCGTCGTTCTTCGCGCTGTGCGATGGCGAGACCGCGAGTCCGCTCGCTTCGGCGCAGGACCACAAGCGCGTCGGCGACGGCGATATGGGCCCCAACACCGGCGGCATGGGAGCCTATTCGCCCGCTCCGGTGATGACGGCGGAGATCACCGCGCGAACGATGGCCGAGATCATCGTGCCGACGCTGCGCGCCATGAAGGCGATGGGTGCGCCTTACAAAGGCGTGCTGTTCGCCGGTCTGATGATCACCAAGGATGGGCCCAAGCTGATCGAATACAACGCCCGCTTCGGCGATCCCGAAACGCAGGTGCTCATGTTGCGGCTGATGTCGGACCTGCTGCCGGCGCTGATCGCCTCGCGTGACGGACAGCTCAAGAGCTTCGACCTGCGCTGGTATCCGGATTCGGCGCTGACCGTGGTGATGGCGGCTAACGGCTATCCCGGCGAATACAAGCGCGGCTCGGTGATCGGGGGCCTGGACGCCGCGGCCGAAATCGAAGGCGTGGAGATTTTCCACGCCGGCACCAAAGCCGATGGCAACAAAATCCTCGCAAACGGCGGTCGTGTGCTCAACGTCTCGGCGCTGGCAAAGACTGTTACCGAAGCCCAGGCGCGGGCCTACCTGGCGATCGACCGCATCGAGTGGCCCGAGGGGTTTTGCCGCCGCGATATCGGCTGGCAGGCGGTGAAGCGCGAGAAGAGCGGCGGTTGACCGGCGGGGCCATGGCGCGGTCTGATGGTGGCATGCCCGACCTTGCTGATTTATTTCCCGGCTACCAGTCGCATTGGATCGACACATCCGCGGGGAAGATCTTCGCGCGAAGCGGCGGCAACGGGCCGCCGCTTCTGCTGCTGCACGGCTATGCCCAGACCAACGTGATGTGGCACGCGGTAGCCCCGGCGCTCGCCGAACATTTCAGCCTCGTGATTCCCGACCTGCCGGGCTACGGCTGGTCGTCGGTGCCGGAATCCGGCGAGGGGCACGCGCCCTACGACAAGCGCTCGATGGCGAACGCCATGATCGATGTGATGGAGAAACTGGGCCACGTGCGCTTTCGCGTGGCCGGCCACGACCGCGGCGGCCGTGTCACCTATCGGCTTGCGCTCGATCATCCAGGCCGTCTCGACCGGCTGGCGACGCTCGACATCGTGCCGACCTACAACATGTGGCACGGCATCGACGCGAAGCTCGCCTTTCGCATCTGGCACTGGACGTTCCTGGCGCTGCCCGCGCCGTTCCCCGAGGAGATGATCGGCCGCGACCCCTTAGCCTTCTGGGACCGCAAGTCCGCGCCCGGCACCAAGTCGAAGTCGCTGATGTTCGATCGGCGGGCGCTCGCGCACTACCTCGCGTTCTTCCAGGACCCGCTGCGCGTCCACGCCACCTGCGAGGACTACCGTGCCGGGCGCACCACCGACCTCGCCAATGACGAGGCCGACCGCGTGGCGGGCCGCAAGATCACCTGTCCGATGCTGGCGCTGTGGGGCTCCGCCGGCATTCCGAGCGAGGCGGAGGCCGATCCGCTGGCGACCTGGCGCGAATGGGCGACCGATGTGCGCGGCTTTGCCATCGACAGCGGGCACTACATTCCGGAAGAGAATCCAGTGGCGACTGCGAAGGCGCTGATCGAGTATTTCAAATAGGAAGGGCGACCGGATGCATCCGATGCTGCGGCTCTATGAGGATTCCATCAGTGGTGGCGGCGCGGCCGTGCCGTTGCCCGCGCTGGCGCGGATGATTTTCGTGGTGCATGGCGGGTTGACCATCGATGGCAAGACGCTGAGCGACGGCGAAGCCTGGGGCGGTGAGGGCGCGTGTTTGCTCACACCCGGCAAGGACGGCGTCACGCTGTGGCGCTTTGAACTGGCGGCGCCCGGCAGCGTCAGCCAGCCGATCAAGGGGGCGATGCGCTCGCAGGAAAAGCTCGCCGCCGCACTGGAAACAGCGCCGCAGGGCGAACTGCTGCTGCGCGGTGACAGCGTCGGCTTTCCAGCGGGCGGTTGCGCCTTCCTGCACAAGCACTGGGGGCCGGGCATCCGCTGCATGCTCGATGGCGGTATCCGCATCGACACCCACGGGCGCTCGACCTCCTACGGTCCCGGCACGCCGTGGTACGAGACCGGCTCCGATCCGGTGTTCGCGCAAGCCGCGATGGACCGGCCGAGCCGATTCATTCGCGTCATGGTGTTGCCGCGCACGCTGCTGGGAAAAAGCTCGTTCCTGTTCGTCAACGAAGAGGACAAGGCCAAGCCGCGCGTGCAGCAATACAAGGTCTTCACCGACATCCCGATCGCGACGCCGAAGGCATAGCGCGCGATTATCGCTCCGGCGGTTCCGGCATTCAGAGCGACTGAATATTTTTCAAGGCTTGCTTGACGGGCGCTGCCCGCTTCTGTATTTAACTAAAATGTTATTTAACAGATTAGCTAAATAGATGCCCGTCGACCGCCTCAGCGCAACCTTCTCGGCTCTTGCTGACCCAACCCGGAGGGCGATCCTCGCCCGGCTGGCGTTGGGCGAGACTTCGGTGTCGGAATTGGCTGAGCCATTCAAAATCAGCCTGCCGGCAGTCTCGCGGCATCTGAAAGTGCTGGAGGGCGCGGGTCTGATCGCGCGCAGCCGCGAGGCGCAGTGGCGTCCCTGCCGGATCGAGCCGCAGGCGTTGAAGGGCGTCGACGACTGGCTGGAGGAGTACCGCATGCTGTGGGAGCAGCGGCTCGACCGGCTTGAGGACTATCTGCGCACGCTGACCGGCGGCGATTCCGAAAAGAAGACACGGGGGAAGAAGCGTGTCCGGAAGAAATAGCGTCGACTTCGATTTGGACCGGCCGTGATCGCTTCATAGATCGCCGGTTTCCCGCCAATCAAAAAAGGCAAGGACAGTTCCGTGCACGTACAAGCCTACCTGTTCCTCGATGGCCGCTGCGAAGAGGCCATCGAGTTCTACAAGAAGACGCTCGGCGCCAAGGTCGAGATGATGATGCGCTTCAAGGAGTGTCCGGACCCGATGCCGCCGGAGATGTGCCCGCCGGGTTCCAAGAACAAGATTCTGCACTCGTGCCTCCGCATCGGCGACACCGCGGTGATGGCGTCCGACGGAATGGCCAGAGGTAAGCCGGAGTTCAAGGGCTTCTCGCTTTCGGTCAGCGCCAAGGACGAGGCCGACGCTGATCGCCTGTTCAATGCCCTGGCCGACGGCGGCAAGGTCGAGATGCCGCTCGGCAAAACGTTCTTCTCGCCGCGTTTCGGCATGCTCGCCGACAGGTTCGGCGTCGGCTGGATGGTCATCGTAGAACCGCCGGCGGCGTCCTGAGAAAATCGAAACCAGTGGGGTGTCGATGAATACGCAAATGCAGAGCAAGCCAGCCGACTTCGTGATCTCTCGCGTGCTGGATGCGCCGCGCGGGCTGGTGTGGAAGTGCTTCACCGAGCCGGAGCATATGCAGCAATGGTGGGGGCCGAAGGGCGTCACCATCGTGGGCTCCAAGATGGATTTCCGCGTCGGCGGCATGCACCACTACGGCATGAAGGGCCCCGACGGTTCCGTCATGTGGGGCCGGCAGGTCTATCGCGAGATCGTGCCGCCGGAAAAGATCGTGTTCCTCAACTCGTTCGCTGATGAGAAAGGCGGACTCGCCCGTCACCCGATGGCGCCGACATGGCCGCTCGAGATGCTGTCCGTCTTCACCTTCGAGGAGCAAGCGGACGGCAAGACCAAGTTCACGATCCGCTGGTCGCCGTACAACGCCACAGCCGAGGAGACCGCGACCTTCGATGGCGGACACGCAAGCATGACGCAAGGCTGGAGCGGCACGCTGGAGCAACTCGAAGCCTATCTGGCGAAGGCCAAGGGCTGAGCATTTCGTATCAACAGCGGCCGCCGGCACGCGTCGGCCGCAAGCATCGATCGAATGGAGAAAAACAATGGCTTACGTTGACGGGTTCGTGCTGCCGGTGCCGAAGAAGAACATCGCCGAATATCGCAGCATGGCGAAAAAGTGCGCCAAAATCTGGAAGGACCACGGCGCGCTGGAATTCCGCGAAAGCGTCGCCGACGACGTGAAGGTCGGCAAATGGACCTCGTTCCCGCGCAGCGTGAAGCTCAAGAGCAACGAGACGGTCGTGTTCTCGTGGATTGTCTACAAGTCGCGCAAGCACCGCGATAGCGTCATGGCCAAGATCATGAAGGACGAACGCTTCGCCAAGATGATGAACGGCAAGCCGCCGTTCGACGGCAAACGGATGATCGTCGGCGGCTTCAAGATCATCGTCGACGCCTGACGCAACCGTCGGAATTTCATCCAGCGCCGAGTGTGCCCATGTCTCTCACCTTGCATTTCCATCCGCTGTCGTCGTTCTGCCACAAGGTGCTGATCGCGCTCTATGAGAACGACACGCCGTTCGAGCGGCGTATCGTCAACCTGATGAACCCTGCTGAGGCGGCGGCGTTCAAGAAGCTCTGGCCGATGGGGCAGTTCCCGGTGCTGGTGGATGGCGGCACGGCGGTCCCGGAATCCAGCGTCATCATCGAGCATCTCGACCAGCATTATCCGGGCAAGACCAAATTCATTCCGGCCGATCCGAAGGTCGCCCTGCAGGTGCGGCTCAAGGATAGGTTCTACGACTGGCATCTCCACCTGCACATGCAGAAAGTCGTGGGCGACAGGCTGCGCCCGGAGGGCAGGAAAGACCCGCATGGGGTCGAGGATGCGAGCCGGCGCATATCCATCGCGCTCGGCATGGTCGATGCGGAAATGGCCGATCGGACCTGGGCCGTCGGCGACGAGTTCACGCTGGCCGATTGCGCCGCTGGGCCTCCGCTGTTCTACATCAACAAGGTGTTCCCGCTCGCGGCCAACCACGCCAACGCGGCGCGCTATCTCGAGCGCCTGCTCAAGCGCCCGTCCTATGCGCGGGTGATCGAGGAGGCGCAGCCCTATTTCAACATGTTTCCGGTCTGACCGGTCTTGAAGCGGAGTCGTCCTATGTTGAAGATATTTTCCGTCATCGGCGCGGTCGTTGTCGCCGGCATCGCTGTGGTGCTGGTCGTCGCCGCCATGAGGCCGGACCAGTTCCGCGTCCAGCGCAGCGCCGCGATCAAGGTGTCGCCCGAGCGGATTTTCCCGCTGATCGCCGACTTCAAGGCGTGGGCCGCGTGGTCGCCTTACGAGAACAAGGATCCGGCGATGAAGCGGACCTATGGTCCCTCCACCAGCGGAAAGGGCGCGTCCTATGCTTGGGATGGCGACAGCAATGTCGGCGCCGGCAACATGCTGATCACCGATGCGCCGTCGCCGTCCAAGGTCGCGCTGGACCTGAACATGACGCGGCCGATCACCGCCCACAACAAGGTCGAGTTCACACTGACGCCGGCGGGCGACAGCACGACCGTCACCTGGGCGATGCGCGGCGAAGTGCCGTACTTCGCCAAAATCATCCATGTGTTCTTCAACATGGACAAGATGGTCGGCGGCGACTTCGAAGCCGGCCTCGTCAAGCTGAAGGCCGCCGCCGAGAAGTAGTCGCGATCGAGGGCCCACCCCGTCCGCACGGGGCGAACGGCGTTGCGTCTTGCGCGCCGAGCTTGCCCCAAGGCTTGTTGCGAGGAATTTGTCGCGTCGGGCGAACGATCCGCGCCGCGTTCGTTGCCTCAGAGCAATCTGGAGGACGACGATGCCTGTAACGACCAAGCGATCCCGCAAAGTGGCGCCAATCAAGGTGCGCGGCTTGACCGGCCGGAACGGCGCCATCGATTTCGCCGCCAATGCGCAAATGTTCAACCACGAGATCGGTAACCCCGACGAGCACATCTATCGGGTCATTGAATTGGTGGGAACCTCGGAGGATAGCATCGAGGATGCCATCACTTCGGCTGTGGCGCGCGCGCCGCACGCTGCGGCTTCTGCGCTGGTTCGACGTGAACGCACAAGCGGCAATATCGCGAACGGCGCGGTGCTGCATTATCAGGTGACGCCGAAGGTCGGCTTCACTATGGAAACCGCGTCGGTCTGAGGTGCTGCGGTTGCGCCGTTACATCGGCTTGTAATTGCGCTCCATATCCACGTCGATCAGCAGAGCTTTGTTGCTCTTCAACGCCTGCGCAATCAGGTCGGTGGTGTCCTTTACGGTCTTCGCCCGTTGCCCCTCGATTCCGAGGGAGCGGGCGAGGCCGACGAAGTCGATCGCCGGATCGTTCAGTTCCATGCCGACGAAGTTGTCGGCCTGCTCGGCGAGTCCGCGCATGTTGACCAGGCGCTGCTTCAGGATGCGATAGCTGGTGTTGTTGAAGATCACCCAGATGATCGGGAGTTTGTAGTGCGCTGCGGTCCATAGCGCCTGGATCGTGTACATGGCGCTGCCGTCGCCGACGAGAGCCACCACCGGCCGGTCGGGCAGCGCGAGTTTTGCTCCGATCGCTGCCGGCAGGCCCCAGCCGATGCCGCCGCCGCGCAGCGCAAAGAAGCTCTGTTCGTCGTCGCTGTTGATCAGCGAGCGCGCGCCCGGCGCTGACGACAGGATTTCCTCGATCACAACGGCATCCTTCGGAAGCATGGCGCCGATGGCTTCCAGGAGCGCCAGCGGCTGCACCGGCGTCTTGCCGGCCATCGCCTTTGCCTTGGCGCGGAACGCCTCGCGCTCGGCCTTGATCGCGGCGGTGGCGGAACCGAGCCGCGCCCTGGCCGCGGCCTTCGCCGCCGCTGTCATCCGTGCCGCGATGGCCGCGGTGATGTCGGGCAGCGTCGCCTTCGGATCGCCGAGAATGCCGACTTGCGCCGGATAGCTCTTGCCGATCTGCCATGGGTCGGTGTCGAGATGAATGAGCTTCATGCCGGCCGGCATCGGCTGGATTTTCGAAGGCAGCGACCACGCGAACATGTCGCCGCCGACCGAAAACAGCAGGTCGTGCTTGTCGAGCACCTCGCGGACGCCGGCCTGCGAGCGGGTCATAGAGCCGCGATAGAGCGGGTGCGAGGAGGGGAACGACGCGGTGTTCGGCACGAACTCGGTGTAGACCGGCGCGCCGATGGCTTCAGCCAGCGCTGCGAGTTCCTTGTGCGCGCGGCACTGCGCCACCGCGTCGCCGGCGATGATGACCGGCCGCTCGGCTTTCGCCAGAAGTTCGGCGGCGGCGTTGACCGCGTCGAGGTCGCCGCGCACGCGCGGCGCGACCCGGGTGGGCTCCAGCAGGTCAATGTCGCCGTCGTTCTTCAGAATGTCGCCCGGCAGCGAGAGGAACACCGGCCCGGTCGGCGGCGCCAGCGCGGTCTTCGCTGCCCGATGCACCAGGCGGGGCAGGTCGTTGAGCCGCTCGACCTGCGCGGAGAATTTCACGAAGGGTTTGGCCAGCGTCGTCAGATCGGCGGAAAGGATCGGCTCTTCGATCAGGTATTCCGTGTCCTGCTGTCCGGCGGTGACCAGGATTGGCGAGCCCGCCATCTGCGCGTCGTACAGCATGCCCATCGCGTTGCCGAGGCCGGGCGCCACATGCAGGTTGAGCACCGTGAGCTTGCCCGAGGCCTGCGCATAGCCATCGGCCATCGCCATCAGCGCGGCCTCCTGCAGGCCGAGGATGTAGCGAATGTCATGCTCGACCGCGAAGGCATCCATCAGCGGCAACTCGGTGGTGCCCGGGTTGCCGAACACGATGTCGACGCCCTCCTGCTTGAGCAGATCGAGGAACGCGCGCTTGCCGGACATCACAGGCACGGGACTCTCCAGGTTCTAGGATGCAGGGTTCTAGAGCTTGAGCGCGGCGACGATTGCGACGGCGCCCGCCGCGGCGGTGGCGAGGCCGATGTATATCCACCGGCTGTTGTCGACCATGAAGCTCGACGCCGGATAGGGAAAATGGCCGGAGCCTTGCGCGGCCCAGACAAGCCCGCTCAACAGAACTACCACTCCGAGGATCAGCAATCCGGTCTGCATGGGCGTTTCGTTTCCTGCTCGTGTCAGCTTTTTTCCGGCCGCCGGCCGTGGGATATTCCGGGTGTGCCGGGCTTGAGCGAAATGTGCGAGTGGGTGCAGACCCACGGCGCGCCGACCGATGCGCGCATCAGGGTGACGGTGGCGCGGCCGTTGCGCTGGAATTTCTGGCCGTCTGGATGCAGTCCGATGGACCGGAAGATCACCGCGCCCATTGCCATCAGCCGGTCAGGTGAGGTGACCACCTCTAGGGTCGCGAGATCGTAGCTGTAGTTCTCGATCGAAGGCCAGACCGAACGCCATTGCTCGGCTTCAAGCTGGGCTTGCGAGGTCATCATCTCGACCTTGGACCCGAAGGCGATCACGTCATCGGCGAACATCGCGCGCGACGGCTTGAAATCTACCTCGGCCACCCGATCGCCCCAGCGCGCATACCAGTCGGCCACCGACCGGCGGTCCTCTTCGGCAACAGGCAGTCGTTTCATCGCTTCATCTCACTGTTTGCCGAGCCTAACGCGCCGCCCGCTGCGATGCTACGTTATCGGCTATGCAGAAGATTGACCGCCAGGTTGCATTTTCCGGGACCAAGGACGTGGCCGGGCCGCTGCGCTTCGATCCAGCGGGGCTGGAGGGTTATCTGGCGCGGCAGGTCAAAGGCTTTGCCGGACCGTTGACCGTGCGACAGTTCAAGGGCGGCCAGTCCAACCCGACCTATCTGCTGGAAACCCCGGCGCGAAAATACGTGCTGCGGCGAAAGCCGCCGGGCAAGCTCTTGCCCTCGGCGCACGCGGTCGACCGTGAATTCCGGGTCATCGCCGCGCTGTCGGCGCAGGGCTTTCCGGTGGCCGAGCCGGTGACCTATTGCGCCGACGAGGCGATCACCGGAACCCCGTTCTACGTGATGGGCTTCGCCGACGGCCGGCTGTTCTGGAACCCCGAGATGCCGGGATCGAACCCGTCCGAGCGCGGGCCGATCTATGACGCCATGAACGACACGATCTCCCGGCTGCACGCGTTCGAACCCGCGGCCATCGGCCTTGGTGATTTCGGCCGCGGCGAAAACTACGTGGCCCGCCAGGTCGATCGCTGGTCGAAGCAATACCGCGCGTCGGAAACCCAGTCGATCGACGAGATGGAGCGGCTGATCGAATGGCTGCCGGCGCATATCCCGCCCGCCGGGCCGGTGCGTCTGGTGCATGGCGACTACCGGCTCGACAACATGATCTTCGCCAAAGAGTCGCCGCGGGTGCTCGCGGTGCTCGATTGGGAGTTGTCCACGCTCGGCGATGCGCTCGCCGATTTCAGCTATCACCTGATGGCTTGGCACATGCCGCCGGATGACACCGGCGCCGGCACCGGTTCGCTGGTCGGCTTCGACCTGGCGGCGCTCGGCATTCCGTCGGCGGCGGAATATGTCGAGATGTATTGCGCGCGTACGGGACTCGATCCGCGGCCGCACCTGCCGGTGTATCTCGCCTACAACTTCTTCCGCATCGCCGCGATCCTGCAGGGCATCGCCGGCCGCGTCCGCGACGGCACAGCGACCAGCGAGCATGCGCCGGCCAAGGCGCAGATGGTGCGGCCGCTTGCGGAGACCGCGTGGCGCTTCGCCCGCGAGGCGGGCGCGAAATGAAATCGGTGGCGCTGGCGCTCGGCGGTGGCGGGGCGCGGGGCCTCGCTCACATCGTCGTGGCCGAAGCGCTGGACGAGATGGGCGTGAAGCCGGTGGCGATCGCCGGTACCTCGATCGGCGCGCTGATCGGCGCGGGCTATGCCGCCGGCATGAGCGGCCGCGAGATGCGCCGTCACGCGATCCACATCGCGCACAACCGCACCGACGTGATGCGCCGCATGATGCGGGCCCGCGCCGGCAAGTTGCGCGATCTGTTCGGCGGCGGCCTTGGCGACGCGACGCGGCTGGACGCGGAGCGCGTCTGCGAGCAGTTCCTGCCGGAGAGTCTGCCGGAGGATTTTTCCGGCCTGTCGATCCCGCTGACCGTGATCGCCTCGGACCTTTACCTTCGGCGCGAGGTTGTTTTCACGCAGGGGCCGCTGCGGCGGGCGCTGGCGGCGTCGATCTCGCTTCCGACCATCATGCGTCCAGTCGAGATCGACGGGCAGGTTCTGGTCGACGGCGGCGCGACCCAATCCGCTGCCGTTCGATCATCTGCGCAGCGTTGCCGACGTAATCGTTGCGGTGGAGATATCGGGGCCGGTATCGGCCGACCGGCGCGAGGTGCCGAACGCGCTGGAGTGCCTTTACGCCACCGTGCTGGTGATGACGCACTCGATCATCAGCGAGAAGCTCCGCCACGGCGCGCCCGATCTGCTGCTGCAGCCCAATGTCGGATCGTTCCGCGCACTCGGCTTTCTGCAGGCGAGCGCCATCCTGCGCGCCGCCGATCCGGTGAAGGCCGAATTCACGGAAAAGCTCGCAAGGCTGATCGGCGCCTGAGCCGATCCGGCGCATTTGAATCAAATGGGCGGTATTCCGCGCAAGGGTTGTTGGTGGTTGGCGTGCACCCTAGACCGATGCCTATTTTCCCCATTGGCGTGCAGCAGATATTGCCCCGCGCCTACACTCGCTGGAAGGCGCCCAAAGACGCGCCGCATCCTCCGGCCGATGCCGATGCCGAAGGCGATCAGGCACCTCCAAAGCCGGAGCAGGGGCAGTCGCCTGCGCCGGAGCCTCGCAGCGGTCACATCCTCGACACCATCGCCTGAGGAGTCAGCGGTTTTCCTGTTCCATATCGCCGCGCCGACCGCCGCCGGCAGAGCTTTGGGTACCAGGCTGGAATCGGTCCGGCTTTCGGGTACGCTGCTAGACTTAAAGGGTGCGGCGCGGGTTCGCATGCGCTCGGCGGTTCGGGGCTTTTGTAACATGTTGCGATTTTTCTGCGCGGGCCTTGCAGTGGTGCTGGTGCTGATGGCGGCCGGGGCTTCGATTGCGCAGACGCCGGAGCCGGCGGCGCCGCCGCCGCAAGCTCCACCGGCGCAACAGGCGCCGGTTGAGGTTCGTGTCGTTGACCCGCCGCTCGCGGTCAGGGTGGTTGAAATGCCAAAGCCGCCGGCCCCCGCGGAAATTGATCCACGCGATCGTGAGGACAAGCGAGCGTTCGGTGACCAGTTGCTGCTCTATTCGGCCTTGGTTGTCGCGGCGATGGCGTTTCTGGCCATCGCATTCGCGCTGCAGGCGCTTTACCTCGGGGTCGGGCTTCGCGCCATGCGCCGCACGGCTCAACAAATCGACCGCAATACGCTGATCGCCCAGCGCGCCTTCGTCTATGTCGGCGCGTTGGAATGGAGCACCGATCGAACCAACGTCAAGATCAGCCCAATTTGGGCCAACGCCGGCACGACCCCGACCCGCAGGCTCCGCATCAGCACCAACTGGGTGGCCTCGCACGGCGAACTGGCGCCCGACTTCGACATCAACTATGTCCGCGCGCCGGAGAGCCTGTTCCTCGGTCCGAGCGCCAAGGCGGAATTCGGGCCGGTGCTGTTACCGATGCGTGACATCCAGGCGGCGATCGAGGACCGGCTGCATCTGTACGTCTGGGGGCGGGCCACCTACGACGACATGTTCGAGGGCAGTCAGCCGCATTTCTTCGACTTCTGCCATCGGATCGAGGCCAGCGGCGAAGCGCCGGGCAACATCAGCCTGCGCTTCACGCAGTTCGGGCTCGGCAATGGCGCCGACGAGGACCGCCGGCAGCCCGAGGAGCGCGACCGCTAAGACCGTTTCGTTTCGAAGAAGCTCCGCAGCAGCGTGGCAGAGGCGGCTTCGCTGATGCCGCCATAGACCTCGGGGCGGTGGTGGCAGGTCGGCGCCGCGAAAAAACGCACGCCGCTGTCGACGGCGCCGCCCTTCTGGTCGGGCGCGCCATAATAGAGCCGGCGAATGCGCGCGAAGGAAATCGCCGCCGCGCACATGGCGCAGGGCTCCAGCGTGACGTGCAGGTCGCAATCGGTCAGGCGTTCCGATCCAAGCGCCTGGGCGGCGGCGCGGATGGCGATCATCTCGGCATGGGCGGTCGGATCGCGGTCGGCGAGGGTGCGGTTGCCGGCGGCGGCGATCACCAAGCCATCGCGCACAATCACGCAGCCGATCGGCACTTCTCCGGCGGATTGCGCCTTTTGCGCCTGATCCAGCGCCATTTCCATGAATGACGGCATTCCACACCTCGATAACCCGGACGTGTATAAAGACGCCGATGAACGACGACAAACCAGACGCCAAGGGGCAGACCCCGGCTCAAGCCCCCGATACCGGCCCCGCTCACCATCGCGGCCGGCCGTTCCGCGGCAAACGGCTCAAGACCGCGCTGCCCAAGCCAGAGATGGCCCTGCCGCTGCCGTCTGCCAAATCGGTCGAGCGGGTCGCCAAAGTGATCGCGCGGGCGGGGCTTGCCTCGCGGCGCGAGGCCGAAGCCTGGATCGAGGCGGGGCGGGTGACCGTCAACGATGCGAAAATCCACTCTCCGGCGCTCAACGTGAGCGCCAAGGACCGCATCGCGGTGGACGGCAAGCCTCTGCCCGAGAAGGAGCGCACGCGGCTGTTCCTGTTTCACAAGCCGCGTGGCCTCGTCACCACCTATTCCGACACCCACGGCCGGCCGACCATCTTCGGCGCGCTGCCGAACGATATGCCTCGCGTGGTCAGCATCGGGCGTCTCGATCTCAACACCGAAGGTCTGCTGCTGCTGACCAACGACGGCGGACTCGCGCGTGCGCTGGAGTTGCCGGCGACCGGGTGGCTGCGCCGGTATCGCGTGCGCGCCCACGGCAAGATCACCCAGGCGCAGCTCGACGAGTTGCGAAACGGCATCGAGGTCGAAGGCATCCGTTACGGCGCCATCGAAGCCGTGCTCGACCGCGAGCAGGGCTCCAACGTCTGGCTCACCTTCGCCATGCGCGAGGGCAAGAACCGCGAAATCCGCAACGTGCTGGGGCATCTGGGCCTGGCGGTGAACCGGCTGATCCGCGTGTCCTACGGGCCGTTCCAACTCGGCGAACTGCCCGACGGCGCGGTGGAGGAGGTCAAGACCCGCGCGCTCCGCGAACAGCTCGGAGATCGGATCGCCGCCGTCGCGGGCGCCGATTTTTCCGGGCCGTTGGTGGAGCGCGAACTCACCCCGGTGAGAGCGCCGCAACGCCAGCCAGAGGCTCGCGCCGCCGAGGCGGTTCGCCCCAATCGCGATCAGCGTCCGCCGAAGGGCGGCCGCCGGGGCGCGCCCGATCGTGGTTCAGGCAAGAGTACGGACAAGCCGCGCACATCCGCCCATTTCGGATCGCACCGGCCGCCGCGGCATGACGGCGGGCGAACGCCATCGCGGAGCGACGACAGCAAGCCGCAGCATCGCCGGCGTGGCGCACCGGACCGCGGTGGGAAAAAATCCGGGCGGGCGTCGCCGAAGCTCGAACAGAAACGCGAGCGTTCGGAGGTTGCGCCATTTCGCTCCGGGCGGTCTTCGCCCCAGGGTGAGCGGCAGCACCGGACACCGCAGGGCGAACGGCAAAGGCCGTCGCAACATGACGGCGGGCGCAAACCGCACCGTGGCGATGATCGGACTCCGCCGCCGCGCGGCGGGCACCGGCCTTATAAAGGCCGGCGGGATCGCTGATGCGCATCGTCAGCGGCCGATACCGCGGGCGCACAATTTTGGCGCCGGCGTCGCAAGCGATCCGGCCCACGGCGGATCGTTTGCGCGAGTCGCTGTTCAACATCCTGACGCACTCGTACGGCGATGAGGTCGAAGGCGCCCGTGTGCTCGACCTGTTTGCCGGAACCGGCGCGCTCGGACTTGAGGCGCTGTCGCGCGGCGCGGCGTTCGTGCTGTTCGTCGATGATGGCGCGGAGGCGCGCGCGTTGCTGCGGGGCAATGTCGATGCGTTCGGCGCCGGCGGCGCGACCAAGGTTTATCGGCGCGACGCCACGCGGCTCGGACCGGCGCATCCGATGGAGCCGTTCTCGCTGGCCTTCCTCGATCCGCCCTATGGCAAGGGCCTCGCCGAGCAGGCGCTGACCGCAGCGCGCGAGGGCGGCTGGCTCACCGCCGACGCGCTGCTGGTGGTTGAGGAGGCGGCTGACTCGGCGTTTGCGCCGCCTGCAGGGTTTGTCGAGATCGAGCGGCGCGACTACGGCGACACGCAGCTTATTTTTCTGCGCGCGGCCTGAACCGGGCTTTTCCTCTCTATGTCGTATCAAAGTTCATCATAGCCGGGCTTGACCCGGCCATCCACGCCTTGCTTTGCGCAACGAACGGCATCGATGCTCGGCTCAAGGCCGGGCATCGAGTGGCCGCTGCAAACCAGATCAAAGCTCTGGCCGGGACATCACGGCCAAGCCGTGCAGAGCGTGCGCTACTCGACGCTGATGCCGGCCGCCCTGATTACCTTGCCCCAACGTTCTACATCCTCGGCCAGGAACTTCGAGAGATAGGCCGGGGTGCGCTGCTCGGGCGGCAGGACTTCGAGGCCGAGCGATTCCATCTTCTGGCGAATGTCGGGCCGGGCAATCATCGTCTCGATCGTCTTCTGCATCTTGTCGACGATCGGCTTCGGCGTGCCCTTCGGGAAAAAGAATCCGTTCCAGACTGTCGCCTCGACGCCCGCCACGCCCTGTTCGCCGGTGGTGGCGAGGTCGGGAACGACCGGCGAGCGCCGCGGCGCCATCACCGCGATGCCCTTCACGGTGCCCTGCTTGCTCTGGGCGGCGCCGCTCTGAATGGTGGTGCACATGTAGTCGAGGCGATCGGCGATCACGTCCTGCAGCGCCTGGCCTTCGCCGCGATAGGGAACGTGGGTGATTTCGACGCCCAGCGTGAAATTGAACAGCGCGCAGGGCAGATGCGTACCCGAGCCGACGCCGGCCGAGGCGTACTGCATCTTCGATTGGTTGGCTTTCATATAGGCGACCATCTCCTGCAGGTTCTTCACCGGCAGGCCGTTGCGCGCGACCAGAATGCGCGGCGATTCGGTCACCATCGCGATCGGCTCGAAATCGGCGATCGCGTCATAGGGGCGCTTCTTGTAGAGCGCCTGGCTGTAGACCTGGGTGCCGCTGTTGCCGATCAGGAACGTGTAACCATCAGGCGTCCCCTTGGCTACGCGGCCGGAGCCGATGGTGCCGGCCGCCGCACCGACATTTTCGACCACGATGGTCTGGCCCAGCGCCTCGCCGATGGCGAGCGCCTGCAACCGGGCGCTGGCATCCACACCGCCGCCGGCGGTGAACGGCACGATCAGCGTGATCGGCCTCGTCGGCCAGTCCTGGGCGGATGCCGGGGCGCTCCAGCCCGTGAGCGCTGCCGCCATCGCGGCAACCGCAATCCCGCATTTCATCATTCGCTTCTCCTCGTCAGCGCATGGCATCTTTTGGCATATTTCAGTCGATGCTCATACCGCTGGCTTTGATCGGCTTGCCCCAACGTTCGACTTCGCTCGCGACGAATTTTGTCAGGTATTCCGGCGAGCGTCGCTCGCGGGCGGCGACGGTGACGCCGATGGTCTTGAACCGCTCGCGCACCGCGGGGGTATCGACCGCATCGCTCGAAAGTTTGGCGAGGCGCTGCACGATCTCTTTCTCGGTGCCTTTGGGAAACGAGAAGGCGCCCCATGCGCCGCAATCGAGGCCCTTCATGCCTTGGGATTCCGAGGTCGGCAGGCTTTCAAGCCCTGGCGCGGGCTCGATGCCGAGTGTGGCAATTGCCTTGACGGTGCCGCCCTGAATCTGCGGAACCGCAGTGGATATCTGCTCCGGCATGAAATCGAGGCGCCCGGCGATCAAATCCTGCATCGCGGGGCCCGCTCCACGGTAGGGGACGTGCGTGAGTTTGACGCCCATCGCCATGTCGAACAGGATTTCGCAAACGTGCCCGCCGGAACCGACGCCGGCCGAGCCGTACTGCAGCTTGTCGGCGTTGGCCTTCACATAAGCCACGAACTCGGGAAACGTGTTCGCGGGGAAATCCTTGCGCGTGATCAGAACGCGGGCGGAATCCGTGTGCAGCGTGGAGTGCTCGAAGTCGGTGATCGGGTTGTAGCTTTGTCGCTTGTAGAGGGCCGGGTTCTGCGCCAGCACGGCGCTGCCCGACAGCAGCACGGTGTAGCCGTCGGGCGCGGCCTTGGCGGCGCGCGCCGCGCCGGTCTGGCCGCCGGCACCGCCGACGTTCTCGACGATGAACTGTTGCCCCGATAGCTCGCTGATTCGCGACGTCATGACACGGGCGACGGTGTCGACCGGACCGCCCGCGGCATAGGGCACGATCACGGTGACCGGCCGGTTCGGCCAAGCCTCCTGCGCGCCGGCCGGGGGCGCGAGCGCTGCAAAACCGGCAAGCGCAATTGCTGCGATTGTCTTGAGCATGCTTCTCTCCCTGGTGGAGAGACTTGCCGCCGGAGCGGCGAAGGTCAAGCGGCGCTATGCCGCGCCTTGGCGGGGACGATCAGCGCCGGCCGAACAGCCGCTCGATGTCGGTGAGCTTGAGTTCGACGTAGGTGGGCCGGCCGTGGTTGCACTGGCCGGAGTTGGGCGTCGTTTCCATTTCGCGGAGCAGCGCGTTCATCTCCTCCGGCTTGAGCCGGCGGCCGGCGCGAACCGAGCCGTAGCAGGCCATTGTGGCGGCGACATGCATCAGCCGGCGCTCCAGGGGAAGCGCCTCGTCCCACTCGGCGAGATGCTCGGCCAAATCGCGGGCGAGCGCGGCGGCGTCGATCTCGCCCAACATGGAAGGCGTCTCGCGGACGGCGATGGCGCCCGGGCCGAACGGCTCGATCGCAAGGCCGAAGCGCTTGAGTTCCTCCGAGCGCGACAGCAGCCGTTCGATATCGGCGGGGTCGAGTTCAACGATATCCGGGATCAGCAGAATCTGCCGCGCGATGCCGTTCTGATCGAGACCGGCCTTCATGCGTTCGTACACCAGCCGCTCGTGAGCGGCGTGCTGATCGACGATGACGAGACCATCGCGGGTTTGCGAAACGATGTAGGTGTCGTGCACCTGCGCGCGGGCGGCGCCGAGCGGGCGGTCGAGCAGATCCGAAGCGGGCTCGGCCATTTCGACGCGGGCGGTGGCCGCCGCCGACCCCACGTCGAACACCGATTGCGCGGCTTCAGCGAAGCCCGGCTCAGCCGTGCTCCAGGCGGCCAACGCGCCGCGCGGCGGCAACGGCCGTGACAGCGAGCGCCGCCAGTCGAAATTGTCGCGGCGGGGCAGGGCGGCCGGGCGAAACGCTGCGATGGTTGCCGAGCCGCCGGTTGAGGCGGCGCGCTGCGCGTCGCGGGCGAGTCCGTCCTTGAGCGCGTGCATCAGCAGGGAGCGAACCAGCGTGTTGTCGCGGAAGCGTACCTCGGTTTTGGCCGGATGCACGTTCACATCAACCTCGCGCGGCGGCAGCGTCACGAACAGCGCCACCACCGGATGGCGGTCGCGCGGCAGATAGTCGGCATAGGCGCCGCGGATGACGCCGATCAGGAGCTTGTCGCGCACCGGGCGGCCGTTGACGAAAAGATACTGGCCGAGCGAGTTGGCGCGGTTGTGGGTCGGCAACCCGGCATAGCCTTCGACCACGACACCATCGCGCTCGGCGCCGACCTCGACGGAATTGGCGCGGAAGTCCGATCCCAGAATGTCTGCGAGCCGCGCCAGCCGTCCCGGCGCGCCCGGCAGCGCCGCGGGCCAGGTCACCGGCGCGCGCTCGTCGCTCACCAGCGTGAAGGCCACATCCGGCCGGCTCATCGCCAGACGGCGCACCACCTCGCGCACCGCCTCGGCCTCGCTGCGGTCGCTCTTGAGGAATTTCAGCCGCGCCGGCGTGGCGTAGAACAGGTCCTTCACCTCGACGCGAGTGCCTTCCGACAGCGCGGCCGGCTTGATCTCCGACTTGGCGCCGGCATCGACGGTGATCGCCCAGGCGTGGTCGCCGCTCGCTTGGCCGGCCTGGCGCGTGGTGATGGTCAACCGCGCCACCGAGCCGATCGAGGGCAGCGCCTCGCCGCGAAAACCGAGCGTGCTGATCTGCAAAAGGTCGTCTCCGTCGAGCTTGGAGGTGGCGTGGCGTTCGACCGCGAGGTCGAGATCGGCGCTCGACATGCCCGAACCATCGTCGGCGACGCGAATGAGCCGCCGCCCGCCGCCATCGGTGGCGATCTCGATCCGATGGGCTCCGGCATCGAGCGCGTTCTCGACCAGTTCCTTGACCACGCTGGCCGGACGCTCGACCACTTCGCCGGCGGCGATGCGGTTGACCAGGGTCTCGGAAAGCTGACGGACGGGCATCGTTTTTCCTTCACCGCCGCCCAGGTGGGGGAGGTGACACAGTGCGACTCAGAGATCGAATCTATCGGCGCAACTGGATCGCCACGAGGGCGGGCGCCGAAATGCCCCCGTTATTCGCCCGCGGGCGGAACCGCGCCTAATCGAACGAAGGCTTGCTCCGCCGCATGTCCTTGACGCCGGAGCGGCGTTTCTTGCCTTCGATCCGTCGCTGCTTGGAGGCTTTGGTCGGCTTGGTGGCACGCCGGGGCGTCGGTTTCACAGCCGCCTCCTGGATCAGCGCGACCAGCCGCTGCTGGGCATCGGCGCGGTTGCGCTCCTGGGTCCGATGGCTCTGCGCGATCAGCACCAGGACGCCGTCCTTGGTGATGCGCCGGCCGCCGAGCCGCATCAGCCGCAGGGCCACGTCGTTGGGCAGCGACAACGACCGGCGGACGTTGAAACGAAGTTGCACGGCGGTCGAGAGCTTATTGACGTTCTGGCCGCCGGGGCCGGACGAACGCACGAAGCTTTCCTCGATCTCGGATTCGTCGATGCTGATCTGGTCGGTGATGCGGATCATGACAACGCCCCTCGGGCGATGCCAGCTTCTACCCGGCCAGATACTTCTTCGCCAGCACCTTGCCCTCTTCAACCGCCGGCTGGTCGAACGGATCGACCCCGAGCAGATGGGCGGCGATGATCGTCTCCAGCATGAAGTGCATCAGCAGTTCGCCCAAATGGCGCTCGTCCACCCGCTCGAGATGGATGGTGCGCACCGGATTGCCGTTCTTGGCGAGTGTCTCGGCAGTGGCGCGGCCCTGCGCCGCGACGAGATCGCCGATCGCCTTGCCGGCAAAATCCGGCTCGCCGGACATCCTGGCGAGCGCGGCGTTGATGCGCGGGCCGCGGCCGGCGGGCGAGGCGGTGACGATGGTGAAAAGCTTGTCGCGCGGACCGGCCATGTAGAGTTGAAGCTGGCTGTGCTGATCCACCGGGCCGAGCGCCGCGATCGGCGTAGTGCCCTTGCCGTCCTTGCCGAGACTTTCGGCCCAGAGCTGCACGTACCACTTGGTGAACATCTGAAGCCGGTCGGAGTAGGCCATCATCACCGAGATGGTCTTGCTTGCAGACAGCGATGCCGCGAGCGCGGCGCCCACGGCGGCGGGCACGTCGCCGGGCGGACTGTTCGCAAGCACCGGCGCCAGCGCAGCGGCGGCGCCCTCGCGGATTGCGCCGATGTCGAGGCCGCACACCGCGGCGGGGAGCAGCCCGACGTTGGTCAGCACGGAATAGCGGCCGCCGACGCCCGGATCGTGATCCATCGTCCGGATCTGGTGGATCGACAGCAGATCGCGCAGGCCGTTCGCCTTGCGGGGCTTGGCGGGCTCAGTGATCCCGAGCACATGATCATGCGGATCGAGCCGGGCCGCCTTCAGCGCATCGAGCGCGGTGATGGTCTGCATCAGCGTCTCGCCGGTGCCGCCGGACTTCGACACCGCGACGAAGCGGCTGGTCTTGAGCGGCAGGCGCGCCAGCAGCGCGCCGTAGCTGTCAGGATCGAGGTTGTCCATGAAATGGATGCGCGGCGGATCGCGCAGGGCGCCGACGCCGGGGACTGCATGGCCGGCAAGCTGCGCCAGCGTCTGGCCGCCGAGGCTGGAGCCGCCGGTGCCGAGAAAAACCAAATCGCTGGTTCCGTCGCGGAGCAGCGCCGCGTAACCCAGCACGGTGGCGATGTCGTCGCGCTTCTCGGCCAGCCGCAGCAGCGGCAGGGTGCCGTCGGCGTGGCGCGCGCGCAGCATATCGAGCGCCGGGGCGGTGCGAGCCAGCACTTCGGAGAAGTTTTCCGGCCGTGCGTGATCGATAGACTGTTTCAGTGTCATCGGATGGCTTCCCCGCCAGCGGGGGCAACTAACATGCTCAGCCGCCCGGTTCCTTCGAGGTCAAATCCTTCGGCTGGCCCACAACCGTGACCAGCATGCCGCCTTCGGCGATCCGCTTGGCGGCGCGGCGGGCGTCCTCGATCGTGACGGCGTCCATCAGGGCGTTGCGCTTGTCGATGTAGTCGATGCCGAGCTCGTCGAGCTGGTTCTGGAGCAGGATGCTGGCGATCTTGGTCGATGTGTCGAAATTCAACGCATAGGAGCCCTTGAGATACGCTTTTGCCTTGGCCAGTTCGTCCTCGGTCGGACCGTCCTTGACCATGCGCTGAACTTGCGCCTCAATCAGTTCCAGCGCCTCGCGGGCGCTGTTGGCCTGGGTCTGTGTGTTGGCCATGAACATGGCGGCGTGGCGCATGGACAGCAGATAGGACGACACGCCGTAGGCGAGGCCGCGTTTCTCGCGAACCTCGTCGTAAAGGCGGGAGGTGAATGAACCACCGCCCAAAATGTGATTGACCACATAGGCCGGGATGAAATCCGGGTCCTTGCGCATGATGCCGGCGCCGCCCATGCGGACCACGGCCTGCGGCACGTTGAGCTGCGTCACGATCCGCCGGCCGCCATCGCGCACCGGCGCGTTCGGCACCGCGATGCGCTTGCCGGTCGCGGGGAGCGCGCCGAACACGCGATCGAGCACCTTGCCCAGGGCTGCAGCGTCGATGTCACCGACCGCCGCGATCTTGAGCGAGTCGCGCGCCATGACCGAGCGCGCGTAGGTCCGCAGGTCGTCGGCGGTAATCGCCGGGACCGAGGTGAGCGAACCGCTGGTCGGCCGCCCGTAGGGATGGTTCGGGAATGCGGTGCTCCACCACACCCGGTTGGCGATGCTGCCCGGATCGGTGGTTTCGCGCCGCAGCCCCGCCAAAATCTGATCGCGCACGCGCGCTATCGCGTCGGCGTCGAAGCGCGGCTGGTTGAGCGCGAGACGCAGCAGGTCGAAGCTCTTTTCCTGGCGGTCGCTGAGCAGACGGATCGAGCCGTAGAAGTAGTCCTGCGTGACGGAGAAACGCAGCTCGACGGCATTGTCCTCAACCTGCTGCTGGAACGCCTTGGCGTCGAGTTCGCCGGCGCCGTCGTCAAGCAGCGAAGAAACCATGTAGCCGACGCCCGGCTTGTCCACCGGGTCGTCCGTCGCGCCGCCGATGAAGGCGAAGTTCAGCGCCACCAGCGGCAGCGACGGCTCCTGCACCAGCCACGCTTCGATACCGCCCGGCGAAACCACGCGCTGGACCTTCGCCGCCTCCGCGGGATGGGCCGTGAACGCGGCGATCAATGCCGACGCGCCGGCGGCAAGACAACGCAGATGGCGGATCACGTTCGCTTTTCCTCTTGCTGAGAATCCTTGACCAGATAGCCGGTCACCGAACGGCGCTTGTCGAGCCATGCCTTGGCTGCCGCGTTCACCGTGTCGGCGGTGACCGCGCGGATGCGGTCGGGCCAGGCTTGCACGTCTTCGACCGTCGATCCGGTGGTAAGCGCCGCGCCGTACCAGCGCGCCATCGTCGCCTGGCTGTCCTGCGCATAGACGGCATCGGCAATCAGCCGGTTCTTGGCGCGTTCGACCTCTTCCGGGGTCACACCTTTAGCGACCACATCGTCGATGACGCCGTCGATGGCGTCTTCGAGCTTGTTGAGAGTAACGCCCGGCTTCGGCGATCCATAGACACCGAACTGCGTGGCATCCAGGGCTGTGCCGTTGTAGAAACCGCCGGCGCCGACGGCGAGTTCGCGTTCGACCACCAGCGTGCGGTAGAGCCGGCTGGTGGTGCCGTGGCCGAGAATGAACGACAGGATTTCGAGCCCTTCGGCCTCGCCAGGCTTGGCGGTGGTTGACGAGGGCACGAGGTAAGCGCGGTGCAGGCTCGGCTGCTGCACGCGGGCGTCCGCCAGCGTGACGTGACGGGCTGCGATTTGCACGGGCTCCTGCGGACGCACCCGCGGGGCAATCTCCGCGACTTTGGGAACCTTGCCGTAGGTCTCCTGGGCGAGCGCCTTGATTTCGTCGGTTTTGACGTCGCCCGCGACGACGAGGACCGCGTTGTTGGGCGTGTAGAAGCGCTTGTAGAAAGCCAGCGCCTCCTCGCGGTTGAGCTTTTCGATCTCGTGCCGCCAGCCGATCACCGGACGGCCGTAGGGATGATTGAGATAAAGCGCGGCGTCGATCTGCTCGGAGAGCCGCGCCCGTGGATTGTTGGCGACGCGCTGGTTCTGTTCTTCGAGCACGACTTTGAGTTCGGGGCCTACGGTTTCGTCGGTCAGCACCAGACCGGTCATGCGATCGGACTCGAACTCCATCAGGGTCTTGAGATGATCGCGCGATACGCGCTGGAAGTACCCCGTGTAGTCCTGGGCGGTGAAGGCATTTTCCTGGCCGCCGACGAATGCCACCGTCTGTGAGAATTTGCCAATCGGGTTTTTCGCGGTGCCCTTGAACAGCAGATGCTCAAGGAAGTGGGCGAGGCCGGACTTTCCGGGCGTCTCATCCGCGGCGCCGACCTTGTACCAGACCATGTGGGTGATGACCGGCGCGCGCCGGTCCGGCACCACCACGACTTCGAGACCGTTGGTGAGTGTGAAGTGGCCGATCTCAGGCTTCGGCGCGGCCATGGTGGCGGTGCCGAATACGGATGCGATGGCCAGGCCGGCCAGGGTCAAGCCTGCAAGTGGCAAGCCTGCAACGAAGCTTGCAAGGGCCACGCCCGTGGGGGCCTGGGCGTTGCGCCGGAACGTCAGATTGATGGGCAATGCAGTCTCGCGCGGTCTTCGTTGGGTTGTGCGGCGGAGCGTGACGCCCCGCCGGGTATGACGCAGACCGTCGAAGACAGTGCTCGATCCGGCGTCTGACTACTTAGCAGGTACGTTCCTATCGGCGACCGTTGGCGTCCACTTTTCGCGTCCGACGCCGTAGGGCTGAGCAGGCGAAGGTGTGCGGTAGCCGCGCGGCGGCTCGGTCAGGCTGCTGCGCTGCGGCTCGCCGGTGAATGGCGTGTATTCTTCCTTCGGCGCCCAAAGACCGCTCTTGAACATGTCCATGAAGCCCTTGGAGCCGAGTTCAGCATTGGTGCTCGGTGCCGACGATTGCTCCTGCGACGGGCCCGGGGCCTCGCCGGCCCGGCTGCCGGTGGTGGCAAGCGAACCATCGGTCATCTTGTTCGGCGGCAGCGGCCTGTCATCGACGCCGGGTTCGACCGGCTTGCGTTTGCGGTCGGCTTCCCGGGCCTGCTTCACCCGCTTGATATCCGGATCGTCCGGCCAGCCGGCGGCCTTCTTGATGGCCAAGGGATCCTGGGGGGGCGGGAGTTGCGTCGCCTCTTTGCCGGGCGGCAGAACCAGCGGCGAGCGCTCGCGGTAATCGATGCCCTGGCCGTCCTTGCGCAGGCCGAGGCCCTTCATGATGCCGCGAAAGATTTTGGTGTCGAGTAGCACGTCGTCGTCGTCATCGTCCGCGGCGTTCGCGAACGTCCCGCTGGCGACGACCAAAGCCATGCCGAGCGTGGCCGCGAGGGCGAAACCGGTGAATTTGGTCTTGGGCCTGAAGCTCATCATGTTGCCGATACGAACCCTTTGAACTTACGGCAGTTTGTGGCTTGCGAGGGCAGTTATCCCCGCGATCAGGGCGCTTTTGGGGCGTTCTCTCCCCATAAGGATTCATACAAGAGTCCGATCACCCCGGCAACGATAGCTACATCGGCGAGGTTAAAGACGTACCAATTGAAGCGCCAAGTGGCAGTTTGCGCGTACAGCAGCACAAAATCGACCACCGCGCCGTGGGCCAGGCGGTCGATGCCATTGCCGAGCGCCCCGCCGATAATCAGCCCAAGCGACAGAGCCGCCAGCCGGGACGAGGCGCACGCCAGCCATATCCACAGCAGCGCGACCGCCAGCGCCTTGAAGGCGAGCAGGGCGCCCTGGCCGAATGGGCCCTCCTGGGCGAACCAGCCGTAGCTGATGCCGGTGTTCCAGGTCAGCACCAGATCGACGAAGGGCATGAGTTTGACGACGCCCCGGTCGGCCAACTCATAGACCTTGAGCAGCCAGAGCTTCGACGCCTGATCGGCGGCGCCGGTCAGGACGGCGGCGGCCAGCCCGAGCGCGCTAAACGGTCCGAAGAGATAGCGCTGCGGCGCCTGCATCCCGGCGGTCACCCTGCCGCCTTGCGCAGGTTGTCCCACTCGCGCAACGCCTTGGCGTCGCGCGGCGTCACGTCGGGATATTGCGGGTCGTTGCCGACGGTGTGGGAGATTTTCCACGAGCGTGCGCACTTGCGGCCTTCAGCGAGGTTCACCACCACGGCGACGCCCGGCACCTCCGGCATCCGGAAGGCATCGGCGGGGCCTTCATCGTTCACCAGCGTTGCGCCTGAGGTGATGCAGACCTCCTCGAGGTCGATGTCCACCAGCGCCTCGAACAACTCTGCATTGGAGACGTGGACGATCGGATCGGCTTCCAGCGATGAGCCGATGCGTTTGCCCGCGCGCGCGATCTCCAGCGCCCCCGTGACGGCGCGGCGAACCAGCCGAACCTTGCGCCATTTCTCGGCGAGCTTGTCGTCGCGCCACGCGGCCGGCACCGCCGGAAACGTCTCCAGATGCACCGAGATGTCCTCGGAGCGATAGCGTTCGCACCACGCCTCTTCGGCGGTGAAGCAGAGCATCGGCGCGAGCCATGTGACCGTGCAGCGGAACAGGTGGTCGATGACGGTGAGCGCGGCCTTGCGGGTGTGCGAGGAGATCGGATCGCAGTAGAGAGCGTCCTTGCGCACGTCGAAATAGAACGCCGACAGGTCGGTGGTCATGAAATGGCTGAGCGCCGCGAAGATGCGCTTGTAGTCGAACTCGCCGTAGGCCTTGCGCACCAGTTCGTCGAGTTCGGCCAGCCGGTGCAGCATCAGCCGCTCCAACTCCGGCATCTTGTCCGGCGCGACGCGGTCGTCCTCACTGAAATGCGCGAGGCTGCCGAGCAGCCACCGCAAGGTGTTGCGAAGCTTGCGGTAGGTGTCGATGGTGGTCTTGAGGATTTCCGGTCCGATGCGCAGATCGTCGGCGTAGTCAGACGCGCACACCCACATCCGCAGGATGTCGGCGCCGGAGTTCTTCATCACGTCCTGCGGCGCGGTGACGTTGCCGAGCGATTTCGACATCTTGCGGCCCTGCTCGTCGAGCACGAAGCCGTGCGTCAGCACCACATCGAACGGCGCGCGGCCGCGGGTGCCGCAGCTTTCCAGTAGCGACGAGTGGAACCAGCCGCGGTGCTGGTCGGAGCCTTCGAGATACATCACCTGGTCCGGGCCGCCGTCGTGCTTGCGCTTGATGCCGGCGAGGCTCGGGAACTGTTTGGGGTCCTCCAGCACGAAGGCGTGGGTGGAGCCCGAATCGAACCAGACGTCGCAGATGTCGTCGACCTTCTTCCAGTCCTCGTTGGCGCGGCTGCCGAGGAAGCGCTCGCGGGCGCCGGCCTTGTACCAGGCGTCGGCGCCCTCCTGCGCGAACGCATCGGCGATCCGCGCGTTCACCGCTTCGTCCTGCAGGATCGTTGCGGTGCCGTCGGCGTTCTCGCGCATGAACACAGCGATCGGCACGCCCCATGCGCGCTGCCGCGAGATCACCCAGTCCGGGCGGTTGGCGATCATGCTGGTGATGCGATTTTCGCCGGCGGCGGGCACCCAGCGGGTGGCTTTGATTTCGCCCAGGGCGATGCCGCGCAAGCTGCCGTCCAGGCCCTTGATCGGCTTGTCCATCGCAATGAACCATTGCGGCGTGTTGCGGAAGATGACCGGCTTCTTAGAACGCCACGAGTGCGGGTACTGATGCTTCAGCCGCCCGCGCGCGATGATGTTGCCCGCGGCTTGCAGCGCCTTGATGACCGCCTCGTTGGCGTCGCCCTTCTCGCCCTTGTCGTTGATGACGCGCTTGCCCTCGAAGCCGGGGGCGTGCGCGGTCAGCGCGCCGTTCTCATCGACGGTGTAGGGGATCGCAGGATTGATGCCACGCGCTTCGAGGTTGCGCGCATTCGCGGTCCAGACCTCGAAGTCCTCGCGGCCGTGACCGGGCGCGGTGTGCACGAAGCCCGTTCCGGTGTCGTCGGTGACGTGATCGCCGGCCAGCAACGGCACGTCGAAGTCGTAGCCTCCCATGCCTTGGAGCGGATGCGCGCAGACCAGTCCTTCCAGAATCGCAGCCGGCAGCTCCTGCACCTTTTCATAGCCGGTGACCCGCGCCTGCTTGAACACGTCGGTGGCGAGCTTGTCGGCCAGGATCAGCGTGTCGCCCGTCTTGGCCCAATTGTCGGCGGCGGCCTCGGCGACGCGATAGACGCCGTAGCCAATTTTTGGCGAGAAGCTGATGGCGCGATTGCCTGGAAGCGTCCACGGCGTCGTCGTCCAGATGACAACGCTTGCGTTCCCGCTCGGCAGGTTAAAGGCGAGCGCGGTGTAGCTTTCGCTGGCGCCCGGCGCCACAGCTACGCGCGCCACCGGAAACTTCACCCACACCGTATCGCTCGTATAATCCTCGTACTCGACCTCGGCCTCCGCCAGCGCCGTCTTCTCCACCACGCTCCACATCACCGGCTTCGAACCGCGATACAAAGTGCCGTTGCCCGCGAACTTCATCAGCTCGCGCGCGATCTGCGCCTCGGCCGGAAAGCTCATCGTCGTGTAGGGATGATCCCAGTCGCCCTCGACGCCGAGCCGCTTGAACTCTTCGCGCTGCACGTTCAGCCAGTTCTCGGCGTAGGCGCGGCATTCTTTGCGGAACGCGATCATCGCATCGGGGTCGGACAGATCGGGCTTCTTCTTGTTCTTGGAGCGATAGTTCTCTTCTTCGATCTTCCATTCGATCGGCAGGCCGTGGCAGTCCCAGCCCGGCACGTAGTTGGAATCGTAGCCGAGCATCTGCTGGCTGCGGGTCACCACGTCCTTCAGGATCTTGTTGAGCGCATGCCCGATGTGGATGTTGCCGTTGGCGTATGGCGGGCCGTCGTGCAGCACAAACTTGTCGCGGCCCTTGGCGGTTTCGCGCAGGCGCTTGTAAAGGTTGAGCCTCTGCCAGCGCTTAAGCAACTCCGGCTCCTTCTGCGGCAGGCCGGCGCGCATGGGGAATTCGGTCTGCGGCAGGAACAGCGTCTGGCTGTAGTCGCGCTCGCCCGTTTGGGGCTCGCCGGGCTTGTCTTGCGGCTTGTCGGTCATGGCGCGGTCTTTAGCAGGACTTGCTTTAGGGGCAAAGGATTCAGCCCGGCACGCCGAGCGTCGGGAAGGCGTCAGGCGCGCGGCTCAGCAGGTGCCGGGCCTGGCTGGAATCCTGGTCCATGCGGCGGACTAAATCCTCGATGGCGTCGAACTTCATTTCCGGCCTGATCCAGCCGATGAAGGCGACGTCCAGCACGGCGCCGTAGAGGTCGCCGGAGTAGTCGAACAGGAACACCTCCAGCAGCACGGCGCCATTGTCGAAGGTCGGCCGGCGTCCGAAGCTCGCCACCCCGTCATATCGCGCGCCGCCCAGGCTCACCCGCACCGCATAGATGCCGTGCTTGAGGCCGCAGTCGTTGCCGAGCCGAAGGTTGGCGGTGGGATAGCCGAGGGTCCGGCCGCGTTTGTCGCCGTGCTCCACCTGGGCGGTTACGAACCAGGGAAAGCCGAGCAGTTCGGTCGCCTTCGTGATGTGGCCGGCGGCGAGCGCGTCACGCACCGCGCCGGACGACACGCGCCGGCCTTGATGCTGGAATGGCGGCACCACATCGACCGAGAATCCGTGGTGGGCGCCCTCGGCGGCCAAAAAGTCCGGCGTTCCGCGCCGGGCTTTGCCGAAATGGAAGTTGAAGCCGATCACCGCGCCGGTGATGGCCAGCCGGTCCACCAGGATGTGTTCGACGAATTCCTCGGCGCTCAGGCTGGCCAGCGCGGCGTTGAAATTGAGCATGACCGCGCCGTCGAGCCCGGTTGCCGCCAGCAGCCGAAGCTTGGCGGCCTCGGAGGTGAGGTGAAACGACGGCTCGTCGGGGCTGAAGAAGGTGCGGGGATGCGGCTCGAAGGTGAGCACCGCCGCGGGCCGGTGCGCCGCCCGGGCGCGTTCGATCGCGGTTCCGATGACGGCGCGATGGCCGCGATGGACGCCGTCGAAGTTGCCGATGGCAACGACCGGCCGCGAAAGCCGGTTAAGGCCCACCCAATCAAGGTCCGGACCGGTGTCGCGGACGACGGCGAAGGGGCGGACGGTATCGTGTTCGGTCATTGGCGGGCGGTCTTGGTTGTGTCACGGCGCGCTGGGATTCGGTCCGTTCAATTGATGAGGCCGTCACCGTCAACGATACGTTAACCGGTTTGGCGGCGATACCGGGCCGGAGGTCGCGGAGCCCAGCATTTAACCGGTTCTTCAACGGCACTCTGGTACTTTCCACCGCGTGGAAGGGGTCGGTCCAATGGCGGGCTGGCCCCCGTTCTGCCTTGCGACGGCATCCTCGGCATAAGCGGGACCGGCGCAGTGACGGAGGGGGAAGAATGGCTGTCGACACTTCGATGCCGATCCTCGTGGTGGACGATTACGGCACCATGATCCGTATCATCCGAAATCTGCTGCGGCAGATTGGATTTTCAGACGTCGATGACGCGCCGGACGGCTCCGTCGCGCTCTCCAAGATGCATATCAAGCGCTACGGTCTCATCATCTCCGACTGGAATATGGAGCCGATGACGGGCTACGAGCTGCTCAAGAAGGTGCGCTCCGACCCGAGCATCAGCACGACGCCGTTCATCATGGTCACCGCGGAATCCAAGACCGAGAACGTGGCCGCCGCAAAGCAGGCCGGCGTGAACAACTACATCGTCAAGCCGTTCAACGCAGACACGCTGAAGACCAAGATCGATGCGGTGTTCGGCGCTTAAGGGCGCAGCCTCACCGCGTCATTCCGGCCGAGCGTAAGCGAGGGCCGGAATCCATAACCGCTGTCTGAGCGATTTCGGGAAACCGGGGTGGATTCCGGGTTCACGCCTTCGTCGTGCCCCGGAACGACGTTGAGCGTCACCACATCAACTTGTTGGTGACTGCCTTCGGGGCGACGCCGGCGTCGGCGAACATCTTGTTCAGCGCCGCCAGATCGGGATCGTGCCGGTCGCCCAGTTCCTCGGCGTGAATGCCGGCGGTGACGAACAGGCAATCCAGGCCGTAGTCGGTGGCGCCCTTCACATCGGTGCGCACCGAATCGCCGATCGCCAGCACGCGCCGTTTTGCCGGTGCATTGCCTCGAATGTCTGCGACGCGCTTTAAAGTGAGATCGTAGATCGGTGCATGCGGCTTGCCCGCATAGGCCACGGTGCCGCCCATGGTGCCGTAGAGATCGGCGATCGCGCCCGCGCAATGGATCAGCCGGTCGCCGCGCTCGACCACGAGATCGGGATTGCCGCAGAGCATGAACAGATTGCGCGCGCGCATTGCTTCCAGTTCGGGCCGGAATGTCTCGGCCGTTTCGGTGTCGTCGTCGCGCAAGCCCGTGCAGACGACGTAGTCGGCGTCCGCCAGCGACACGAAGCGAAGTCCGAGGCCGTCGAAGATCGGCAGGTCGCGCTCGGGACCGATGTGAAACACCGCCTTCTGCGGCCGCGACGCCATGACCGAGCGGGTCACGTCGCCGGAGCTGACGATGCCGTCATAGGCGCTGCGCGGCACCTGGAGCTTGTCGAGGAAATGCGTCACCACTTCGCCGGGACGCGGCGCGTTGGTGATCAGAACGACGGTGCCGCCCTGGGCGCGGAAGCGCGTGAGTGCGTCGCATGCGGCGGGTGTCGCAACGACGCCGTTGTGGACGACGCCCCACACGTCGCTCAGCACGGCGTCATAGCCGCCGGCCAATGTCGAGAAGTTGGGGGTGAACGGCACGGCGGTCAAAATGCAGCGCCCGATCCGCCGGCAGCGACCTTGCGCGGCATGTCAGTCGATTCCGGCGTGCTTTCCTCGGGCGCGCCGCGCAGGGCCTCGGCCCGCACCGGGCGCGGCTGCGAGAACAGGAAGCCCTGGCCGAACCGCACGTCGTATTCAAGCAGATCGACCACTTGCGACTCCCCCTCGATGCGCTCGGCGATCAGGCTGATGCCGAACCGGCCGAGAAGGTCGGACATGTCGGCGGCGTGGATGTCTGAGCCGTGGGAGTTGGCTTCGCCGAGCAGGAACGGCGCTGAAATCTTCACATAACGGATGCCGCGCTCGCCCAGATCGCGCGGTTCCATGCGCAAGTCCGTCACCTGGTCCATGCAGAACCGAAATCCGAGTTCGCGCATGGCCGCAAGACTCTCGTTCTCCATCGGCCCCGATGCGCGCAAGGTGCTCTGCCGCATCTCCAGAATGAGTGCGGGCGCCAGCGCACGGTTGGCGTCCATGAATTGCAGGATTTCGGGGAACGTCTCCGAGTCGTTCAGCGTGGCCGCGGCGAGGTTGCAGAACAGGCCGATCTCACGGTTTTTCAGTTGCAGGCGGCGCACCACCTGCACGGCGCGGAACAGCAGCAGTTTGTCGATCCGCGGCATCAGCCCGCCGGCCTCGGCGGCTTCGAGGAATTCGGCGGGCGTCACCACGACGCCGTTGGCGGTGCGCAGGCGGGTGAACGCCTCGTAATAGCGGACCTTCCGCTGCGGCAGGGTAACGATCGGCTGCAGGTAGAGATCGACCCGCCCGGCGTCGAGCGCCTCGGTGACGGTCTCGATCATGGCGGCGTGGTTGCTCTCCGCGGCCGGTGCCTCGACTACAGCCGGGGCACTTTCCACGACGGCGGCGGGGGCGGCCTCCTTGAGGGCGGCGGTCATGAAATTGGGGGCCCCGGCGAACTTCAGTTCGTGCAGGGCGACCGTCTCGGCAAGTTGCTTGACCAGGTTGCCGACCTCGGCAAGCTCGCCGGTGATCGCCTCGTTGGCGCTGCGGGTGCGTTCGGCAGCGCTGTCGATGATCCGGTCGCCCTGGGCCTCCAGAGCGACGGTCCGGCGGCCGAGTTCGGCGACCTGGCGGCCGAGGTCACCGGTGCCGCGCGACAGGTCGGCGATCTGACTGCCGATATCGGAGCGGTCGCGCAGCCGGGAGGTCACGGCGTGGTAGGTGGCGAGCCCGGTCATCACGGCGACGGCGACGATCATTGCCTCCGCCGCCTTCAAGCCGGCCAGCAGATACAGCACGGCCCCGCTCGAGGCCGCGATCAGCACCATGCAGAACACTATGAATATGGCACCAAGGCGCAACATTGGCGCTCGTTCCCCGACCCGCGACATGATTCGCCCGATCTGGCTCAATGTCCATGAGGCCCGGCCTCCGCGCAAGGAGTCTTGAGGCCGCGCGGCGGTCAGGACACCGTGCGGTTGCGCAAAGCGCGGCGGTTTGCTTTTGATCCTGCCGTGGGGGCGCGGAATGCCGCCTTTCGAACGCCGGAACCATGAACAAGATCGCCGACGCCATCCGCCAGTACCCGGCCGGGGCCTTCGTGGCGTCCCTGGTCCTGCACGGCGTGGTGTGGACGGCGCTGCCGGCCCTGTTTTTTCTCAACCTGCCGCTCGATCTGATCGAAGGGCTGCTGTACGGGCGCGAATGGCAGCTCGGCTACGACAAGCTGCCGCCGATGCCATGGTGGATGGTTGACGCGGCGTACCGGATGTTCGGGCCCGATCTGTTCTTCTACGCCATGTCGCAGGCGATGGTGCTGTCGGCCTTCGCGCTGATCTGGGTCATGGCGCGCTGTCTCGTCGGCCCGGTGGGCGCACTCGCCGCCGTGCTGATCATCGACGGGCTCCACTACTTCACCTTCACCGCGCCGAAGTTCAACCACGACGTCGTTCAACTGCCGTTCTGGGCGCTGGCCGGCTACGCTTATTGGGCGGCGCTGCGCCACGGCCGGATTGTCCATTGGCTGCTGCTCGGCTCCGCGCTCGGAATGGCGGTGTGGGCGAAATACTTCGTCGTCGTGCTGGCGGCGCCGCTGATGCTGTTCGCACTATTCGACCGCGATGCGCGCAAGGTGCTCCGCACGCCCGGGCCGTATGTGGCGGCGGCGATCGCAGTCCTGGTCGCGCTGCCGCATCTGATCTGGCTGGTGCAGAACGATTTCCTGCCGTTCGCCTATGCCGACGCCCGCGCCCGGCCGTTCAAGAGCGGCCTGGATTATGCGGTGAAGCCGGCGATGTTCCTGCTCGGGCAAATCGGCGCGTTCGTGCCGTCGCTGCTGATCGCGCTGCCTTGCGTGTGGAAGCGCGCGCCGGCGGCGGACGATGACGGCACGGCGCCCAGCGCGTTCGACCGCCGGATCGTCACGCTGCTGGCGTTCGGGCCGGCGGTGTTCGTCGTGCTGCTGTCGCTGGTGACCGGGCGGGACGTGGTCTCCATGTGGGGCTATCCGCTCTGGCTGTTCACCGGGCTGTGGATCGTCCTGCAGGTTAAGCGCCCCGACGCGCTGGCGCTCGGCCGCATGGCGTCGGTGTGGGCGGCGGTGGCTGCGATCTACGCCGGCGCGTTCGTCTGGCATTTCGGGGTCCGTCCGCGCCTGCAGGTGCACTACACCACCGAGCTGTTCCCCGGCCAAAGGCTCGGCGATGAGATGTCGCGCCGGTTCCGCGTCATGACCGGCCGCCCGCTGAGCTACGTGATCGCCAGCATGTGGGTCGGCGGCAATGTCGGCCACTACGCGCCCGAGCGTCCGCGCGTGCTGATCGACGGCCGCCCGGCGCGCGCGCCGTGGATCGATCTCGGCGATCTGCGCTCGCGGGGAGCGGTGGTGGTCTGGCCGGAACACGAAAGTCCGGGCGCCATTCCGCCGGGGCTTCGCGCCATCGCCGAGGATGCCGAAATCCAGCCGCCGTTCACGCTGCCGATGCGGCTCGGGCAGGGCACCGCGAGCTTCGGCTGGGCGGTGCTGCGGCCTCGCCCGGTGGTGGCCGCGCTTAAGCCAGCGCCTTGATGATCCTGCCGATCTTGTCGAAGATCTCGCCGATCTGGCTTTCGCTCACGATCAGCGGCGGCGTCACCGCGATCGAATCGCCGACGATGCGGAACATGATGCCTTCGTCGTGGAAGCCGCGCTCCATCGCCTCGAAGCCGAGCTTGCCGACCGCGTCGGGGCGCGAGGCGAGATCGACCGCCGCCGTGAGGCCGACGCAGCGCACGTCGAGCACGCGCGGCAGTCCCTTCAGCGTCATCGCCGCGTCGTACCAGAACGGCTCGATCTTTTTCGAGCGCGCGAACAACTCTTCCTCGCGGTAGAGGTCGAGCGCCGCGAGGCCCGCCGCGCAGGCCAGCGGATGCGCGGAATATGTGTAGCCGTGGAAGAACTCCACCACATGCTCCGGCCCGGTCATGAACGCGTCATGGATGCCGGTGCGGCAGATCACGCCGCCCATCGGCACCGAGCCCGAGGTGATTCCCTTCGCGAACGTGATCATATCGGGCACCACGCCGTAGCGCTCGGCGGCGAACGCGTGGCCGAGCCGGCCGAACCCGGTGATCACCTCGTCGAAGATCAGCAGGATGCCGTACTTGTCGCAAATCGCGCGCAGCCGCGGCAGATAGCCCTTCGGCGACGGCAGCACCGCGGTCGAGCCCGCCATCGGCTCGACGATGACCGCGGCGATGGTGCTGTCGCCGTGCAAGCCCACGAGCCGCTCCAGCTCGTCCGCCAGATGCGCGCCCCATTCCGGCTCGCCCTTGGAGAACGCCTGCTGCTCGCGATTGTAGGTGTGCGGCAGATGATCGACGCCAGGCAGCATCGGGCCGAACGCCTTGCGGTTGTTCGGCAGGCCGCCGACCGACATGCCGCCGAAGCCGACGCCGTGATAGCCGCGCTCGCGGCCGATGAAGCGGGTGCGCTGGCCCTGGCCCTTGGCGACCCAATAGGCGAGCGCCATCTTCATGGCGGTGTCGGCGGCCTCGGAGCCCGAATTGCAGAAGAACACATGGTCGAGGTCGGCGGGGGCGAGCGCCGCGATCCGGCTCGCCAGTTCGAAGGCGCGCGGATGGCCGAACTGGAAGGTCGGCGCGAAGTCGAGCTCGGCCGCCTGCTTCTGAATCGCCTCGACGATCGGCCCGCGGTTGTGCCCGGCGTTGGTGCACCACAGGCCCGCGGCGGCGTCGAGCACCGGGCGGCCTTCGGGCGTGTAGTAGTGCATGTCCTTGGCGCGCGCGATCAGCCGCGGCCGCGCCTTGAAGGCGCGATTGGCGGTGAACGGCATGAAGAAGGCTTCGAGGTCGTTCGGCACCGCCGTGTTGGCCGATGTCTTTTGCGACGCACTCTGTCCTTGGGCCATGAACCGCCTCGTTGTCTGGATCAACCAAGGATTATCCGCTTTCGCGGATAATGACAAAAGAGGGGGTGGCTGGTACCTAGCCCCTACCTAGTACCCAGCCTCCGACTCTCGTTCGTCATGGCCGGGCTTGACCCGGCCATCCACGTCTTGCTCCCTGGATCAAGGAAGCAAGACGTGGATGCCCGGCACAAGGCCGGTCATGACGTTGAGAGGTCTTCGCACTAATCCGTAAATCTGTATTCGTGGCTCGATTGAAGCGGACCCGATGGCCGACAAACCAAACAAGCTGAAGGCGCGATTGCCGCGCGGGCTGGCCGACCGCGGGCCGGCCGAGATCGCCGCGACCCGGCAGATGGTCGAGACGATTCGCGCGG
Source organism: Alphaproteobacteria bacterium (assembly GCA_026400395.1). Taxonomy (GTDB): domain Bacteria; phylum Pseudomonadota; class Alphaproteobacteria; order Rhizobiales; family Xanthobacteraceae; genus Z2-YC6860. Next base: position 19,915 of record JAPLPD010000154.1, on the reverse strand, counting down.
TCTATGAGCGCTACGGCTTCGATCCGGTGGAGACGCCGGAGATCGAATACACCGACGCGCTCGGCAAATTCCTGCCCGACCTCGACCGTCCGAACGAAGGCGTGTTCTCGTTCCAGGACGACGACGAGCAGTGGCTGTCGCTGCGCTATGATCTGACCGCGCCGTTGGCGCGTCACGTCGCCGAGAATTTCCAGAACGTCGCGCTGCCGTATCGCAGCTATCGCTTCGGTTGGGTGTTTAGGAACGAGAAGCCCGGTCCGGGGCGCTTCCGCCAGTTCATGCAGTTCGACGCCGACACGGTGGGCAGCGGCACGATGGCCGCCGACGCCGAGATTTGCATGATGGCGGCGGACACGATGGAGGCGTTGGGTATTCAGCGCGGCCAGTATGTTGTGAAGGTGAACAACCGCAAGGTGCTCGATGGTGTGATGGGCGCAGTTGGACTCGCTGGCGAGCAGCACGCTGGAAAGCGCCTTGCCGTTCTGCGGGCCATCGACAAGCTAGATCGCCTGGGAGTTAAAGGCGTTGAGTTGCTGCTCGGTCCCGGTCGGAAAGATGAATCCGGAGATTTCACAAAAGGCGCCGAGCTAAACGACATGCAGATAACTCGTGTCATTAATTTCACTGGATGGGGCGAGCGGGGCTCTGGTTCCATGAGCCTGGAATCGGCAAACGAAGTGACTATCGCCAACTTTGAAACGGCAGTTGACGGAAATGCGCTTGGCGAAGAAGGCGTCGCCGAACTTTCAATAATTAAGGATCTTGTTGCTGCGGCCGGCTACGGCGAAGGGAGAGTCGTTATCGACCCCTCAGTCGTCCGTGGCCTCGAGTACTACACCGGCCCGGTCTACGAAGTTGAACTCCTGCTCGACACCAAGGACGAAAAAGGCCGCCCGGTCCGTTTCGGCTCGGTCGGCGGCGGCGGGCGCTATGACGGTCTTGTGTCGCGCTTTCGCGGCGAGCCGGTTCCGGCGACCGGTTTCTCCATCGGCGTGTCGCGGTTGCAGGCGGCGCTGACTCTGCTCGGCAAGCTTGACTCCAAGCCTGCCGCGGGTCCGGTGCTGGTCACCGTGTTCGACCGCGACCGCGTCGCCGACTACCAGAAGATGGTCGCTGCGCTGCGCAACGCCGGCATCCGCGCGGAACTTTATCTGGGCAATCCGAAGAACAATGTCGGCCAGCAGCTCAAATACGCGGACAAGCGCAACAGCCCCTGCGCGATCATCCAGGGCGGCGACGAGAAGCTCAAAAACATAGTGCTGATCAAGGATTTGGTTTTGGGGGCGGGACTGACCGCCATCAAGGACCGCGAGGAATATCTGAAGAAGCAGGCCGAGGCGCAGTTCCCGGTTGCCGAGGACGGCCTGGTCGAAGCGGTGCGCCAATTGCTGGCGCGTCACATCGCCGGTTAACCACGCGCGCCAAATCGGCGGCGGTGACCGGCTTTGAACTTTTTGTCGTCATGTTCGACCTATAAGCATGGACTCGGTTGTGGACCCGGGCGCGGTGGAACGATTCCGCCCGCCGGAAATTGGTTCTGGGTTCAACCAAGAAAAATCGTCGAGGAAGTTTCCATGAGTTCCCCTTGGGACCCCGCCGTCCCCCAAGCCATGCAGCGGCACGGCGGCAGCAACCGTTCGGTTCCGAAAGTCTCGCAGTCCAAGTCCGCGCCGAAGGCGCCTGTTGCCGGGCTCCCCGCGCCCGAAATGCAAGGCCAGGACGATGCCGATGTTCCGGTGAAGCCCGACCGCGGTTAGCCCGGTCCGCGCTTCGGACTTGCGGTTTTTTTGCGACCCCCTCTCCACGTCATGCCCGGCCTTGTGCCGGGCCTCCACGGCTTTTTAATTTTGGCGCAAAGCAAGGCGTGGATGTCCGGATCAACCCCGGCCATGACGAACTTTCATTCCCCGAGTCGGGCAACTTCTAGTCGCCCGCCATGCCGGTTTCCCCGTTGGGAATCATCTCAATATTTGACGCTGGCGAAGGCGCGCACGCCGGCGCCCGGCATCAGCACCTGATCCTTGGTGTAGGAGACGTGGTTGCGGATGTCGTCGTTGAGCAGGTTGTTCCCGACCACGCCGACCGTGAATTTCTTGATCCCCGAGGGATTGTTCTTGAACTCGCGCGTGTGGCTGACCTCCACCTTGAGCAGATTGTAGCCCCCGGTTGGCGTCTCGCCGGCGATGGCGATGTCGCGCTGCGCAAACGCGTGCAGAAGGCTCACGCGCCCAAGCCATTCGGCGTTGCGGAAGTAAACACCGCCGCCGACACGCTGCGGCGGAATGCGCGGCACGTTGGTGCCGTCGTCGAAGGTGGCAAGCACGATGTCATACTGGCCGTCGACGCCCCAGAATCCTTGCCACATCGGCAGCGTGTCCCATTGGAACTGGAATTCGCCGCCGCGAAATGTCGCGTTGCGCTGGGAGTAGATCGCCTGGCTCAATTCCAGCGGGCCGGCGGGGTCGCCCGCGGCGAGACAAACGCCGTCGGCGCAGGTGTTGCCGGTCAGCCGCCGGAAGATGAAGCCGTCGAATTGCGTGTGGTAGCCGGTCAGCTCGAAGCGGAACGGACCCTTGGCGCGGCGCAGGCCCACCTCCACCGACTTGGCGACTTCGGTCTTGAGATTGGGATTGCCGATGTCGAAGGTCACGGTGGCGTCGTGTCCACCGCGCGAGAACAACTCGGCCGGCTTCGGCGCCCGCTCCACATACTGCGCGGTGGCGCTGCCCACCAAATCCCACGGCAGGTTCTGGATCAGGCCGACGCTGACGCTCTTCGGCGTGAACGACAGGTTGCGCGGCGTGGCGGGCCCGATGGCGGCCGGGTCGGCGGTGAGATCGAACAACTCGGGAATGAACGCCGGTGTGGTGCCCGTCAGCTCCACCCTTTCGATGCGGCCGGCGATCTGCGCCTTGGTCGCCTCGCTGAACTTGAACTCATTGAAGATGTAGCCAGCCACCCGCGAATTCTTGTTCGGGTCGAACAATCCGTTGATCGGACTGCCAACGTCGTCGGGGCTCGGCGCGTTCAATTGAGCGTGTCCGCCCTGCACGCCGATCGCGGTTGTCAATTCGGCGAAGCGCAGGTTGAACGGCATGAGCTGGATTTCGGCGCGGCCTTCCATCTCCTTGCTGGTGAAAATCTGGCGGACACCATCGGTGGATCGATCGGTGGCGTCGGCGAAGCCGACCTCGTTGTGGCGATAATCGGTATAGCCCCACCAGTATCGGATCGCCTCGATGCCCGAGGTGGCCGGGCGGTACTCGCCCTTGCCCATCACCTTGTCCTGGTGGGCGTCGATGCGGGTGCCGTGTCCTTCGCCATCGGCGCCAGGGATCGAATAGAGGTTGTTGTTGCGCACGTAGGCGATGCCCGCAAAGCCGCCCGGAAACAGATACGAGCCGCCGACCGATGCTTCGTTGGAGCGCGTTTGCGAGTTCGGCTGCCGTCCGCTGAACGTGCCGGGCTGCGTCGCGAACGGCAGTTCTGCCGGATCGGGCGTGGTGAGATAGGGATAGGACGGCACGCGGTAGTCGCCGGTCTGGCGGCCGAATGCGTCGGCGTGGAAGGCGAAGTTTCCCGCGCCGCTATCGACCAGAACGCCGCCCTCGCGGCCGCTGTCCGCGGTCGATAGCGCGGTGCGCGCCTCGACGCTGGTGCAGCCGAGCGCGCCGGTCTCAGGCGGCTTGGCGATGCCGGGCAGCGGGCGCAGCGGGCTGAAGGGTCCGCAGGGCAGGGCGTCGGGGATCCGGTTGTCGGTCGCGCTGACCACGCCGCCGATCGACTGCGATCCGTAACGCAAGGTGGCGGGGCCGCGGATCACCTCGATCTGGTTCGTGGCGAGCGGATTGACCGGGACGAAGTGATCCTCGGAACAACACGTCGCCCAGGGTCGAGCCAGGGCTGCGCTGGATTTCCTCGCGCGGCACCACGGTGACGGTGGCGAACTGGTCGGTAACGATCGGCAGGGTACCGCTCAGCGGTGGGGCTTCGACCGGGGCTGTTGGTGCTGCGACCGTCACCGCGTCGGCGGGCGGCCGCGCCGGCCGGCGCCGGATCGGGCTCGCCGCGGTGACGTTGATCTCTGGCAGCGCGAGCGTTTCCTGCGCGCTTGTTTCGGGGCTGAACAACGGCAAGCTCAACGCCGAACAACCGAGTATCAGCGCTCTTAGAACGCGAGACGACATGACGGATTCCTGAATCTGCAAACGGGCACACGGCATCGCCGCCGCGAACGGGGCGGCGATCAGCGGGAGGTGGCAGCGTTCAGGACAGGGGAGGGGCGCGGGACTGGAAGGCCGGTCGCGGCGACATCGCCCGGGCAGCTTCGGGGGTGGCGTTGATTTCCGCTGTGGTTACAGCGGCTTGCGGAGCGATTGTCGCCGCGGTCGCGGTCTGCGCTCCGGTCAGCAGCGCCAGGATCGCGCAGGTGGCGCAGTAGTCGTCGTCGTGATCGCCGGTCTCGGGGTGATCGGCGGTGGTTGTCAGGGCGGGGGCGGAGGCATGCGCGGCGTGAACATGTCCGAACGACAGGCCGAGCTGGAGGGTGAGCGCCAGCAGCGCCACCAGGCCCCAAACTCGTCCGTTTGAACGAAACCAACCCATCGGCGAAATGTAACATTATTACATTCCGGTTCGTCAAGCCATTAAGGCCGTGCGCCGGTTGTCGTCGAAACCTTAAGAGGCCCGTGCTAAAGCCCTCGGAAACGCGGAAAAACCGCGGCGGGACGGCGAGTTATGACGAACGAGATGATGAAATTGGCCGACGCACGGGCCGAAACTCTGGTTGGCGCCTTCCACCGCGCCGGCTATCGCCGCGTTGCGCCGCCGATACTGCAGCCCGCCGAGCCGTTCCTCGATTTGTCCGGCGAGGACATCCGCAAGCGGATGTACCTCACCAACGATGCCGTTGGCCGCGAACTTTGCTTGCGTCCCGACCTCACCATCCCGGTGTCATGCGCTTATCTCGCCTCGGAAGCCGTTGGGTCGGCACAGGGATTTTGCTACCTCGGTCCGGTCTACCGCGACCGCGGTGTGCTGCCGGCGGAGATCGTGCAGGCCGGCATCGAGTCTTTCGGCCGGCCGGACAAAGCCGCTGCTGACGCCGAGATGCTGGCGCTGGGCCTCGATGCCACCGCTCATTACGGCATTGCCGCGCCGGAAATCCGCATGGGTGACGTCGGATTGTTCGCGGCGCTGGTTGCCGCGCTCGATCTGGCGCCGGCCTGGAAGCGTCGGCTGGTGAAGGACTTCAACCGGAAGACTTCGCTCGCCCATGACCTGGATGTTCTTTCGCTCGCTACAGGCCAGAACAAACCTGAATACCAGGGTGTACTGGCTGCTCTGGAACGTTCCGATCCGAAGGCCGCGCACGCGCTAGTCACCGACCTGCTTTCGATCGCCGGGATCAACGCCGTTGGCGGACGCACGGTTGGCGAAATCGCCGAACGGTTCCTGGAGCAGGCCGCGCTTGGCGCGGCGACCACACTGCCCGGCGAGACCCGCGCGCTGATCGAAATGTTTTTGGCTGTCTCCGGCGATCCGGACGAAGCGGCGGCGGAACTCCGCGCATTGGCGGCGTCGGCCGGCTTGCGCATCGAAGCGGCGCTTGATCTGTTCGAGAGCCGCGCTGGATTTCTCGCCGCGCGCGGCGTTGATGTCGCGCGCATCCGCTTCTCGACCGCGTTCGGCCGAGGCCTCGATTATTACACCGGCTTCGTGTTTGAGTTGCACGATCCGGCCGTACCGCCGAACAGTCCACTGGTAGCCGGCGGACGTTACGATGAACTGCTGACGCGGCTGGGCGCGAAATCGCCGATCCCGGCGGTGGGCTTCGCGGTGTGGATCGAGCGCGTCGCAGCCTGCGGAGCCAACTTATGAGCGGGCCGCTGATGATCGCCGTCCCGTCCAAGGGGCGGCTGCAGGAAAACACCGAAGCTTTCTTCGGCCGCGCCGGCCTGCAACTGGTCAAGCCGCGCGGCGCCCGCGACTATCGCGGCGCCATCGCCGGATTGCCCGGCGTCGAGGTTGCCTATCTCTCGGCCTCCGAGATTGCCGACGCGCTGGCTCAGGGCACCGTTCATCTCGGCATCACCGGCGAAGACCTGCTGCGCGAAACCATCGCGGATATGGACAAGCGCGTCGTGGTGATCGAAGGGCTGGGATTCGGCTTCGCCAATGTGGTGGTCGCGGTGCCCCAGGCGTGGATCGACGTGCGCAACATGGCCGACCTTGACGATGTGGCAACCGCGTTCCGGCTCCGCCACGACCGCAAGATGCGGGTCGCCACCAAATACCTGAACCTGACCCGCGACGTTTTCTCAGGGCTTGGCATCGTCGACTACCGAATCGTCGAAAGCTCGGGCGCGACC
>JAPLPD010000154.1:0-13535 GCA_026400395.1 Alphaproteobacteria bacterium | reverse complement strand
CACCACCGGCTCGACCTTGGTCGCCAACGGCCTCAAAATCGTCGATGATGGCATCATCCTTCGCTCGCAGGCGAACCTCGTCGCCGCGCGTGCCGCAAGCTGGGACGCCACTGCGCGCGAGACCGCCCGCCGCATCCTCGACCGCATCGCGGCGCAGGCCCGCGCCCGCGGCTATCGCGAGGTGCGTACGCGCTTCCCGGGCTGCAACGAGGCGATGCTTGCGGACGCCACGACACGCTTCGGCGTGGTGGCGCCGTTCGGCGGGCCGACCTCGTCAGGCATGCTGACGCTTCACTGCCCGCCAGCGGCGATCCACGATCTGGCGAGCTTCATGCGCGAACGCGGCGCCCAGAGCATCGTCGTCGCCGAGATCGAGTACGTGTTCGCGCAGGACAATCCGCTGTACAGCAAGTTGACCGCTGGGCTTTAGTTTTGCTCGGGGCGATCGTTGCCTCGGGTTTCTTTCGGATTGCATTTTGCAATGGACGGCCGCCCTCTTTTGAGGACATGGGCGGCCAAGTAGGATACTGCTACCTCGATCTGGCGAGGAAACCATGAGCGTCGGAAGCCTGATTCAGGCTGCAATACTCGACGGCCTACTCGAGTACGCGACCAAAAATCTCCGGATCGAAAAGCTTCTCATCCAGGCTGGTCTCGATCCGAACAACGTCACTTACGACGCGATATTCGACCGTGTGCTCGAGCTTGTGCTGGTCAATATTACGATCAGCAACATGCTGGCGCTGGTCGGCAGCATATTTCTGATCATGACATTCGTGGTCCGCACCATTGTCCCGCTGCGCGTCCTGAGCATCGTCAGCTGTTTCTTCCAGCTTGGAGCCGCGGCGCTGTCCGGCTCTGTCCCGCACTTCTTCCTGTATCTGCTGGCGCTGCCGATCAATTTCATCCGGCTGTTCCAGATCCGCAATCTGGTGAAAAAGGCGCGCAACTCCGCCAAAGGCGACTTGTCGCTCGACTGGCTCAAGCCGTACATGGCGCCGCGCAAGCATCAGAAGGGCGATGTGCTGTTTCTCAAGGGCGACCCCGCCACGGAGATGTTCCTGACGGTGGCGGGAAAATTCCTGGTCACCGAGATTGGTATTGAAATCCCGCCTGGCCGCATCCTCGGCGAGCTTGGTTTTGTCTCGCCGCAGAACAACCGGACGCAATCGGTCGAGTGCATCGAGGATGGCGAAATCCTGACGATCTCTTACGAAAAGCTGCAAGGGCTCTATTTGAGCAGCCCGGAGTTCGGATACTTCTTCCTCCGCCTCACCAGCGACCGGCTGCTGCAGAACCATGCACGCCTGGAAGGTCTGGTCGAAGAAGCCAAGGCGGCTTTGGACGAGCTCAACGCGATCAAGAACGCCAATGACCCGGCCAATGCGGGCAACGAGAAAAAGCCGCTGGCCGCCGCCTTGCTGCGTGCGGCCGGCGTAAGGCGGCAGAACGCCAGTGGAGCCGCACGCTGGGCGGCCGATGACGGCGCCCCCGATTGGGCGACGATGGTGACGGCGGCAGCTGAAGCGGAGGCGGCGCGGCGGCGCGTCCAGGCCCTCGCGATCGTGGAGCGCCACGCCAATTTTTCTGCGATCGGAGGTTTTATTCCGCTGCCGATCGTGAACACGGCGGCGATCGCGGCTGTGCAGGTGCGCATGGTGCGGGAGTTGTACGGTCTATATAGCGTGCCGTTCGAGTTCGACCTCGCATACGGCGCCGCCATCGGGCTGCTGGGCGGAGTCATGCCCTCGAGGCTGGCGGCGGTGGCCACGACAACGGCCATGCATTTTCTGCCGGGCGCCAACCTTTTCGGGCTCGCGGTATCGTCTGTGGCGGCGTCGGCCTATGCCCGGCGGGTGGGCATGATGCTGGTCGATCATTTCGAGAGGGCGGCGGCGCTGGAGCGTGAGCGCATGGCTCTGCAGCGCGCGCGAAGCTGGCAAAATATTTTGCGCAGCGGGTTTCCACGAAGCGTCCGGGCACGCAGCCGCTCGTCCTCGGAGCCAGGCGCCCGGCGCAATTGGCTCAGGCGTTGAACCGCTAAGGCGCGTCCGGGCGCTTGCGGAAGACGAGGAAATGCGAGAGCGAGAAGTTGACTAGGAAACTCGCGCCGATGGCGAGCACCTTGCCGATCAGTACGGGCATGAAATAGGACGCGATGAGAACTGTCGCCGTGTTGGCGACGAGGCCGGCGGCCTGCGCCAGCACAAAGCTGAGGTAGGCGCGGGTGCTGAGTTTGCGGCCGGATTCGCGGGCGAATGTCGTCATCGTGTTCATGATGTAGGAGCCGCTGACGGCGACAGCCCACGCCAGCACGTTCGCCGTCACGATCGGCAACTGCAGGTGGTAATAGGCGAAAGAAAAAATCCCGAAATCGACCGCCGCGTTTATGACGCCGACCAGGGCAAAGCTGGCGGCCTTGAGTAAGAAAGCGCGGTTGTGCCATGCGTCGAGCAGGCGGCCGGTCAGGCTTGACGGGGGCGTCATCGAAACCGCTTAGACCTTTTCCGCAGCGCGGCAAAGCGGAAAGACGGATGTGGCCGAACACTGCCTTTCGGCGACAGAAGCCGTCAGTTGCGCTATGGATCGTCCAGCATAAATACGTTGTGAGATGACTTTGACCGCATCCCCATTGGCAGCAAACTCCACCCATCCGCCGGCCGCGGCCGGGCTGTCCATCGTTGTCCCCCTTTACAACGAAGGCGCCGGACTTGCAGGCTTTCACGCTCGGCTGGCCGAGATCGCCCGCCAGTTGCGGCAGGAGCGCGGCCTCGCCACCGAAGTGGTCTACGTCGATGACGGCAGCCGCGACAACAGCCTCGCCGTGGTGCAGACGCTGTCCGCCGAGTCGCTGGACGTCCAGGTGGTGTCGCTGTCGCGCAATTTCGGCAAGGAGGCGGCCTTGATGGCCGGGCTCGACCATGCACGGTTGGGCGCCGTCCTGTTCATGGACGGCGATGGCCAACATCCCCCGGCGCTGATTCCGACGCTGGTCGGCCACTGGCTCGACGGCGGCCACGATGTCGTCTTCACCGCCAAGGCGCACCGGGCCAACGAGCCGCGAACGCGCCGCCTCGGCGTGTGGATGTTCTACTGGCTGCTCAACTGGAGAACCCGGACGCCGATCCCGGAGAATGCCGGCGACTTCCGTCTGCTGTCGCCCCGTGCCGCCGATGCGTTGCGGCGACTGCCGGAACGCAACCGATTCTTCAAAGGACTGGCGACGTGGATCGGCTTTCGGCAGTTCCGTGTCGATTACGAACCGGCGCCGCGCGCGCATGGCACAACGAGCTGGAATCCGTATTCGCTGATCGGTCTGTCGATCGAAGGCCTGACATCGTTCTCGGTGGCGCCGCTCCGGCTCGCCAGCCTGCTTGGGCTGGCACTGGCCTTTATCGCGCTGCTGTTCGGCGCCTCGATCCTCTGGGAGACTCTGTTCGAAGGCAAATCCGTGCCGGGCTATCCGTCGCTGGTGGTGGGACTGATGGTGCTCGGCGGCGTGCAACTCATCATGATCGGCATCATGGGCGAATACATCGGCAAAGTGCTTTCGGAGATCAAAGCGCGGCCGGTCTATTTCGTCGCTGACCATAGCGTGCGCACCGCGCAGGGTGTAATCGACGCGCCGGCGCGCACCGCCGCCGAATGAGCATGCCGGACGCCAGCGCGACCGCCCGGCCGATCTGGCTGTGTGCCGACGATTACGGCATCTCCCCCGCCGTCAGCAAAGGTATTCGCGATCTGGTGGAGCAGGGGCGACTCAACGCCACCTCGGTGATGGTCGGAGCTCCGACGTTCAATCGCGCCGAAGCCGATGCGCTGAAGCGTCTCAACGCTGATGCGCGACGGGTTGCGATCGGGCTGCATGTGACGCTGACGGGCAAGTTCAAGCCCATGACCGCCGGCTATCGCCCGACGCGGGGCGGCACGTTTCCGTCGATCCCGGAGAAGATGGTGCGAGGCCAGCTGGGTCTGCTCGACCGCGGCCGGCTCGCCGACGAGATCGTGGCGCAGCTCGAGGCCTTCAAAGCGCAGTTCGGGCAGGCGCCCGACTTCTTCGACGGCCATCAGCACTCGCATCTGTTCCCGCAGGTCCGCGAGGCTTTGCTCGATGTCGTGAAAGCAGGCGCACCGGAGGCCTGGGTTCGCCAGTGCGGTCGCGTCGCGGCGCTCACGCCGGACGCCTGGGATTACAAGACGCGAATCTTGAACGGCCTGAGCGGGCGGTTCCGCGATCTGGCCGTTGAGCGCGGCATCAAGACCAATCCGGCGTTCGCCGGCGCCTACGATTTCAACGCGGCCGGCGCGGACTTCACACAGCTGTTTCCGGGCTTTCTACAGCACCTGCCGGCGCAGAGCGTCGTCATGTGTCATCCGGGCTTCGTCGATGCCGAGCTCGAGCGGCTCGATCCGCTGACCACCCAGCGCGAGCGCGAGTATGCCTATTTCGCGGGCCCCGAGTTCCCCGCCGTGCTACGCGCCCACGGCGTCACATTGGCCCGGTGACAATTCGAAGTCTCCCGCCGGCCCAAGGACTTAGCGGGTCCGGAATATTTTGCGACAGCCATACCGCCGCCGCGATGCCGCTCCTACATGGATGGCACGAATCGTAGGCCCTCAGGAGAACGCTATGACGCCCCAGGAACGCAAACTGATCGACGAGTTGTTCGACCGCCTCGCGTCGCTGGAGAGCGGCCAGCGCGATCCCGAAGCAGTGCGCGCAATCAATGACGGGCTGCAGCGCGCGCCGAATGCGCTTTATCCACTGGTGCAGACCGCGCTGGTGCAGGACGAGGCGCTGAAGCGCGCCGACGCCCGCATCCGCGAGCTAGAGGACGAACTCGGTGTTGAGCCGGGCGAGCCGGTGAAACACACCGGTTTCCTCGACACCATGCGCGACGCTTTGATTGGCAAGCCGCAAGGCTCCGTGCCGTCGGTACGGCCGGCGCCTCCCGCCACAAGCCCATGGCGCAACACGACGGCGCAACAGCCGGGCTATGCCCCGCAAGCCGGATATGCGCCGCAGCAACAGGGGTACAGCGCACAGCCGGGAGCGGCGGGCGGCTCGTTTCTCGGAACCGCTGCGGCGACCGCCGCTGGCGTGGTCGGCGGGGCGCTGCTGATGAACAGCTTCCGTGGCATGTTCGGCGGCTCCAACACCGGCCATAGCGCATTTGATTCCGGCGGCGGCTCCAGCGGCACGCCGTGGGGTTCGGATTTGAGCGGCAGCGGGTTGTCCCGCGACGCCGGCTTGAACGACATTGGCCGCGGCGGCGGACGCTCGGGCGACAACGATGGTGGCTCGCAGCGCGCCGGACTGTTCGACTCATCGGACAACGGCGGTTCCGACGATGGCGATTTCGATGTCGGTGACGCCGGCGGCGATTTGGGCGGCGACGGCGGCAGCGATTCCGCCTGAGCGTTTTCAGATCGTCAAAAACAAAAAGGCCGCCGGTGAGGGCGGCCTTTTTTCATTCAGGCGGACCGGTGATTCAGATCACCATCACCTTGGTGCCGACCTTGACCTTCTCGAAGAGGTCGATGACGTCCTCGTTGCGCATGCGGATGCAGCCGGACGACACCGCCTGCCCGATCGTCCAAGGCTCGTTGGAGCCGTGGATGCGGTAGAGCGAGGAGCCGAGATACATCGCGCGGGCGCCAAGCGGATTCTCCGGGCCGCCCGCCATGAAGTGCGGCAGATCCGGGCGGCGCTCCAGCATTTCCGGCGGCGGCGTCCAGTCCGGCCATTCCTTCTTGGCCGTGATCTTCTTCTCGCCCGCCCAGGTGAAGCCCGGCTTGCCGACGCCGATGCCGTAGCGCAACGCGGTGCCGTTGCCCTGCACCAGGAACAGGAAGCGGTTGGGCGTGTCGACGATGACGGTGCCAGCCGGCTCGGAGCCGCGATATTCGACGACCTGCTTCTGGAACTTCGGATCGTTCGGGCTCAAACGCGGATCGGCGGCCATCGCCATCTGCTGTTCGGCGGGTTCGCCGCGCGTGCTGACCTCGGACGGCGGACGTGGCGGTCCCTGGCGTGCGCCGCTGAACAGGAACTCGATGAATCCGCCGCCGAGATTGACTTCAGATTGAGCGGCTGCGTACTGCACGCCGGGCTCGCGCCGGGCGGCCGGCGCGGGTTGGACCTGCGGCGCGGCCTGTGGCTGCGCGTACAGGCGTGGTGTGGACTGCGGATAGCGGTCGGGCAGGAGCGACATCGGATCGGCCTTCGCCGAAACGATGCCGATTGCGCTCATAACGAGCGCCGTGAACACATGACGTTGCATCGACGTACTCTGCACTGGTTTCGTCGCCGGGAAATTCCCCGTACGCGGGCAGTACATGGTGAAAATTGTACTGATCGGTAAAAACGCCAGGCGTGCGGCCAAGGAAGCGGGCGTTGGGGCGCTGTTCTGCGGATCAAGGTTTATTTTGAATGAAGCGGGGGGCGTCATGGTTAACCACGCCTTGCCGCGCATCTGGTGCTCAGGTGAACGCGATTTTAAGCCGCATTGTATACACCTTGCGCGGAGAGCGGAGTTGCGATGCCGGTTCAACGCAAGGTGTTTCGGATCGAAGAGCGCGCGCGCTCGCACGCCGCCGACACGGTCTCGGCTGCGGCCGCGGAAGACGCGCTGCGGCACCACGAATTCATGGCGGAGTTAGTGGCGCTGCGGGCGCTGATCGGACCGCGCAATGAGGCCGATCGCAGCGCGCTTGAACGGGCGCGGGCGCAGATCGCAGAGGCGCGGGCCTATAAGCATGAACTCGGCCTGATCTACGCCGCCTTCGAGCGGAACCGGAATGAAATGTCGGCGTTCGGCATCGAAGCGGAGTGCGGCGGTCGCGCCGCGCGCGCCAGCCGGGAGCTTGAAGCGATCGTGAGTGGCACCGAGCGGGCGACACAGTCGATCCTGCAATCAGCCGAGGAAATCGATCAGGCGGCGGCCACGCTGGCGGCCTCCGTCAAAGGTGTCCACGAGCAGGGCCTTGCCCACGGCATTCAGGAGCGCGTGGTGCAGATTTTCGAGGCCTGCAATTTCCAGGATCTTACCGGCCAGCGCGTCGGCCATGTGATGACCACGCTGCAGTTCGTCGAGGAACATGTGGGTCGGCTGCTGGCGACCTGGCACGGCATCGAGCAATTCCAGCCGGTGGTTCTCGACAAGGAAGCCGACGGCGACCGGGGTCTTCTTAACGGCCCGAAGTTGCCCGGCGACAGCGATCATTCGACCCAGGCCGATATCGACGGCATGTTCCACAGCGACTGACGGCGTCGCGCGTTCAAATTCCGGGCCGCCTGATCGCGGCGAAGCCACCCAGCGAAATGAAGGCGAACGCGGCGGCAAGTGCGAGCGCCGTGCCGTCCGATATCCGTTCGGCGACGATGGCCATGATCAGCGGCGCCGCCGACTGCATCACCAGATAAAAGCCGCTGATGCGGCCCATCATTCCGCCGTAGCCGGTGGCGCCAAATAGCGCCAGCGGCAGCGTACCGCGCGTGATGGTCATCAGCCCGTTGGCCGCGCCGAACATGATTGCGAAGACGGCGGCAATCGGCACCGAAATCCCGAGTAGCGTCAGCAGCGCGAATGCCACGACCAGCAGCGCCAGCGCGGAGCGGGTGACCGAGAGCGGATGCACGTCGCGGCCGAAGGCAAGCTCGGTCACCCGCGCCGCAACCTGCGCCGGGCCGAACAGCGCCCCGATCATGACGACGGTCGCGGCGTCGATGCCGCCGCGGCCGAAGATTGCGAGCATGTGCGCCGACAGCGCCGACGGCACGAAGGCGTATGCGGTGAACGCTGCCGTCACCAGCACGAAGATGGTGCCGCGCGGCGGCACTGGCGCCGGCGCGACCGCCGGCGCGTTCGGCCCACCCGTCGAAGCGCCAGGCGCGGCGCGGCTGCGCGGCAGTGCGAACGCGTAAAGCGGCGCGCAGACCAATGCCATCGCCGCGGCGTGGACCATGTAGGTGCCGCGCCAACCGATCGCGCCGATCAGCAGATGCGTTACCGGCCAGCCGATGGTGGACGCAAACCCGCCGGCCAGGGTCAGGATTGTGATCGGTCTTCGCGCGGCGGCGCCGAAGATTCGGCCGAGGCTTGCGAACGCGGGATCGTAAAGCGACCCCCCGAGGCCCGCGCCGAGCACCACCCAGACCGCAAGGTACATCGCCGGGCTGTTCGCGTGGGCGAGGCCGAACAGGCCCAGCGCCGCCACCAGCGCGCCGATCGTCATCACCAGATGGCCGCCGTGCCGGTCGATCGAGCGGCCGATGTACGGCGACACCAGGCCCGCGATCAGCAGCCCGAGCGAGAAGCCGCCCATCACGAAAGACAGCGACCAGCCTGTTTCAGCGACGATCAGCGGCGCGGTCAGCACCAGAGAATAGAAGATCGTGCCCCACGCGATGATCTGGGTGACGCCCAGCACGCCCACTGCGCGCCAAGGGCCGGCGACGATGTCACGCAAGGGAGGCATTTAGTCCCCCGTTATGCCGGAGCGAGGCTAATCCGGCATCGATTGTCCTGGTGCTGATGATCCGGCGCCGCAGTGATGGAGTTCGGGCTGGCCCGCGCCCCGGACGGACAGCGATGCTCCTACGGCGTCACCTTGGTTTCGGCGAAGGCCGGCACCTTGGCCGCGAAGCGGTCGAGCCAGGCGACGAGTTTCGGACACGCCGCGCGCCAGTCTCCGGCGAAGCGCAGATCGCGGTGGCCGAGGAAGCAGGCGAGCGCAATCTGGCCGACGTTCGGGATCGAATCGAGCGAAGGTGGATTTGTTTCCAGCGCATCGAGCGCGCGCTTGATCTTGTCGGCCTGGTAGTCCGTCCACTTCTTGACGTGGTGCTCCGCCGGGCGGAAACGGGCTTCGTAGACAATGAGGATTTGCGCGTCGGTCATGCCATCGGCCAGCGCCTGCAGGCGAAGCGCGGCAAAGCGTGCCTTCGGCTCACTCGGGATGATCTTGCCGCCGCCGGCGCGGTGATCGAAGTATTCGACGATGACGCGTGAGTCGAACAGCGTCGATCCGTCCTCGATGACCAATGCGGGGATCTTGCCGAGCGGGTTTTGCGCGCGGAGCGAATCAGCGGCATCGTTGGGGTCGGCCGTTTCCAGCTTCAATTCGCCGGTGAGACCAAGCACGCTCGCGGCGAGAAAACATTTGCGGGCGAACGGAGAGGCCGGAGTGGAGCGCAGGATCATCATGGGTGCTATCGCCGGATCGGGGTTTCGTTTGAACGTGAGATTCACGGGCGCGGCCGGGGCGGCCACGATGGGCACGTAAGAGCATCGTCCCACAGATCATCGTCCCATGCGCCGCGAGCGAAAGAAAGCCCGCGCACCGGGCAAACCGTCAGCCGGTGATGACCAGATTCACCGCCTTCGGTCCTTTGCCTTTTTTGTCGGGCTCGACTTCGAACTGGATGCGCTGTCCCTCATTCAGCGCTTTCAGCCCAGCCTGCTCGACCGCGGTGATATGCACGAACACATCACGCCCGCCGTCGTCGGGCTTGATGAATCCGTATCCGCGTTCGCCATTGAAGAACTTGACCGTACCGCTGTTGGCCATAAGACCACTCCTTCCCCCCCGCAAAAGCTCCGCCACCGATCCACACAGAGCGATGGCTCGGCCGGACATTCACATCGGAAGAAGGCGTCAGCCCGCAGAGGCCTCAGTCACTCCGCCGACCCCCCAGTTGGAGGCGGAACGTCTAAGCCAGCACTCGTAGGCTAGACCCAATGCCAGTCGGCTGGAAAGCGCTGAATGGCTTCAGCATGCGGATTCGCCGGTGAGCCAGCGCTGCGTCACCGAGGTCGTTGCACCGCGGGATAACAGTTCAGCCAACGCCGGAAGCAGGAGCTTCAACTCGTCGTGCAGGGTCCACGGCGGATTGACCGCGATCAATCCGCTGCCGCGCAAACCCACGTCGGGCCCGGCATTTGGCAGGATCAGTTCCACCCGCAACATTTTTGCGATGGCGCTGCGGGTAAGTGTTCGGATGAACGTTGTGACCTCGGCGTCGTCCTTGATCGGATACCAGAGCAGGTAAGTACCGGTCGGCCATTTGCGATGCGCCGCAGCGAGCGCTTGCGCGAGACGGGCGAATTCGTCGGGCTGCTCGAACGGCGGATCGACCAGCACCATCCCGCGCCGCTCGGTTGGCGGGACATAGGCGGAAAGCGCGGTCCAGCCGTCGATGGTGATCGCCTTGCAGCGGTTGTCGCCGTCCAAGTGGTTGCGCAGCAGCGCGGCGGCCCTCGGCTCCAGTTCGCAGGCGATCAGCCGGTCCTGCCGGCGCATCAGCGCCTGCGCGAGCAGTGGCGAACCTGGGTAGGCGGCGAGCCGGCCGCCCGGATTGAGCGCGGCGACTGCGTCGAGATAAGGGGCGAGCAGCGCGCGCACCGGCGCGGCGAGTTCGGCGTTTGCGAGACGGCCGATGCCGCCCTGCCACTCCTGCGTCCGGCCG
Source organism: Alphaproteobacteria bacterium (assembly GCA_026400395.1). Lineage (GTDB taxonomy): Bacteria > Pseudomonadota > Alphaproteobacteria > Rhizobiales > Xanthobacteraceae > Z2-YC6860. The sequence goes on along the minus strand of JAPLPD010000154.1, from coordinate 3,064 downwards.
GCCTCCGCGCCGGCGAGATTGTAGCGGCCGGTGCCGGCATGCGTGTCGATGACGCGGAACGCCGCTGGCTTCTCGCGCAGATGCACCAGCACGCGGCAGAGAATCGCGTGTTTGATGACGTCGGCGAAATTTCCAGCGTGAAAGGCGTGGCGGTAATTCATCGCCCCTGTGTGGTAGCCGCCCGCGGCATTAACCGAAAGCGGGTTTCGGCTGGCGCAGACGGTATGGTGTTTTTTCGTAGGTCCCCCCCGGTATTAAGGTTTAGATCGGTTCCGCCGCGCCAACGATTTGGCAATCGGTTAGACAGGGACCGATGGGACGGGTTCTGATCCTCGCAGGTCTGCTCTACGGCTACGGCGATGCCGGTTTCGACGGCCATCGCCCGGCGTCGCTCGACCGTCCGCTCCGCAATTTTCATCGCGCGGTCGACATCACCGCGAGCAATGCCCAGCGCACTCTCATCGCGTTCGACGATAGGGTGATGCCGGCGCTGCCGGCGCTGGCCGACAGGCTTCGCCGCGCTGGTGAAGCGATTGCGCCGGGCTTCAACTAGACGCCGCCACGCACCGGCGGCATGACCAGTTTGTCGCGCCGGCAGGCGCGGCGGTCGATCTCGGCGCAGTCGCGGAATTTCAGATCCTTGCTCAGGCAGATGCGGACCTCGCTCAACCGCGTGCTGCCGCATGTGACCGAGACGGCGCCACGCGACAGGCCGGGATTGCTTTTGACGAAGGCGTCCTCGACCTCGTCCGGCGTCACCATCAGCGTTGCCTGGGGCGCGATATAGCTGTCGGGGATTTTGACGGTCTCGCGCGCCTTGCGCACCAGATCGAAGTACGCCTGTGCCTGCAGGCCCGAGCATGTCCCGTGCTGGTCCCATTCGTGAAAGATAAGCCGGGGCGCCGGCATCAGGTCGAGCATCCCGGTCATGGTGTTGCGGTTAAGGCGGGGCGCCGGCACCTGGCAGTCGCGGGGAAAGCCGCGCTCGTATTGCGGCCACAGCCCGTGAACGACGAAGGAGTAGGGCCGGCCGCGGCACTGCTCATTCTCGCGGCCGCGCTCCTCGGTGTCCTTGCAAAACGACGGCGACCACGACAGTGCCAGCACGTAGAAATCGAACTTGCCCGGTTGGTGGCGTTGCTGGTTGTGCTGCGTGTTTTGCTGCTCCTGCGCCTGGGGCGCGCCAAGCCCGGCGGCAATCATCAGAACAGCCAACGCAACGGTGCGAAACACAATGCCGGTCATGGAATGCCTCACTCGACGGGAACGATGCTGGGAATAGTTCCGTGTCGCAGGGAACAAGTCAAGAACAAAAAATGAAATAAAAGCGAACATTAACGCCTGGCCGGCCAAGCGTGAGAACATCGCATTGGCAGGTCGAGTAAATGGCGCAGCAGTTCTACTGCCCTGCGGCCCGGCACTCGGGGTTGTAGGCCCAGTTGCGGTCAACGCCGACCACGCACCACTGGACGCCCCAGCTCCAGCCGATCATGCCGCCATCCTCGACGATCGAGTAGCGCACAGTCCGCCAATGCCCGTCGGATGTGAGGGCGCGCCCGCTGCAGAACCTGCGCGGAATGGTGCCGTCGGCCCAAGGCCGGTAGGCGACTTCGCGGATCTTGTCGAAGTCCGTGATCTGCAAATCCGAATTCCAGAACCGGCCTTCTTTGGTGGAGAACCGCCGCAGAATCGTGGAGAGCGCCGAGGAATCGTCGCAGGCCGGCAATTGGGAGTCGAAGCGCGGACCGCTGAGGTAGAAGTTCTTCTCCAGCCAACTCGCAGCGCTGACCGGCGCGCTCCAGGCCGCGACGGCCAACAAAACGGCCAGTGACGCGCCTAGCGCGCGCGTGTTTCTTTTGGCTCGAACGTTCAACACACCCTCCTCACCGCAAACTCAATCCGCATGCTGCTTCCAGCACGGCCCACTTTACCACAGGTTTTATGCCGCGTCGGGAGGTTGACCACAATTTTAGCGCTGGAAAGCTTGGCGCCGAAGCTGGCGATAAAACGCGGCGACTCCTAACATCCCAAGCAATTCGCGCGATTTTGTATTCGCTTACGCGCGCCTGGGGCAGGCGGGAGGCGAATGATGGCAGTGGACGCACGCCGACTTAAGGCAGTCGAGAAGGTATTCGGCATCGAGGCCGCGGCGGTTCTGCTGTTCGATCTCATGCCGTCCTGGATGCTGGATCTGAACCTCCTGGTGGAGTCAGTCGAGGCCGGCCGTCCGCCCGGCGCTCCCGCCGACTGGCAGCCGGGGGTGGTGATCCGCCTGCCGTTTTCAATCAAGCTCAGCCGCGACGGTGTGATGTGCCCACAGGCTCTGATGGCGACGGCCGACAGCGCCATGATGCTGGCTTGCGCGGCTGCCTGGAACGGACACCGGCCAATGAGCGTGGTCGATCAGACCATGCACTTCCTGCGCCCGGTGAATTTCGACGTGCTGGCCGATGCGCGGATCGTACGCGTCGGACGCAGCACCAGCTTCGGCCGGGTGTCTCTGTCGAGCGCAATCGACCGGCGGCCGATCGGCATGGTCTCGAGCGCCTATGCGATGTTGTAAGCGGTAGCGTTGCGTGCGGCCGCGAGGTTTCGCCTCGCGGGAGGAACAAGAAAAAAAGCGGCGGGGCATCGTCCCCGCCGACTTCTTTCGCGGCGGGCGGCGCGGACTTGTTGCGGCTGAGCCTGTAGCCACTCGCGATTGAACCTTTTCCCGGCTGGCGCGTCGTATTCAAAACAGGATGGACGGGTCATGGTGGACCGCTCGGGTCTGGGAGTTCTCGGTTTGATGTTCGGCGGCCTTACGGCTGCGTTGATGCTGATGGCGGTGACTGTGGTGTCTGCCCATGTGGATGGCCGAATGACGCTCGATGCGCCGGCCCAGGTCGCTTCGAATAACCAGATGACTTCGACCCAGTAGACTTAGCCGGGATTCTCCAGATGACTCCCGAACTGGCGTGAGTATTGGCGTTTTACGGCCTTGCCACAAGACCGACGCGAGGTGCCGACGCATTACCGGCTGTTCGGCCAGCCCGAACGGTGGTCGAGGGGCTGATCTGGCCAT
>JAPLPD010000120.1 GCA_026400395.1 Alphaproteobacteria bacterium | reverse complement strand
CGGTGGTGCCGGAGGTGAACGCCAGATAGACGATCTGGTTGGGGTCGGTCTTGTCTGCGGCGCTGTCGTTCCTGGCCGGCGCAAGGTCGGCGAACGGCCCTCTGTCTGTCTCGGCCAGCGGCTTCAGTTGATAGACATGCCGCAAGGTCGGCACCGCCTTGAGCGCCTCGATCAGGTCGCGCCTGTCGGCGTCGGCGCCGTAGCCGTTCTGCCAGATGAAAGCGATGCAGCGGGTGCGCTGCATCAGTTCGACCACCTCGCCGATGGTGTGATCGCGGTGCAGCGACGGCGAGCAGATCGCGCCGCTCTTCGAGCAGGCCAGCAGTGCGACCACGCTTTCGATCCGGCTCGGCAGCCAGACGCCGACACGCTGGCCCGGGCGCACGTCGTAGCGGGCGAGATCGGCGGCAAGCGCATCGGCCGCCGCCTGCAAATGCGCGTAGGTCAGCCGGCGGTACCGGTCGCGCACCGCAAATGCTTGCGGCGTGTGCTCGGCGTGCCAGCGCACCAGCGCATAGATGGTGTCGCCCCGCCAGAAGCCCTCGGATTCGTATTTCGCGATAAGTTCCGCCGACAGCCGCGTTAGGATCGTGTTCATGCGGCGCAACATCGAACAGGCCGGGCGCCAATTCAATGTGATTCCGGGCGCGTCAGCCGAGGAGGGCGATGCGTTTCAGGAAGGGATCCGCCTGGCAAATTGCTGAGTCGGCCGGTCCTGCTGGCCGTGCCGTTCCATTTCGGCAGCCTTGGCGTTGAGTTCTGCCGCCATCAGCCGCAATCGCTCCGCGCTCGCCAGATCGAAACAAGTGCGGGCGATACGGAGGCAGTTCTCGGCTTGGCGACGCAGGAACTCGGGAGTGAGCATGATCACGGGGCTGGTCTTTTGGTGTGACGAAGAGGGTTGTGATGGTTGTAAATGCAAGGATCGGACGTTGGTTCCGGACGCCGGACCGGCTGGGTTTGAAAATCGACCATTTGGTTAAGCCACTCACCCCACAGAGGAATTCATATCCTTTTGCCGCGCTTGACTTGGAGTTGTGATTAGAACAAAACAAGAACAAATAAGGGATGCCAATGGACCACGCCGCGGCCCAGCCAACGCTGAACCAACTCCGCCAGACCTTGGCGGGGATCGACCCGAGCCACGCCCCTCGGCTGGCCGGCGTGGAGCGGCTGGTCGATATCGCCGCCCCGGTTGATGCAGTTCTCGGGGGCGGACTGGCCTGCGGAGCGCTGCATGAGTTCGCCCCCTCGGCACCGGTTCATTTGGCTGCAACCAGCGGCTTTGCTACCGCGCTTGCCGCGCGCGCGAGTGGTGACAGAAAGCAGATTCTTTGGATTCTCACCGATTATGCGGCGGGCGAGGGCGGCGGGCCCTACGGGCCTGGCCTTGACCTGTTCGGCATGGCCTTGGAGCGCCTTCTCATCCTGCGCGTGGCAAAGCCCGTCGATGTGCTCTGGGCGATGGAGGAGGCGCTGCGATGCCGCGCAGTGGCCTGCGTCATCGCTGAACTGACCTCCGACGGCTCGGCGGCCGACCTCACGGCAACGCGTCGCTTGGCGCTCGCCGCGCGCGAAGGGGTGAGCGCGCAGATCTCCGGCTTCGGCCTGCTGGTTCGCCACAAGGCCACCGTGATGCCAAGCGCGGCTTCGACCCGCTGGGAGATCGCCGCGGCACCGAGCCGGCCCGACGTCTACGGCGGTCTGGGCCGCGTGCGCTTCGACCTTTCTCTGCACAAGAACCGGCGTGGTCCGTCCGGCCGCTGGATCATCGAGTGGGATCATCATGAGCGTGCTTTCCAACAGGCGGTACCTGTCGCTGTGGCTTCGCCGGCTTTCAACCGACCGGATCGAGCGCCGTGGGTCCGCGCCGGCTGAAACTTTCGTCGTCGCCGAGTCCGTCAAGTCGGCACAGCGCATCGCCGCCCTGACCGACGGCGCGGCGCGGATAGGACTCAAGATCGGCATGGGAATCGCGGACGCCCGCGCCATGTATCCAAGCCTGCCGGTGGTGGACGCCGACCCGGAGGCCGATCTCCGTTTTCTCGAAACGGTGGCCGACTGGTGCGATCGCTATACCCCGCTGGTCGGGCTCGATGCGCCGGACGGCCTGCTCCTCGACGTCACCGGCTGCGCGCATCTGTTCGGCGGCGAAGCGGCACTGCTCCGCGATCTGGTCGCGCGGCTTGTTCAGCAGGGCTTGCGCGCCCGCGCCGCGGTGGCGGACACGGTTGGCGCCGCATGGGCGGTCGCGCGGTATGGCAAAGCCGGAATCGTCCCGCGCGGCGAAACCGGGGCTTCGATCCTGTCGTTGCCGATCGCGGCGCTGCGCGTCGATACGGAAACCGTCGCCGGCCTGAAAACCGCGGGCCTCACCTGCATTGCCGATCTCACGGAGCGCCCGCGCGCGCCGTTCGCAGCGCGCTTCGGCAAGACATTGCTGCTGCGTCTCGATCAGGCGCTGGGGCAGGCCGATGAGCCGATCATGCCGCGCATGCCGGTGCCGGCCGCCATGGCGGAGCAGCGCTTTCCCGAGCCGATCGCGCGCGAGGCCGATGTGATCGGCACCGTCGAGCACCTGGGGCATCAGCTCGTCCCGGTGCTGGAGCGGCGCGGCGAGGGCGGGCGGCTGTTTCAGATCGCGCTGTTCCGCGCCGATGGCGCGGTGCATCGGCTGGAGATCGGCACCGGATCGCCGCTCCGCGATCCCGCCCGCATCGGAAAACTGTTCAAGGAACGGCTCGCGGTCCTCGGTGATGTTTGCGATCCGGGCTTCGGCTACGACATGGTGCGGCTCTCCGCGCTGGTCACCGAACGGATGGACCCGGCGCAGACCGGGCTCGCCGGCCCCGATCATGCCGAAGAGCTGGCGCATCTGATCGACCGGCTCGGCGCGCGCTTCGGGCTCATCCGCGTCACGCGGCCGGTTCCGCAAGACACGCACATTCCGGAGTTTGCGGTGTTGAATGTGCCGGCGCATGCGCCTCGTCCCGCGTCCGCCGCTCTGCCGCCGGTTGCGCAGGATACTCTTTCAACGGTCCGGCCGTTGCGTCTGCTGGTTCGGCCGGAGCCGGTCGATGCCGTGGCCCAGGTGCCGGACGGCCCGCCGGTGCGATTTTCCTGGCGGCAGGTCATGCATCAGGTCGCGCGGGCCGAGGGTCCTGAGCGCATCGCCATGGAATGGTGGCGCGATGATCGCGGCAAAAAGCTGACACGCGATTATTTCCGCGTCGAAAGCGATGTGGGCGCTCGGATGTGGGTTTATCGCGAAGGGCTTTACGACCGTGAGATCGAACGGCCCGAGGTGCTGCGCTGGTATCTGCACGGATTGTTTGCGTGAGCGTGAATCATGTCTGCGTACGCTGAGCTGGCTGTCACAACCAATTTCTCTTTTCTTCGCGGCGCCTCAAAGGCCGAAGAACTGGTCTTGCGCGCCAAGGAACTTGGTCTGGCCGGCATCGGCATCGCCGACCGTAACTCCGTCGCGGGCGTCGTGCGGGCCCATGCGATGGCGAAGGTCATCGGCTTCAAGATCGCAGTGGGCGCGCGTCTCGTTTTCAGCGATGGCTGCCCCGACATTCTGGCCTATCCGGAAGACAGGGCGGCCTGGGGCCGCCTCACCCGGTTGCTGACGGTCGGCAAGGATCGCGCGGAGAAGGGCGAATGCATTCTGGGGGGGCCGACCTGCTCGACGCGATCGAAGGACTCAACCTCATTGTCATGCCGCCCGATCGCATCGATGCCGACGCGCTGGTCAACTTGCTGCGCCGCTTAAAGGTGAGGTCAAACCGTTCCGTCTGGCTTGCGGCCAGCCTGCTTTATCGCGGCGATGACCGCCGGCGGCTGGCGAAGCTGAGAGACGTGGCCGATGGGGCGCTGGTGCCGCTCATCGCAGTCAACGACGTCCTCTATCACGCGCCCGAACGCCGGGCGCTTCAGGATGTCGTCACCTGCATCCGGGAACACAAAACTCTCGAGGACGCGGGGCGTCTGCTGGAAGCCAACGCCGAGCGGCATCTGAAGCCCTCCGAGGAGATGGCGCGGCTCTTTTCCGAAACGGCCAGGGCGATCGGCCAGACGACGCGTTTTCTCAAGCGTTGCCGGTTCTCGTTGGACGACCTCAAGCCGCATCGTTACCCCAGCGAACTTCGCAAGGGGTACGAGACGGCTCTTGATGCGCTCATAGCCCTGACGAACGAAGGAGCGCTGCGCCGATACCCGAACGGCGTTCCGCAGTCCGTACAAGACACCCTGGCCAAAGAATTTTTGGTGATCAAAGAACTGGGCTGCGCCGCCTACTTTCTGACCGTCCACAACATCGTTCGGTTCGCGGTATCAAAAGGGATTCTCTGCCAGGGGCGAGGCTCGGCGGCCAATTCTCTCGTCTGCTATTGTCTCGGAATTACCGCCGTCAGTCCGGATCGCGCGGGGCTGCTGTTTGAACGCTTCATGTCGGTTGAGCGCCATGAGCCTCCCGACATCGACGTTGACTTCGAGCATGAGCGCCGGGAACAGGTCATCCAGTACATCTACGAGCATTATCGCGAACGTCACGCGGCGTTGACCGCGGTGGTGATCTCCTATCGAAGCCGCAGCGCGATCCGTGACGTCGGCAAGGTGTTCGGCCTGTCCAAGGACGTTCTCGACGTTCTCACGTCATCGGTATGGGGCTGGTCGATGGAGGGCGTGACGAAAGAGCAGGCGCTTCGTGCCGGCCTCGATCCTTTCGACCCTCGTTTGAATCAAACTCTTGCGCTGTCCCACGATCTGCTGGAATTCCCCCGGCATCTTTCCCAGCATGTCGGCGGCTTCGTCATATCCGAGGCTCACCTCGATGAAATCGTTCCCATCGAGAACGCCGCGATGGAAAAGCGGAAAGTGATCGAATGGGACAAGAACGATCTGGATGTCTTGGAAATGTTCAAGGTCGATGTGCTGGGTCTTGGGATGATGACGTGCTTGCGGCGCGGTCTCGACCTGCTGCGGAATTGCTACGGCATACATCACACGCTTTCCAGCATCCCGGAAGACGAGCCCGCAGTCTACAATATGCTCTCCCGCGCCGATTCCATCGGTGTGTTCCAGGTCGAGAGTCGCGCGCAGATGTCGATGCTGCCGCGATTGAAGCCGGAAAAATTCTACGATCTCGTCATCGAGGTCGCGATCGTGCGGCCCGGTCCGATCCAGGGCGATATGGTGCATCCTTATCTGCGCCGAAAGGAAGGATTGGACCCGGTCGACATTCCTTCTCCCGGTCCGGAGTTCGGTCCCAAAGATGAATTGGTGAAGGTTCTGGGGCGGACCCTCGGCGTTCCTTTGTTTCAAGAACAGGCCATGCAGATCGCCATGGTTGCCGCCAAGTTTTCGGCCGTGGAAGCCAGCAAGCTGCGGCGATCGATGGCGACCTTTCGGCGCACGGGCGAGGTGAAGCTTTTCAAAGTCCGCTTCATCGAAGGCATGTGCAATCGCGGCTATCCCAAGGCGTTTGTGGAGAATTGCTTCAAGCAGATCGAGGGCTTCGGCGAGTACGGCTTTCCCGAAAGCCATGCCGCGAGCTTTGCATTGCTGGTCTATTCGTCAGCCTGGATCAAATGCCATTACCCCGACGTGTTCGCCGCCGCTTTGCTCAACAGCCAGCCGATGGGCTTTTATGCGACGGCGCAACTGGTGCGTGATGCGCAAGACCACGGTGTTGAGGTGCGGCCGGTCGACGTGAACCGCTCCAACTGGGACTGCTCGCTGGAGAAGGACCATTCACCGCAAGGACGGTTGCATCCGCGGCATTCCTCGATGGCGGCTGACATTTTGACCGAACATGCCCTCCGTCTCGGCTTTTGCCAGATTGGCGGCTTCTCCGAGGAGTGGGGGAAGAAAATCGAAGTCGCGCGCGGCCGCGGCTTCGACTCCATCCGCGACCTCTGGCTTCGCACCGGCCTGCCAACTCAAGCCCTCAGAAATCTTGCCCACGCCGACGCCTTCAACTCGCTCGGGCTCAATCGCCGCGATGCGCTCTGGGCGGTGAAGGCGTTGCAGAAAGCCGGCGACAAGGACAACCTGCCGCTATTCGCGCGCGTCAGCATGGCCGCGCTGGAGCCGGATGCCCGTCTGCTCTCCATGCCGCCAGGCGAACAGGTAATCGAGGACTACCGCCATCTGCGTCTGTCCCTGAAGGCGCATCCGGTTTCGTTCCTGCGCGCCGACCTCGACGCGCGCGGCATCGTACGCCACGAATTGCTTCCGTCCCTCAAGCCCGGCCGGCGCGTCACCATCTGCGGGCTCGTGCTGGTGCGTCAGCGGCCCGGCACCGGCAACGCCATATTCATGACGCTCGAAGACGAAACCGCGATCGCCAACATCATCGTCTGGCCGCGAAAATTCGAGCAATACCGTCCGATCGTGATGGGCTCGCGGGTGACCAGCGTCACCGGCGTTTTGCAGAACGAGAAGGGTGTCATCCAAGTGGTCGCGGATCACTTCGAGGATTTAACGAGGCTCCTTGGCCGCCTGTCCGAGCACGGCGCCCGCATCGAACCGGCGATGCCGCCCGACGAGATCAGGCGGCCGGTGTATTCACGCCAGCGTCACCCGCGCTCCGGCGACACGCTGGTGACGATGCTGAAGGAAGGACGAGCCGTCGAAGACCTGTCGGCGGTCCGAACCGACGGGCAAACCACGGCGCAAGTGATGCCGAAGGGCCGCAACTTTCATTGACCTCGTCAGGTTCCAGGCTTCAGCACATCCGCAGCCCAGTCCCACATGTAGTTCGTCCCGATGGTCACATTGTCCACCTGGCAATGATGGAATCCGCCTTCCTCGCGGGTGAACACCTTCAACGTCTTATTCTTCGAGCCGACAGCGGCAAAGCACTTTTCCGCGACGGCCAGCGGAATCTGCTCGTCGCCCGCGCCGTGCAGCAAAAGGAACGGGCATTTCATTTTTTGCACGATGCCGTCGAGCCGGAATTTTTCCAGCTCCTTCATCGCCTCGGCGCGGGTCTTCACGCCGAACACCCACATCAGATGCTCAGGCGGCACCGAGAGCGACGGCACGGTGCCTGAGTCCAGCAGATCGAAGCGCTTTTTCCAGGTCTCGTAATAGTCCCACTGCGCGCCCCAGGCGATGCACGCGGCGTAGCGCGGTTCGAGCGAAGCCGCGCGCGGCGCGTAATAGCCGCCAAGGCTGATCGCCATCACGCCGATGCGCTTGGCGTCGATCTCCTTGCGCCCCGCCAGATACTCGTAGGCGGCGGTGCCGTATTTTTCCGTCTCCGCGATCAGGGGCAAGTCGCGAAAGCGCACGCTCTCGCCATTGCCCGGCCCATCGATAATCAGGCAAGCGATGCCGCGCGCCACCAGATCGGGCACGCCCTTGAAGTATTGAATCTCCTTGGTGATGTCGAAACCGTCGAAAAACACGATCGCCGGCGCGGGCTTGTTTCCCGCCACCTCCGGCGCCGGATGCACAAACAAGCCCGGCATGGTCTTGCCGCCGTAGGGAATTTCGACCGATTCGATGCGCGGGTGCTTCTGCATCGCCGCGCCGTCAGCGAACGCCTTCACCGATTTCCGGTACACGTCGGGCGAACGCGGCCCATGCTGCAGGAACCGCTCGCCTGTTTGGTAGTAGTGCGCCGCCCGCATCAGGCAGGCGGCCGCGGTGAGTGCGTGGCCCTGTTTTGCGGCATCGCGTCCGCGCGCTTCGACGATCTCGCCCATGCGAGCCCATTCCTCGAACCAGGCGTTGTCGTCGCCGACCTTGTCGCGCAATGCACGGCCGACGCGGTTGACCTCGTCGATCTCGGCGCCGCCCCACGGCGCGGCGGAGAGGCACAGCAGCATCCCCATCGACCAGCGATAGTTGGTGGGAAAATAGATGAAAGCCGGATCGTCTTTTCGGTCGCTCACGTTTCCTCGCTCATGTTCGCGGGCTTGTCCGCCGCTGCATTTCGGCCCAGCTTGGGAGCGGGGCGTGCTAACGTCAACACCGTCCGCCGAAAGACAACACTGCCATGCTCGACCAGCCCGCCTCCCAATCCCAACGCGCCAAAACCTCCGGCCCCCGGCTCGACCTCCAGCAGCACATCGCCGATCTCGAGGCGGCGGGCCTTCTGGTGCGGATCGACAAGCCGATCAACAAGGACACCGAGCTCATCCCGCTGGTGCGTTGGCAGTTCATCGGCGGCATGCCCGAGGATCAACGGCGGGCGTTTCTCTTCACCAACGTCACGGATTCCAAGGGCCGCAAGTACGAGATGCCGGTGGTGGTCGGGGCGCTGGCCTCGTCGCCGGCGATCTACGCGCTCGGTATGGGCCGGGCGGTCGAGGACATCGGCGAGGCGTGGCTGGCGGCGATCGCGCAGCCGATCCCGCCTGTCGCGGTGCAAAATGCGCCGTGCCAGGAGGTCGTCATCACCGGCGCCGCGCTCAAGACCGAGGGTCTGAAGGCGCTGCCGGTGCCGGTTTCGACGCCGGGCTTCGACGCCGCGCCCTATCTCACCGCGACGCTCTGCGTCACCAAGGATCCCGAAACCGGCGTCCGCAACATGGGCACCTACCGGGTCGCGCTGAAGGCTGCGGACCGCGGCGTGGTGCGCATGGTGGCGCGCGAGGCGACCGGGGCGGGCGGCTTTCTGCACTGGCTGAAATACCGCGAGCGCAAGGAGAAAATGCCGATCGCCATTGTGGTGGGCTGCGCGCCGATCGTGATGTTCACCGGACCGCAAAAGCTCGCCGTCGATGTGGATGAGATGGCGGTGGCCGGCGGCGCCGCCGGCGAAGCGATCCGCATGACCCGCTGCCGCACTATCGATCTCGATGTGCCGGCCGATTCAGAAATCGTGATCGAGGGCGTGATCGACTGCGACGTGCTGGAGCCGGAGGCGCCGTTCGGCGAGAGCAACGGCTACGTCGCGCTCGAAGCCTTCAACATGCCGATCGAGGTGACCGCGATCACCCACAAGACGAAGCCGGTGTTCGCCCAGATCATCAGCCAGGTCACGCCGAGCGAGTCGAGCGTGATCAAGAAGGTCGCCTACGAGCCGATGTTCCTCGCTCATCTGAAGACGCACCTCGGCGTGAAGGGGATTCGCCGCGTTTTCATGCACGAGCGGCTGACCAATCTGCGCCCGGTGATCTTCCTGCAGTTTGCCGCCGGCACCCCGCGCACCGAGGTGTGGCGCGGCCTCAATGGCGCGTCCACGCTGCAATCGAACTGCGGAAAAATCGTCATCGCGGTGAGCGAGGACATCGATCCGTCGAGCATGGACGCGGTGCTGTGGTCGCTCGCCTACCGCACCAATCCGATCGACGACATGCACATCATGCCCAACCGCGGTGGCGTGCAGGGCGCGCAATATTCCGGCAACAAGACCGACTCCGGCCTTTTGGTCGATGCGACACGCAAGCGCGCGATGCCGCCGCTCGCGCTGCCGACGCGTGAATACATGGAGCATGCGCGCGGCTTGTGGGACGAACTTGGGCTCCCGGCGCTCAATGTCCAGTCGCCATGGCACGGCTACACATTGGACGATTGGACCGACATTTGGGAAACCTTCGCTCGCCGCACCACCGCGGGCGATTGGGAGGAAACCGGCCGCGAAACGCTTGTGCGCCAGCGCCGGGGGCTGTTGCCCGAGACCCCCGTGCGTCCTGGCGAGGAACCCGACGGAGACTAGGCGATGGCGCGCGTACCCTATCTGCAGAAATCCGATCTGCCGCCCGAGCACCAGAGCATGCTGGACCGGCCGATCGCGCTGAACCGCGCGATGGCGAACAGCCCCAACGCGGGCAAGGCGATGACCGGGCTCGCCATGTACATCCGCCACGGCAGCAAGCTCGATCCGCGGCTTCGCGAACTGGCGATCCTCCAGGTCGGCTATCTCGCTCGCTCGCCCTACGAGTATGCGCACCACGTCATGCTGGGCCGTGAGGCCGGCGTCACCGACGACGAGATCCGCGCCATCAACGATGAGACCGCGGGCCGGCCGACCAAGCTCGATGCGTTGTCGAAGACGGTGCTGCGCGCCGCCCGCGAGATGACCGACGGCCTGGCCATGTCGGACGAGACCTTCGCGGCGCTGGAAAAGGCGCTCGGCCGCGAGCAGGTCATAGACCTGACCTTGGCGATTGCGTTCTACAACGCGGTGGTGCGGCTGCTCGGAACGCTGCAGATCGACGTCGAGCCGGAGTACCAGCGCTATCTGGAAGAGCATCCGCTGCCGCGCTAACAATAGAGCTAAGGGTGGAAACGGAGGCTAAAATGTTCCTGCGCAACGGCTGGTATTCGGCGCTATGGGCCCACGAACTGACCGACAAGCCGGTCGGCAAGACCTTCCTCAACGAGAAGGTCGTGTTGTTCCGCAACGTCAGCGGGGAGGTCGGCGCCCTTGAGGACTGTTGCTGTCATCGCGCAGCGCCGCTTTCGATGGGCGAACTGTCCGGCGCCTATCTCGCCTGCGGTTATCACGGACTGAAGTTCGACGTGAGCGGCCGGTGTGTCGAGGTGCCGGGTCAAACCGAGGTGCCCGCGGGCGCCAAGGTGCGCAGCTACCCCGTCATCGAGAAGAACAATGTCGTTTGGATCTGGATGGGCGACGCCGACAAGGCCGATGCTTCGAAGATTCCCGACATGCCTTGGCTGTACGATCCGAAATGGGCGGCAACGCCGGGCCGGCTCTACGTCAAGACGAACTATCAGTTCATTCTCGACAACCTGCTTGATCTTACCCACGTCGCGCACGTCCACAAGAAGACCATCGCCGGCGATCCGCGCGAGGCAACGACTCCGACCAAGACCGAACGGCTGAACGACGGCGTTCGCGTCGGCCGCTGGATGATCGATTTCGTGCCGCCGCCGTTGTTCGCCAAGGCCGGCAATTTTACCGAGAACGTCGATCGCTGGCAGTTCGTGACCTGGCATCCCCCGGGCATCGTCTATCTCGACGTCGGTTGCGCCAAGGCCGGCACCGGCGCGCCGCAGGGCGACCGCAGCCAGGGCATCTCGATCTGGTCGACCCATCTGATCACGCCGGAAACCGAGCATTCGAGCCACTACATGTTCGGCTTTGCCCGCGATTTCAAAACCGACGACCAGGATATGTCGAAGCTCCTGTATGAAGGCTCGCGGGCCACCTTTCTGGAGGATGTCGAATTTCTCGAAGCGGTGCAGCACAACCGCGCCGAAGGCGAACTCGACGGCTTGATCCATATCACCGCGGACGCCGCGCAGCTCCAGGCCCGCCGGATGCTCAGTTCGATGATCGGCGCGGAGCAGAGCTGATGAAATCGCCGCTTTGCTGTGCAATGCTGACTTTGATCGCGGCGTTCGCCGTGCCAGCGCAAGCAGAGATCTATCCGTCACGCGCGGTGACCATCGTGGTGCCGTTCGCCGCCGGCGGCGGTTCGGACCTTCTGGCGCGGCTGGTCGCGCAGAAGCTGGAAGAGAAGCTCGGCAAGCCCTTCATCATCGAGAACCGGCCGGGCGCTGCCACCACGCTCGCCGCCATGCAGACCGTTCGCTCGCCGCCCGACGGCTACACGCTGATGCAGGCCACCAGTTCGACGATGGCCATCAACGTGTCGATGAGCAAGAAGATGTCTTACGAGCCGCTCAAGAACCTGGTTCCGGTGGCGCTGCTGTCATCGTCGCCGTTTTTTCTGGTTGTCAGGCCCGATTCTCCGATCAAGACCGTTGCCGACCTGATCGCGCTCTCGAAAGCAAAGCCGAACAGCCTCAACTATGGATCGGGCGGGCCGGGCTCGATGCACCATCTGAGCACCGAACTGCTGCAGAGCCTCGCCGGCATCCAGATGACGCATGTGCCGTACAAGGCGACGCCCCCGGCGATGAACGATCTGCTGGCCGGGCAGATCCAGGTGCTGTTCGGCGACACCACATCGACCCTGCCGCTGATCCAGCAGGGCTCGGTGCGCGGTGTCGCGGTGACGACCGCCAGGCGGAGTCCGGCGGCGCCTGACATTCCGACCGTCGCTGAGACGGTGCCGGGCTTCGAATCCGCCTCGTGGCAGATGCTGGTTGCGCCCGGCGCGACCCCGCCTGAGGTGGTGTCTCTTCTGAACCGCGAGGTCCATGCCATATTCAGCAATCAAGCGGTGATCCAGGAACTGGAGCGCCGCGGGATCGGTCCGGCGCTCACTGGAAATCCGGAAGAGGTTCAGGAGTTCGTCAAGCAGGAGATCGTGCGCTGGAGCGACGTGGTGCGCCGCGCCGGCCTCGAGGGCAGTCAGTGACACCAGGAAATGTTTCATCATGATGGAAGGCTTCAAGCGCACCGAGATCAAGACCAGCGGGGCCAATATCGTCACCGTGGTCGGCGGCAATGGACCCCCGCTGCTGCTGATGCACGGCAATCCGTTCACCCACCTGTCGTGGCACAAGTTCGCGCCCCGTCTGGCGCGCGAGTTCACCGTGGTCGCCACGGACCTCCGCGGTTACGGCGACTCCTCGAAGCCGGACGGCGGCGACAAGCACGAAAACTATTCGTTCCGCAACATGGCGCTCGATAACGTCGAGGTGATGGCGCATCTCGGCTTCAAGAGCTTCATGGCGGCGGGCCACGACCGCGGTGCGCGCGTGCTGCACCGCATGTGCCTCGATCATCCGGCCAAGGTCGAACGCGCCGCCATCCTAGATATCATCCCGCAGCATCACCTGCTCAATAATCTGACGCGGGATTGGGGACGGTTCTCCTGGCACTGGTTCTTTAATATTCAGCCCGAGCCGCTGCCCGAGAAGATGATGGGCGCCGATCCGGACTGGTTCATTCAGAGAAAGCTCGCCAAGACCCCGCAGGGCCTCGAATTCTTCGGCAAGGAGGCGCTTGCAGAGTACATGCGCTGCTTCCGCAACCCCGAGACCATCCACGCCATCTGCGAGGACTACCGCGCCACCTTCGGCGTCGATCTCGAAATGGATACCAAGGACTTCGCCGCCGGCCACAAGATCGCAATGCCGGTACTCCTGCTGTGGGGCGCGACCGGGGGCGTCGGCCGCAATCACAAACCGGCCGAGGTGTGGAGCCGCTACGCCGCCGATATTCGCGGGGCCAAGGCTTTGCCTTGCGGACATTATCTGTCCGAAGAGGCTCCGGAGGAAACCTACAAGGAACTCCGGGAGTTCTTTCTGAAACAATAGCCGGCGAGTTGTCGCGGGCGGCGATCCAGTGTGCGCCTACGAGGCGACCGGGGCAGGCGCGGCGAGGAAGTTCTTGATCGCGTACCACAGCAGATGCCGGTTCTTGCCGTAGCCCGGGCTGTGCGCGGTGTTCGGCAGGATGATGAACTGGCGGTCGCCGTTCGGGAGCTGGGTGTAGAAGTCCAGCAGGTCCGCGTCGGTCGAGTTGCCGTCCCAGATGCCGCGGATCATCAGAACCGGCGAGAGCACCTTCTTCGGATCGACGATCGGCAGGTTCACCGCCATGTCGAGATAGGTGCCGGTCGGAATGGTGTCGCCGAACTTCATCTCCATTTCGATGATTGCTTCGGGCACCGCCGGATCGGTCGTGCCGGGATGGCCGTCGCGAGTGAAAATTGAGCGGATCATCGAAGCGTCGCGCTTCCGCCGCGTGTTGGCGCGCAGTTCATCGGCGCGCGCCCGCCGGCGGGCGATCTCCGCCGCGCCTTCGCCCTTGTAGGTGAAGGCTGACAGGATGAGCTTGTCGACGCTGGCAGGCTGCGCTTGCGCGAACGCCGCCGCTCGGATGCCGCCCGACGACGTGCCGTACATGTGCATCTTCTGCTGGCCGGTTTCCTTGGTGATCACCGGCATCGCCGCCTTGAGGTCTTCGACGCCGCTGGCGATGTCCGAGTTGTTGCCCGACGAGCCCGAGTAGCCGTATCCGTCGTGATCCATGGTCCAGACGTCGTAGCCCTCGCGCGCCATGACGTTCATCAGCGAGTATTCGCCCTTGCCCGGCACGCTGAGGTCGTAGGACGAGCGCGTCGAGTTCGACGAGCCGTGCACCAGGAACAGGATCGGCAGCGGCTTCTCGCCCGGCTTCGGCGCGCCGACGCGCTTGCGCCACAGGTTGAGCTTGGTGCCGCCTTTCTGCGCCCAATACTCCTGGCTCCAGATCGCGGCCTCCGCGCCTTCAGCATGTGCCGAAGCGATGCCGGACACGAGGCCCGCGCCGATGCCGATGCCTGCACTCATGAGGACCGTCCGCCGTGCGATGTCATGTTCTGAGCCGTCCATTGCGCTCTCCCCGATATTCCGCCCGCGTTTGCGATGCGGGCGCGTTGTGGAAACCATAGCAGAGCGCCGGGAATGCGTCAGGGTATGTTGGGTGCGTGACGGGGATGGCCGGGTCGCGGGCCGGGATGCTTCGTCCGGCGCAGCGGGCTAATCCGGCGGGGTGAACAACTCTTCGACCGAATACCTTCGCGGGATCATGTGCTGGGCGAAGGCGAACTGCGTGATCGCTTCGAGCGCCTTGCGGTTCTTCTCGATGCCGAACGGGTAGGGGTCGCCGACCACCGCCGCGTTGACGGTTGCCGCCTTGTCCCACGACGCGATCTCGTTGCCCTTCATGTTCTTCATGTATTCCGCCTTCGATGCCTCAAACACGCGCATCAGCTCCTCGGGAATCCAGGGATGCTCTTTCAACAGGGAGTCCTTCACGACGACGCCGTGATTGATCGGATAGATGCCGGTCTCGCGGAACCAGTCGAACGCGGCGTTACGGGCGTCGGGGATGAGCGGTTTGATCTCCGGCGCTTCGACGCCCACTTCCCCCAGCGCCGCATCGACCTCGCCGGACAGCAGAAGCTCCTTCATTGGCCGGCCGCGTTGGCTGGTGTCCACGTTGGGCGGATATTCGAATCCCAGCACGTGTTCGTCGTCGGTCGGCACCCAGGTGATCTTGTCGAGATCGACACCATATTGGGTCTGCAGTACGCCGCGCGCCCACAGTCCGGTGGTCACCGTATAGCCGCGGTTGACGCCGACCTTGCGGCCTTCCAGGTCCTTGGGCGTGCGGATGCCGGACTTGTCGTTGTAGAAGATGGCCGAGTGATGAAAATTGCGAGTCACGAACAGCGGAATCGCGGTGAAGGGCAGACCGGCCGCGCGGGCGCAGACGTAGGTCGTGAACGCCATCTCGCAGATGTCGAATTCGAGCTTGCGGCACATGCGGCGCATCATCGGGACGATCTGCTCAACCTCGACGAAATTCAGGTTCAGCCGCCCGAAATCGACCGCTGCCCGTTTCATGGGCTTGGTCAATCCGTAATTCCCGAGCGCAATCGTCAGCGGCTGCATGGAAAGCTCCCCCCTTTGGCCGAGAACACTACCTTTTTTGCCTGCGACAGTAACGTAGGGACAGGGCCGCCGGAACGCTCGCGTCGGCGCGGGAGTTCTGGTACTAGCCAGCGAATGACGGTTTGCGGACCGATCTGGGGCATTCGATGAGCTGGCTGCGTGCGGTTGTGCGGTTCTTCGATCAAAAGATCGGCCTGCATCGGCTCGGCATCATTTTGAGCGTCGTCATCATCGCGATCGCGGCGGTGGTGCTTTACCGCAAGCTGCACAACATCAACATCAGCAAAGTGCTGACGGCGATGGCGACGGTCGAATACCGAGACGTCGTCATCTCGGCAATGTTCGTCCTGCTGGCCTACTTCACCCTCACATTCTACGACCTGTTCGCCCTGCGCGCGATCGGCCGCAAGGACGTGCCCTACCGTGTCGCCGCGCTGGCCGGCTTCACGTCCTACTCGATCGGCCACAATGTCGGCGCCAGCGTGTTTACCGGGGGGGCGGTGCGCTACCGCATCTATTCGGCCTGGGGCATCGACGCCATCGAAGTCGCCAATATATGCTTCATTGCCGGTCTCACCTTCTGGCTCGGCAACCTCACGGTGCTCGGTTTCGGCTTTGCCTACCATCCGCAGGCGGCCTCCCACATCGACCAGCTCCCGCTCTGGCTCAATCGGGCGCTTGGCATCGCCGCGCTGATGGTGCTGGCGGGCTATATCGCCTGGGTGTGGCGGACGCCCCGCATCATCGGGCGGCAAAATTGGCAGGTGCAACTGCCGAACGGTCCGCTGACGCTGCTGCAGATTGCCATCGGCATCGTCGATCTGTCCTGCTGTGCGATGGCGATGTACGTCCTGGTGCCGAACGAACCGCACATGCAGTTCGTCGATATCGCGGTTATTTTCATCACAGCGACGTTGCTCGGCTTCGCCAGCCATTCGCCGGGCGGGCTCGGCGTGTTCGACGCCGCCATGCTGATCGCGCTCTGGGAGTACGACGCGGAGGAACTGCTGGCGGGTCTGCTGATCTTCCGGTTGCTCTATTACATCATGCCATTCACGGTGGCGCTTGTTGTGCTGGGTATCCGCGAGTTGAAGATGCATTTCTTCGGGCGGCGCAATGTCGTGGACAAATGACGACGACGCGGATGCCGGATGGGTCGGGCGGTTGGGCCGCCTGCTCGGCACGCGCCCGGATGACCGTGCGGCTGCTCCTGCGATCCCGCCGGCGCTCCCCGGCGATCCTCCGGACATCGGTTTGCTCGGGGCGGCGATTTCCGGCATGCCCGATCCGGTCGTGGTGCTCGACCAGGATGGACGCGTCATCGCCTTCAACGCACAGGCTTCGGCCATTGCGCCGGCGCTGCGACGCGGCGAGCCCGCCTCTATCGCGCTGCGCATGCCCGAACTGGTCGAAGCCATCCGCGCCGCGAACCTGACCGGCCGGGCGCAGCGCATCGAATTCTCCGCGCGCCTGCCGTCGCCGCGCTGGTCCGAGACGTTTGTCGCGCCGGTTGCGCTGGCCGGCGGCAAGCCCGGCCAGACCGGTGTCGTGGTCATCACCGTGCACGATCTCACCCCGATCCGGCAGGTCGAGGAGATGCGCGCCGACTTCGTCGCCAACGTCAGCCACGAATTGCGCACGCCGCTCGCGGCCTTGACCGGGTTCATCGAGACGCTGCAGGGGCCGGCGCGCGAAGATCCGGCGGCGCGCGAGCGCTTTCTCGGCATCATGCAGGCGCAGGCGTGGCGCATGGCGCGGCTGATCGACGATCTGTTGTCGTTGTCACGGATCGAGTTGCGCGCCCATCAGCGGCCCGACACGCCGGTCGATCTGATCCCGATCGTTCGCCAGGTCGCCGACGGCCTGCAGACCTTGGCGCGTGACCGCGAGGTGACGCTGGAGATCACGGCTCCGGCGGAGCCCCTTATGGTGCCGGGTGATCGCGATGAACTGATCCGGCTGTTTGAGAACCTGATCGAGAATGGATTGAAATACGGCGCCAGCGGCAAGCGCGTCGATATTGCGCTGGCGCCGCTCGAGGCCAGCGGTGAGGCGCTGGTTTCCGTGCGCGACTATGGGCCGGGCATCGCCGCTGAGCATCTGCCGCGACTGACCGAGCGCTTCTACCGCGCCGACGTCGGGGAAAGCCGCGCCCAGGGCGGAACCGGTCTGGGGCTCGCGCTGGTCAAACACATCCTGAACCGTCACCACGGCCGGCTTACGATCGAGAGCAAGGAAGGCGAGGGGGCGACATTTACCGTCAGGCTGCCAATGCGCGGCAATAAAATCCCGCTGCGGTAGAATATCTATATATTTCATATACTTGCTATGTCACGCAGATGTCACCCAACCATCATACAACGATGACATGGGACGTTTAGACATCGCTTGATCGTCGGTACGGGTCACTCAGAAACAACCGGCCGCTCCCTCACTAAACGGCGTCACCTACACCGAACCGAGCCGACCAGAGGCGCCTGCCGCGGGTCGTGGACCTGCGATGGAAGAGCCTTTGGCAATCGTATGACAGGAGAGAACGGATGAAACACGTCAAGACGCTTATCGCGGGCGGCGTTATCGCCGCTGCCGCCATCATTTATCCCGCGGTGGCCATCGATATCTCTGGCGCGGGCGCCACGTTCCCGTATCCGATCTACGCCAAGTGGGCGGATGCGTACAAAAAGGAAACCAACAACGGCCTCAACTACCAGTCGATCGGCTCTGGCGGCGGCATCAAGCAGATCACCGCGAAGACCGTGACGTTCGGCGCCTCCGACATGCCGCTCAAGGCCGAGCAGCTTGAGAAGGACGGACTGGTGCAGTTCCCGACCGTGATGGGCGGCGTCGTTCCGGTCATCAACGTCGAGGGCGTCAAGGCCGACGAGGTCGTGCTCGACGGCGCGGTGCTCGGCGACATCTTCCTCGGCAAGATCAAGACCTGGGACGATCCGGCGATCAAGAAGCTGAACGCCAGCGTCAAGCTGCCGCAGCAGGCCATCGTGGTCGTGCATCGTTCGGATGGCTCGGGCACCACCTTCCTGTTCACCGACTATCTGTCGAAGGTGAACGCGGAATGGAAAGGCAAGGTCGGCGCCAACACCGCGGTCGAGTGGCCGGTCGGTATCGGCGCGAAGGGCAACGAAGGCGTCGCCAACAACGTCGGCCAGACCAAGGGCTCGATCGGCTACGTCGAGTACGCTTATGCCAAGCAGAACAAGCTGGCCAACACCAAGCTGGTCAACAAGGACGGCAAGACCGTGTCTCCGACTGCTGAGTCGTTCATGGCGGCCGCTGCCAACGCCGATTGGGATGGCACGCCCGGCTTCGGCGTCGTCCTCACCGACGAGCCGGGTGCGGCGTCCTGGCCGCTCGCCGGCGCAACCTTCATCCTGATGCACAAGGTGCCGCAAGATGCGGTCGCCGCCCGTGAAGCCCTTAAGTTCTTCGATTGGGCCTACGGCAAGGGCGACAAGATGGCACAGGACCTCGACTACGTCCCGATGCCGGACAAGGTCGTCGCTGCGATCAAGAAGTCCTGGTCGTCGCAGATGAAGGACAAGGACGGCAAGCCGCTGATCGCGCTGTCGAACTAAACAAGTGCATCGGAGAAGGCGTCTTCGGGCGCCTTATCCTCGATGCCAGCAGCCGCGGATGTCATTCCGTGACTTGCCTGGCGATGGGGACGCGGGTTGAGTGGCTCCTTGATGTCATCGGCAGGGGAACCACGAATGCAGTCCGCCAAAGGGGAGCAGAGTGTGGCTGATCTAGCGTTGCAGAGTGGGGCGCTCCAAGCCAGCGAAGCCTCATCGCGCTCAAAGGCGCTCGCGCGCCTCAAGTTGAGCGACTCGGCTTTCCGCCAGTTGACCCGTGCCGCGGCCTACTTCGTGCTCATCCTTCTGAGCGGCATCATCGTTTCGCTTGTCGCGGGTTCGTGGCTGGCTTTGACCAACTTCGGGCTTGGATTTTTGGTCAGCGAGCGCTGGAACCCGGTGACCGAGAATTTTGGCGCGCTGGCGCCGATCTACGGCACGCTGGTGACATCGATCATCGCGATGTTTATCGCCGTCCCTGTCGGCTTGATGATCGCGATGTTTCTCACCGAGTTGTGCCCGCAATGGCTGCGGCGTCCGATCGGCATCGCCATCGAATTGCTGGCCGGCATTCCCAGCATCATCTACGGCATCTGGGGCCTGTTCGTGTTCGCGCCGTTCCTGCAGGACACGCTGCAACCGTTCCTGATCGGCCTGTTCGGCAACGTCCCGGTGATGTCGTCGTTGTTCGCCGGCCCGCCCTACGGCATCGGCATGCTGACCGCGGGGCTGATCCTCGCCATCATGGTGCTGCCGTTCGTGACCTCGATCTCGCGTGACGTGTTTTCCGCCGTGCCGCCGGTGCTCAAGGAAGCAGCCTATGGGTTGAGCTGCACCACCTGGGAGGTGGTTCGCAATGTGGTGCTGCCATACACGCGGATCGGCGTGATCGGTGGCGTTATGCTCGGACTTGGCCGCGCGCTCGGCGAAACCATGGCGGTGACCTTCGTCATCGGCAACGCGCACAAGGTGTCCGCGTCGCTCATCGCGCCTGGCACGACCATATCCGCGACCATCGCCAACGAGTTCACCGAAGCCGTCGGCGACATGTATACGTCCTCGCTGATTTTGCTTGGACTGATCCTGTTCGTCATCACCTTCATCGTGCTCGCCGCAGCCCGTTACATGCTGTTGCGGATCGCACGGCGGATCGGGTGAACCCATGAGCGCGACCGTCAACAAAATCTATGCGTCCCGCCGCCGTATGAACCACATAACGATGGGGCTTTCGCTCGCGGCCACGCTGTTCGGCCTGGGCTGGCTGGTGCTGATTTTAGGCACCCTGCTGTTCGAGGGCTTCAGCGGCCTGTCACTTCGGGTCTTTACCGAAATGACGCCGCCGCCGGGCGCTGCGGGCGGATTGCTCAACCCGATCATGGGCAGCCTGGTTCTGACGATCCTTGCCGTGATGTTCGGCACGCCAATCGGCATTCTGGCCGGAACCTACATGGCGGAATATGGCCGCCACGAGAAGCTGACATCGGTCGTGCGTTTCATCAACGACATCCTGTTGAGTGCGCCGTCGATCGTTATCGGCCTCTTTATCTACGAGGTCATGGTCTATCCGATGGGGCACTTTTCCGGATGGGCCGGCGCGGTGGCGCTCTCGGTGATCGTGATCCCCGTGGTGGTGCGGACGACGGAAGACATGCTGACGCTGGTCCCCGATACGCTCCGCGAAGCCGCGGCGTCCATCGGACTGCCACGCTCGCTGATGATCATCCGCATCGCCTACCGCAACGCCAAGGCCGGCATGATCACCGGCATCCTCCTCGCGATTGCCCGTATCACCGGCGAAACCGCGCCGCTGCTGTTCACGTCGCTCAACAACCAGTTCTGGAGCAGCGACATGAACGCTCCGGTCGCTAGTCTTCCGGTCGTTATCTTCCAGTTTGCGCTGAGCCCGTACAAAGATTGGCAGGCTCTGGCGTGGACTGGCGCATTGATCATCACCATGGCAGTTCTCGCGTTGAGTGTAACGGCGCGTGCACTGTCTTCATCCGGAAAACAGTCATGAACGTTGCAGCGACACCCACGGTCACGACGCCGAAGGTCACCCACGCGCCGGTCGATACCGCCGGACTGGACGTGCGGATTTCGATCAAGGGCCTCAACTTCTACTACGGCGAGCACAAGGCGTTGAAGGACATCAGCCTGCCGCTCTATGCCAGCAAGGTCACGGCCTTCATCGGGCCCTCCGGTTGCGGCAAGTCCACGCTGCTGCGAATCCTGAACCGGATGTACGATCTCTATCCGAACCAGCGCGCCGAAGGCGACGTGAAGCTCGACAAGGAAAACATCCTGTCGCCCAAGCAGGATCTCAACCTGCTTCGCGCCCGCATCGGCATGGTGTTCCAGAAGCCGACCCCGTTCCCGATGTCGATTTACGAGAACATCGCGTTCGGCATCCGGCTCTATGAAAAGCTGCCCAAGAGCGAACTCGACGCGCGGGTGGAAACGGCGCTCAAGCGCGCGGCGCTCTGGGAAGAGGTCAAGAACAAGCTCGACGCCAACGGCCTCAGTTTGTCCGGCGGCCAGCAGCAGCGGCTTTGCATCGCCCGCACGGTCGCGGTGCGGCCGGAGGTCATTTTGTTCGACGAACCCTGCTCGGCGCTCGACCCGATCTCAACGGCGAAAATCGAGGAACTGATCGACGAGTTGAAGGCTGAGTACACGATCGTGATCGTCACGCACAACATGCAGCAGGCGGCGCGCGTGTCGGACTTTACCGCCTTCATGTATCTCGGCGAACTGATCGAGTTCGACACCACCAGCAAGATGTTCACCGCGCCACACGACCGGCGCACCCAGGATTACATCACCGGCCGCTTCGGCTGACGGCGGAGATCGCAGCGACATGATGAACGAACACACCGCCAAGGCGTTTGACGAGGATTTGCAGGAGCTCACCCGCAAGGTCGCGGAAATGGGCGGCCTCGCCGAGCGCGAAATTTCGGATTCCATCCAGGCGCTGACGCGCCGGGACGCCACCCTTGCGATGCGCGTGGTGGCGGCGGATCCAACCATCGATGCGTTGCAGCAGGAGATCGAGGAAAAGGCCGTACTCACGATCGCGCGCCGCCAGCCGATGGCGGTGGATCTGCGCGAGATTGTCGCGGCGCTTCGCGTGGCGAACGATCTGGAGCGGATCGGCGATCTCGCCAAGAATATCGGCAAGCGCGTCGGTGCGCTCGATGGCGATTTTTACCCCACCAAGCTGTTGCGCGGGGTCGAGCATATGTCTTCCCTGGTGCTCGGCCAGCTCAAGCTGGTGCTCGACGCCTACGCCGGGCGCGACCTTGAAAGCGCGCTGGCGGTCTGGAAGGGCGACGAGGAAATCGACGCCATGTGCACCTCGCTGTTCCGCGAGTTGCTGACTTACATGATGGAAGATCCCCGCAACATCACGTTCTGCATCCATCTGATGTTCTGCGCCAAGAACATCGAGCGGATGGGAGACCACGCCACCAACATCGCCGAAACCGTTCACTACATGGTCGAAGGCCGGCCGATGGTCGATCCCCGGCCGAAGGGCGACACCACGGCGTTTGCCAAGGCTTTGGCGCCGTAGCGGAGCTGGATGAATGAGCGCACGCATCCTGATCGTCGAGGACGAGGAGCCGCTCGCGCTTCTGTTGCGGTACAACCTCGAATCCGAAGGCTATAACGTCGATACGGTCGCCCGCGGCGATGACGCCGATACGCGCCTTCGCGAGGCCGCGCCCGATCTTGTCGTCCTCGACTGGATGCTGCCTGGTCTGTCCGGCATCGAGTTGTGCCGGAGGCTGCGGAGCCGGCCGGAAACCAAGACGCTGCCGATCATCATGCTCACCGCGCGCGGCGAGGAAAGCGAGCGTATCCGAGGGCTGGCGACCGGCGCCGACGACTACATGGTCAAGCCGTTCTCCGTGCCTGAATTGATTGCTCGCGTGCGGGCCTTGCTTCGCCGGGCGAGCCCGGAACGCATGGCCGACGTGCTCGCCCATGGCGACATCGAACTCGACCGCGAAAAGAAACGCGTTTCGCGCGGCGGCCGCGAGATCGAGCTGGGGCCGACAGAATACCGGCTGCTGGAGTTCCTGATGGAGCGGCCGGGCAGGGTGTTCTCGCGCGAGCAGTTGCTTGATGGCGTCTGGGGTTCCGAAGTCTACATCGACGAACGAACCGTCGATGTTCACGTCGGCCGGTTGCGTAAGGCGCTCAACCGCGGCCGTGAGGCCGATCCGATCCGCACCGTGCGTGGCGCCGGTTACGCCCTCGACGACCGCTTCGGCCGTTCGGCCGCGTAAAGCGCGGCTTTTGATTCACAAAAAATGCCCCGGATTGCTCCGGGGCATGTCAGGTGCAGAGAAGTCGGGAAAAACCTAGCCCTGCCGGAACGGCGGCTTGCGGTTGCGCCGCTCGTTGGCCGGCTGATAAGCGACCCGCGAGTGGAAGGTGCAGTAGGGCAGGCTCGACAGCGGCTTGCCGCCGCAGAAGAAGAATTCCGAGGTTGCCGGATCGCCGATCGGCCAGCGGCAGGTGTCTTCGTTGAGCTCGAGCAGCGTGCGGCGCTGTCCGATCGGGATGATGTTCTCGATCAGCTCCGGCTCGGGCTCCTGATCCATCTCGTAGGCCAGCGCGAGCGCGGTGTTGCCGCGTGACATCGGCCGCTGCACCCGCATCATGTGGGAGCGCGGCTTGCGCACCCGCGGCACCGAGGATGATGGCGATTTGGCGCGGCCGGACAGTCCCAGCCGATGCACCTTGCCGATCACCGCGTTGCGCGTGATACCGCCCAACTCGCCAGCGATCTGGCTGGCGGAAAGCCCGTCGGCCCAGAGTTTCTTGAGCAGTTCGACCCGTTCGTCGATCCAAGACATGAGTCGCTTCCCCTATCGGAATTGCCAGTGCCGCTGGCAGAATCCGTTCTCGCAGTGCGGCGACAGGCCGAACTGGGCTCTCTCACGCGTTCAAACACGGGAACTGTTCACTACGACATGTCGTACCAAACTGGGGTGAAGCTACAATATGGCCAGACTCGGGCGCAAGAGTCGGCGCGACTCACTTCCCCAGTTTCCTGTTACTTCAACTCGTCAATGCTCAGAAAGGTGTGCGCAGAGTCGTTTTTGAGTCATGGCCGGACGGTATCCATCAGCCGGATACCGTCGTGTTGACACTCTGCGGCGCGGAAATAAGATAGTCTCTACGTGCCGCCCTGAGAGGCGGCACGATTCATTTCGGCCCATTTTTGCAATTGGAGCGAGCGGTCGTGCCATCGCATATGTTGCCAGCCTACGCGCGGGTCGATCTCGCCTTCGAGCGGGGCGAGGGCGTTTGGCTGACCGCGACCAACGGCGGATTTCGGCTCCGGCGTGGCGGTCAACGCGCTCGGCCACTCCCATCCCCATCTGGTCGAGGCCATCACCGAGCAGGCCAAGAAGGTCATCCACGTCTCCAACCTCTATCGCATCCCCGAAGGCGAGCGGCTGGCCGACCGATTGTGCGCCTTGAGCTTCGCCGACTTGGTGTTTTTCGCCAATTCCGGCGCCGAGGCGATGGAAGGCGTCATCAAGGTGGTGCGCAAATACCAGTCCGCCGACGGCCATCCCGAGCGCTACCGCATCATTACCTTCGAGGGCTGCTTCCACGGCCGGACCCTGGCCACCCTGGCCGCCGCCAAGAACAAGAAGCATCTCGACGGCTTCGGGCCGCCGATGGATGGCTTTAATCAGGTGCCTATGGGCGATATCGAGGCGCTCAAGCGCGCGATCAAGCCCGAGACCGCCGGCATCCTCATCGAGCCGGTGCAGGGCGAGGGCGGGGTGCGTCCGGCTGAGCCGTCGTTCGTCAAGGCGCTGCGTCAGATCTGCGACGAGCGCGGAATACTGTTGGCGTTTGACGAGGTGCAGACCGGCATCGGCCGCCTCGGCGAAATGTTCGGCTACCAGAAGCTTGGCGTGACGCCCGATGTGATGGGACTCGCCAAGGGGCTTGGCGCGGGCTTCCCGATCGGGGCCGTGCTGGCGACCGCGGAAGCCGCCAAGGGCATGACGCCCGGCACCCACGGTTCGACCTTCGGCGGTAATCCGTTGGCGGTAGCTGCGGGCAATGCCGTGATCGATGTGGTGAGCAAGCCGGGCTTTCTCGAACATGTGCGCCAGATGGCGCTGCTGTTCCGGCAGCGGCTCGCCGAAATCCAGGACCGCCACCCAACCGTGATCGGCGAGGTGCGCGGTGAAGGGCTGCTGATCGGCTTGAAGAGCGTGGTTCCGAACGGCGAACTAGGCGATGCGTGCCGGGCGGAGAAATTGCTCACGGTCGGCGCTGGCGACAATGTCGTGCGTCTGGTGCCGCCGCTGATTGTGTCCGAGGCCGAGGTCGGCGAGGCGATTGCGCGGGTGGACCGCGCTTGCGTCGCCATCGAGCGGGCGGCAAAGACGGCGCCTAAGCAGGGAGCCGCCGGGTGAGCACGCGCGGCGTCCGACATTTCCTCGACCTGATCGATGTTCCGGCCAGCGAGCTCCGCGGCATCATCGCGGCGAGCCGCGCCATGAAGACCGCTGGCCGCGTCGGCGCGAACAAGCCCTTGGCCGGCAAGACCATCGCCATGATCTTCGACAAGCCGTCCACCCGCACGCGGGTGTCGTTCGACGTCGGTATCCGCCAACTCGGCGGCGAGTCGATCACGCTGACGGGCGCGGAGATGCAGCTTGGCCGTGGCGAGACCATCGCCGACACGGCGCGCGTGCTGTCGCGCTACGTCGATGGAATTGTCATTCGTTTGCTGGACCACGACCAGGTGCAGGAGCTCGCGGCGCACGCCAGCGTTCCGGTGATCAGTGGGCTGACCAAGCGCTCGCATCCCTGTCAGGTGATGGCCGACGTGATGACCTTCGAAGAGCACCGCGGTTCGATCAAGGGCCGCACGGTGGCCTGGACCGGCGACGCCAACAACGTGCTGGTGTCCTGGATGCACGCGGCCGAGCGCTTCGAATTCCAGTTGCGGGTGGCGACCCCGCCGGAGCTCAAGCCCAAGAAGTGGCTGCTCGACTGGATCAAGCAGACGGGCGCGGCGATCCGCGTCGGCACTGACCCGGAGGAAGCGGTCAAGGGCGCCGATTGCGTCGTCACCGACACCTGGGTGTCGATGGGCGACAAGGAGAGCAAGCTCCGCCACAACCTGCTCAAGCGTTATCAGGTCAACCCGCGCTTGATGGGCAAGGCCAAGTCCGACGCGCTGTTCATGCATTGCCTGCCGGCGCATCGCGGCGAGGAGGTCGCCGACGAGGTGATGGACGGGCCGCAGTCGGTTGTGTTCGACGAGGCGGAAAATCGCCTGCACGCCCAGAAGGGTATTCTGACGTGGTGCCTGCACGCCGCGTCGCGGTGATCAGGGGATGCCCCGGCGGGGGTCGCGTTTCCGCCGACTCGTATTAACCCGCATTCCCCGGATGACGCCCTGATCTCCGCAACGCTCACGCCGATTCAGATATAGGCATCAGCACCTTATCCTGGATCGAGCGAGGCGATCATGGCGCACCCAGCGGGTGAATCGGACTCGGACGTTCCTCGGCTCAATTTCGACCGGCGCCTCAAGCTGGAGTCCCACGGTTCCAGCGTCACCTCCGATGCTGGTCTGCTGCCGTTCCGGGAACTGGATGACGTG
>JAPLPD010000156.1 GCA_026400395.1 Alphaproteobacteria bacterium | reverse complement strand
TGTCCACGCCAATCATCCCCGCCAGCCCTTCCCGGCCGCCAAGGCCAAAGGGAAGGACGCTGACACATCACGTCAGAGGGGGTCGGAATTGAACGCGAATATCCCCCGTCAGGGGGTCAATATTGCAAGCGATTTTGCACTGTGGGGACGCGGGGACGGCTTCGCAGCCGACGGCGGCGTAGCTACAGACGTCACCAGCAGCGGCGCCCCGATGTTTTCAAAATCCAAATTTTGGCGGAGCGACATCCGGGCCTCAGCGCGAGCGCGTCCTGCCCCCCGGGTAGGGGCGGCGGGGCGCCCGCTCAGCGGGCCGCCGGCCGCCCGAAACGCGCCGCGGTGCTTCCCTGGTGCTTCCCCAGACACCGGCAGGGAGATGCTGGCCTCGGGCCGTTCGGCGGAAACACAGTGTATTCAGGCGTCCCAGTGGTACAGCAGGGTGGGCTCGAACCACCGACCTCCGGTTCCACAGACCGGCGCTCTAACCAACTGAGCTACTGCTGCACAATGTCGCGATGCGCCGGAAAACTAGGTGCAAAGGTCTGACTTGGCAAGCAGCGTGGCCATTTGCAGGCCGCGGCGCCTCTTACAAGGATAACCGGCAGCCAAACCAGCAAAAAGCCCGGACTTTCGTCCGGGCTTTCGCTTCAGAAAACAAAGGCGTCAATCAAGCGAGCTTTTTGAAGGCGCTGGTGACGCTTTCCTTGATCGGCTCGACGGTCTCGGTGGTGACCTTCTGCGCCAGTGCCGACAATTCCTTGGCCTGCGCGCTCAGTGTCTCGAACTGCTTGCTGAGATGGGTGGTCGAAAGCTCCACCGCTTCCGAAGGCGACTTCACGGTCATCAGCTGGGCCGCAAAATCGAACGCGGCGTTGGTGTTGGCGCGGGCCGCATCGATCCACTTGAGCCCATAATCGGCGGCGCCCTTGCTGGCGGTGGCGTAGCTGCCCTCGATCAGGTCGGATGCCTCCTCGGAGGCCGCTTTCATCTTTTCCCAGTTGTCCTTCGCCTGCGTCACGCTCTTCTCCGCGAACTCGCGAAACGCCGCCGGCACTTCCATTTTCGGCACTTCGAACTTCGGCAGATCGAAGCGGGGAATCTCGAATTTCGGCATCTCGGAGGTCGAGACTGCCTTGGCCTTTACTTTGGTGGCGCTGGTGTCAGCCATGGTTGTGGTCCTCTTGAGGAGCTTGCTGGGTGGGGATTTGCTGGGTGGGGTTTTGCTGGGTTGCGCCTTGCTGGCGGGCCCCGGCTTCCCGGATCCACCGCTCCGTCGTCGATCGGAGGGAGTTTTCATCGGCCGCCGTCAAACTCGCCGGTCCATTGCGACCCGCTACAACCCACATAATACATATCATGCTGCAATGCAATAATCTTATTGCATTGCTCAAAGCCGCCGCAATGAAGCCACAGCTCGGCCCCGGTTAGCCGGCCCTACCGCTCCGCCGAGTTGTCGCGGACCACCTAGCCCTTAGGCGGCTTCGCAGCCTTGGCGGCGTGCTGGGTCAATTCCGTGGCCTGCTCGGTGAGAGCCTGCATCTGCGACTTCATAAAGTCGGAGTGCAGCTTCATCACCTCCTGGGCATCCTTGGCGCGCATCAGGTTCTTCGCGAAATCCCAGGACGCGGTGACGTTACGCTCGGAATAGCCCACCACCTTACGCTGGATCTCGAGCACATTGGCCTGCGCGACCGAAGCGTGACCTTCCAGTGTGGACACCGCTTGCCGGGTTGCGCTCATCATGTCGTCGAATGCTTTTTTCGCCTGCTCGACGCTCTGCTCGGCAAGTTTGCGCATCTCGGGTGGGACGAGTTTTTCGAACGATTGATCGGCCATGGGAACACCTCGTTGCTATCGCAATTCGAACGTTAATCATGCGACACGCCTTCGCGGGGAGCAAGCCTAGATGCCGTGCAGTTAAGGTTAGGGTCATTCGGATGCCGCCGAAAGCCTTGTCAGCGTGGACGTTCCCGGTCGCCGGGATTATGACCGTTTCAATCAATTGCGACAGACCGATAAAATCGGCTTGCGGGGGTAGGGCGTGAATGCGTGAGCAAGGATTACTCCTTGGCTTTCTAAACGATCCGCGTCTGGCGCCCCATGCGTTGGGCGACATCCCGGTATGGCTGTGGAGCGCGGACGCGACGCGGATTCTGTGGGGCAATCCCGCGGCCGCGGCCATCTTCAATGCGCCATCGTCAACCGCGCTGACCGGGCACACGATCGATCCCAAAGGCTCGGCTGCGCTGCAGATCGCGCGGCTGGCCGGCACATTGCCGCATGGCGCGACGCCGCGGCTCGAATTGCTGCGGGGGTTTGGCGGACGGCTGGGAGGCGCCTTGATGTGCGGATGCTCGCGCATCACGCTCACCGACCGCACGCCTGGAATTCTGGTGGTCGCCACCGAAGCTCCCGGCCGCAAGCTTTCAGTGACTGAAAAGGCGCAGCGCCTGCTCGCCGGTTCCGAAGAACCGCTTGCGTTGTTCGCGCCCGACGGCTCATTGCTCGCGGCTTCGCCGCGCGCGCGCGCCAAATTGGGTGTTGCCGAAAGCCTCGCCGTGTTCGGCGCAGCCGCGCTCGGCGCCACAGCGCTGGCCGCGGGCCGCGCGGAAGGCGATCACAGCGCGGGACGAATTTCGATCGAACGCATCGGCGCCGATTTATCGACCGGCCTTCTGGTCGCATTCGCCGAACCGGAGGCGCCGACCATGCCCGCCGAACCGCCCGCCGTCGAAAAAATCACAGCCCCGATTGCGCCCGCCCCGATTGCGATGGTGCCGAAGGACGCACCGATCGATACAACGCCGGTAATGCCCCCGCACCGCTCCGAGCCGCGGCTCGTACCGCCTGCGGCGTCAGGCCGCCGCCAACCGCTCCGCTTCGTCTGGCAGATGGATGACGATGGCCGTTTCACCATCGGCTCCGACGAATTCAAGGCACGGATCGGTCGGCACACCGCTGCTGCTCTGGGCCAGCCCTGGAGCGATATCGCATCCACGCTGGGACTCGATCCGGAGGCCCAGGTCGCCCGTGCCCTCGCCTCGCGTGACACCTGGAGCGGGATTACTGTCCACTTCCCGATCGATGGCGCCGACACCCGGCTGCCCGTCGAACTGTCCGGCCTGCCGGTGTTCGACCGCGACCGTACCTTCCGCGGCTACCGTGGCTTCGGCGTCTGCCGCGAAGCTGCGCGCGTCGTGGAACCGGCACCGATTCAACCCACAACGCCATCACCTGCCCCGCGCGTCGAGCCGCCGGTTTTCCGCGAAAACCGTCCGGCGCTGACGCCAGTGCCGCCGGTGAACGTCGTCCAGTTTCCTTCCGCGCCAGCGGACGACGTACCGACCCTCACTCCGGTGGAACGCAGCGCATTCAGCGAACTGGCGAACCGCCTCTCCGCGCGTCTGCGCGGCCGCGATAAGGATAAGCCGGACCAGTCCGACGATATGGCTGTGCCAACCGCGCCGCGTGACCTGACCCCAGCGAAGCCGCAAGCGCCGGCTGCCAAATCCGCAGAGCCGAAGCCCGAGCGCCCGGCCGCCCCCAAGCCTCCGGTGATCGATCAGCGTTCCATCCTCGACCGCTTGCCGATCGGCGTGCTGGTCTATCGGCTAGACCGCCTGATCTATGCCAACCGCTCCTTCCTCGACTGGACCGGCTACGAACAACTGCACGCGCTGGAAGAGGCCGGTGGCCTCGACGCGCTGTTCGTCGAGCCGAGCGGCAGCGAAATCGGCTCGAATAACGGGGCGCAAACTCTCACCATCGCCACGAACCAGGGCGATCAGGTGCCGGTCGAAGCACGGCTGTTCACCTCGCCATGGGATGGCGAATCCGCCCTGGTGCTGATGCTGACCGGAGTCGGCGGGGCCGGCGGCGACGAACGGCAGAAGACCTGCGAGACGGCGCTGCGTCATGCCAAGGCCGAGGTCGATGAAGTCCGCGACATCCTCGACGCGTCGGCCGATGGCGTCGTGGTTCTCGATGCCGACCAAAATGTGCAATCAATCAACGGCGGCGCGGCCAAACTGTTCGGTTACGAAAGCCGCGAGGTGACCGGCCTGCCGTTCACCAGCCTGTTCGCGCCGGAGAGCCAGCGCGAGGTGCTGCAATCTCTCGACAGCGCCGGCAGCCAATCGGGCGCGCGCGCCGGCCGCGATGTGATCGGCCGCCGCCGCGACGGCGGAGCAGTCCCGCTGTTCATGACGTTGTCGCGCGTCAACGACGATGGCGACAAGCTGTGCGCCATCTTCCGCGACATGACGTTCTGGAAGAAAACCGAGGGCGACCTTCTCAACGCCCGGCGCCAGGCGGAAGCCGCATCGGCTGCGAAATCCGACTTCCTTGCCAAGATCAGCCACGAGATTCGCACGCCGCTCAACGCCATCATCGGGTTTTCCGAAGTCATGATGCAGGAGCGCTTCGGACCGGTCGGCAACGAGCGCTATCGCCAGTATCTCAAGGACATCCACACGTCGGGCGGTCATCTGGTCTCGCTGCTCAACGACCTGCTCGATCTGTCCAAGATCGAGGCCGGCAAGCTCGAACTCAAATTCGCCGACGTCGATCTCAATGAACTGACCCAGCAAAGCGTCGCGCTGATGCAGCCGCAGGCCAACCGCGAGCGCATCATCATTCGCACGTCGCTCGGATCGACACTGCCGTCGGTCACCGCCGACGCCCGTTCGGTGCGCCAGATCCTGCTCAACCTTTTGTCCAACTCGATCAAGTTCACCGGCGCGGGCGGACAAGTTATCGTCTCGACCGCGCGCGGCGATGAGGGCGAAGTGGTGCTGCGCGTCCGCGACACCGGGATTGGCATGAGCGAGCAGGACTTGGCCGTGGCTCTCGAACCGTTCCGCCAGCTCGCCACCTCGGCACGCTGGGGCTCGGGCGGAACCGGTCTCGGCCTGCCGCTGACCAAGGCGCTGGCCGAAGCCAATCGAGCGAGCTTCCGCATCAGCAGCGCGGTCGATGCCGGCACCCTGGTCGAAGTCGCGTTCCCCGGCAGCCGGCTCGCCGCGGAATAGCCGCTCGCGCTTCAGGCACAGACCCACCTGGAAAGGCTGGCGCATCGGGCTATGATGCTCCATCCACCGCGCGGAGGTTTGCCTGCCGCGCCAGAAACCACGGGGAAGCGCCATGCCGTTCGCACAAGTCCGCGGAATCAAGATCAACTATCAGGTCATCGGGGATCGCGGTCCCTGGGCGGCGCTGATCACCGGCGGTCGGCGCGGACACGACGAGTTCGTGCCGCTGGCACAGATGCTTGCCAACGGCGGCTACCGCGTTGTGCTGCACGACCGCCGCAACACCGGAGCATCCGACGTCCTTATCGAGGGCGATGTCGCCGAGGAAATCCTCTGGCTCGACGACCTGCACGAATTGCTCAAGCAGCTTGGCGCGGTGCCCACCATCATCGGCGGATCATCGGCCGGCGCGCGCACCGCGATGCGCTACTACAATCGCTTTCCCAGTGAAACCCGCGCGCTGCTTTTAATGCGGGTCACCGGCGGGGCATTCGCGGCCAACCGTCTGCCGGAGATGTACTACGGCGCGTTCATCAAGGCCGCCCAGGACGGCGGCATGGCGGGCGTCTGTGCCACCGAACAATATCAGGAGCGCATCGCCGCCAATCCGCAGACCAAGGATCGCCTGATGGCGATGGACCCGAAGAAATATATCGCCGTGATGTCGAACTGGCGGGACCAGTTCATCGAGAGCACCAAGACCGAGGTGTTCGGCATGACCAACGCGGATCTCGCCGCGATCAAGGTTCCGACCGTCGTCATTCCCGGCAACGACCAGACCCATGCCTCGGCCAACGGCCGGCTCGCCGCCAGCAAGATTCCAGGCGCCGTGCTGCATCAACTCCCGATCGTGGATCAGGAAGTGCCCCTCATCAACTACGCAGAATGGGCGCCCTACGAGCAGGAAATTGCGCAGGCATTCCTGGATTTGATGCGGAAGGCCGATGCACAGCGGCCCCGCTCCGGTCAGGCCGCCGCCTCCTAACCGCGGGGCTGACGGCGACGCTGGAAATCCGCTAGGCTCGGCAATGTGATGTCGGCTGGTGTGGTGGAGGTGTGCCTATGTTCCGTGCCCTTCGTTCGCTGCTCATGCTGACGGCGCTCTGCGCCGTACCGTTGTTGGCGCCGCCGGTTGCCCGCGCCGCCGAACAAGTCGATCTGCTGCTGGTGTTCTCCGCGGACGTTTCCCGCAGCATCGATCAGCCCAAATTCCAGTTGCAGCGTGAAGGCTACGCTGCGGCCGTCTCTGACAAGCGGGTGCTTGAAGCGATCACCGCCGGCCGCAACAAGCGTATCGCGGTGGCCTTCGTCGAATGGTCGGGCGTCAGCTCGCAGAAGTTGTTGATCGACTGGACCCTGATCGACGGCGCGGACTCCGCCCGCAAGTTCGGCGACCAGCTCATCGAACTGCCGCGCTCATTCGCCGAGCGCACCTCGATCAGCGGCGGCATCGATTTCGCGATGGATGTGCTGAAGCGGTCGCCTTACGAGGCCCCGCGCCGTACCATCGACGTGTCCGGTGACGGCACCAACAACTCCGGCCGCGACGTCGGCCTGTCCCGCGACGAGGCGGTGGCGTCGGGCGTCACCATCAACGGCCTGGTCATCCTGAGCGACCGGCCGATGGCTTGGAATCCCGAGCACACCAATCCGCCGGGCGGCCTCGCGCATTACTACCGCGCCAACGTGGTCGGCGGGCCAGGCGCCTTCGTCATCGTGGCGGAGGATTTCAATTCGTTCGGCCAGGCCATCGTCAAGAAGCTGATCGCCGAGATCGCCGACCTGGGCCCGCCGCGGGGCGTCCCGCCGGGCGGCTAGCCTGTGGCGCTGTGCCGCAAGCCCCGCGTGCCCATTTCCGGCGCCGTTTCCGCGGGAGGCCAATCCCAATTCCTGAGCCGTTTCAATCAGCAGCGTGCCAGATTCGATCGATTCCAGATTTTGACTTGTTTGGAATCCTTCTAACATATTGATCTGGCGAACGAAAACCTCTTGACTGGAGTTCCTGGCCTCTTAGCTAGTGGGCGCACCGCGCGGGGCAACGCCCGCCGGCTGCACGATGTCCACGCCGACAGGAGAATGGCCTCATGAAACGCTTGCTCAGGCTGACAACGCTGGCGGTGGCCGGCGCGATCGGCGGTTGCGCGACGATGGCCAATGCCAACGAAGTGAACGTCTACACCTATCGCGAGAGCAAGCTGATCCAGCCGCTGTTCGACGCTTTCACCAAGGACACCGGCGTAAAGGTCAACGTGATTTCGGCCAGTTCCGGTCTCGAACAGCGCATCAAGACCGAGGGGGCCAACAGCCCCGCCGACGTGCTGCTGACCGTGGACATCAGCCGGCTTGAAGACGCCGTGCAGAACGGCATAACTCAGCCGATCAATTCCAAAGCGATCGATACGGCCGTGCCGGCGCAGTACCGCGATCCAGAGGGCCACTGGGCCGCCGTCGCGCTGCGCGCCCGCGTGGTCTACGCCTCGAACGAGCGAGTGAAGCAGGACGCGATCACCTACGACGAACTCGCCGACCCGAAATGGAAGGGCAAGATCTGCATTCGCTCCGGCCAGCACATGTACAACAACGCGCTGTTCGCCGCGATGATCGCCAAGAACGGCGAAGCCAAGACCGAGGAATGGCTCAAGGGCCTCAAGTCGAACCTCGCACAGAAGCCGTCCGGCGGCGACCGCGAGACCGCGCGCGACATTGCGGCCGGCAAGTGCGACCTCGGCATCGGCAACACCTACTACTGGGCGCTGATGAACGACGTCGAGGCGGACAAGAAAGCGTGGGCCGGTGCGACCAAGGTGATCCTGCCGACCTTCCAGGGCGGCGGAACCCATGTGAACCTGTCCGGCGTCGCGCTGATGAAGCATGCGCCGAACAAGACCAACGCGATGAAATTCATCGAGTGGATGGTCGGCCCGCAGGCCCAGCAGATGCACGCCGATCTCAACTACGAATATCCGATCCGGGCCGGCGTGCCGATCAACAAGACCATCGCGAGCTACGGCGCCCTAACGGCGGACGCGGTGCCGCTCACGCAAATCGCGGCCAACCGAAAAAAGGCATCCACGCTGGTCGACAAGGTCGGGTTCGACAACTGACGGACCTGGCGCGTGCGTAACATTTCGATCATCGTCCCCGCCCATTGGCGGGGACGAATTCTTTCTCGGTCATGAGAATGGCGGCGTTGCTTTACCGTCATCCCCTCGCAATGGCGTTTCTTGCCGCCACCGCCGCGCTCGTCGCGGCGCCTCTCGTCAATCTCGTGCTGATCGCGCTGCGCGGCGATCCCGAGTTGTGGCCGCACCTCGCCGCCCATGTGATCCCCGCCGCGGCGATCAACACTGGGCTGCTGCTCGCTGGCGTCGCGGCGGTCAGCATGGCCGCGGGAGTCGGCACCGCCTGGATCGTCACGGCCTACGATTTTCCATCCCGCGGCTTGATGCTGTGGCTGTTGCCGCTGCCGCTCGCGTTTCCGACTTACATCGTCGCCTACGTCTATGCGGACCTGCTTGGCGCGTTCGGACCGGTGCAATCGGGCCTCCGCGCGCTGTTCGGCTGGGGATCCGCGGCCGACCACTGGTTTCCCAACATCCGTTCGCTCGGCGGAGCCGTCCTGATCATGGGCTGCGTGCTCTATCCATATGTTTATCTCGCCGCGCGCGCGATGTTCCAGACGCAAAGCGCTGCGCTGATCGAGACGGCGCGCGGATTCGGCGCAAGCCCTTGGCGCCTTGCCTTCGATATCGCGCTGCCGATGGCGCGGCCGGCCATCGCGGCGGGCGTCGCACTGGCGCTGCTTGAAGCGCTGAACGACATCGGCGCCAGTGAATATCTCGGCGTGCAGACCCTCACCCTTTCGATCTTCAACACCTGGCTCAACCGGTCGAGCCTGCCGGGCGCCGCGCAGATCGCCTGCGTCATGCTTCTCGCCGTCGCCGCCCTGATCGCGCTGGAGCGTTACGGACGCCGGCGGCAGGGCTTCACGGGCCTCGACACGCGGCACGGCCGCGCGCGGCGCATCGCGCTGACCGGCTTGGGCTTCGTCATACCGCTCCTGCATCTGTCGCGAGAGGTGATCGCGCGCGGCCTAATGATCGGCTTCGATCCGGCGCTGCTCCGCCACGCATCCAGCACCGTCTTGCTGGCCGGTTGCGCCACTGTGCTGATCGTCGCCATCGGCTTCGGCGCGGCCTTCGCGCTCCGCCTCGTGCACCGTCCGGCCGCGGCGGTCTGCGTCTTCATCGCCGGGCTGGGCTACACGGTGCCCGGTACGGTGCTGGCGTTGGGGCTGTTGACGCCACTCGTCGCCCTCGACGAGGCGATCAACGCGCTCACCGAACGGGTGGCCGACATCCACGTCGGGTTGCTTCTCGCCGGCTCCAGCGCAGCAATCGTCTGCGCCTACGTCGTGCGCTTCCTGGCCATTTCGACCGGCTTCGCACAGGCCGGTTTTGCCCGCATCTCGACCGATATGGACGACGCCGCCCGTTCGTTCGGCTCCCGCCCGGCCGATTTGCTCTGGGCGATCCATCTGCCGCTGCTGCGGCCCGCGCTGTGGGGCGCAGCACTCCTGGTGTTCGTCGATTGCCTCAAGGAACTGCCCGCCACGCTGCTGCTCCGGCCGCTCAACGTCGAAACGCTCGCCACCTACGTCTACCAGTTCGCCGCACGGGGCAATTTCGAGGAAGGATCGCTCGCGGCCCTTCTCATCGTTTTGGTGGGCATCGTCCCGGTTATCTGGATGGCCCGCCATGCGGAGGGCGTCACGCCCGGCCACCCCAGCCCAAGCGGAATCAGTCTTGCTCCGGCCTCGGGCGCTTGATTGCCTTTCGTTGCTTCGGGTACAGAACTTGCATATTTATGGGCTTTGGAATTGTGAGGGTGGGTGCATGAAAAAGGTCTATCCGGACGCCAAGGCCGCCCTGGCCGGTCTGCTCAAGGACGGCATGCTGATATGCGCCGGAGGGTTCGGCCTTTGTGGCGTTCCCGAAGTCCTGATCCAGGCGATCCGCGAATCGGGTGTGAAAAACCTCACCGTCGTCTCCAACAACGCCGGCGTCGATGGCGCGGGCCTTGGCCTGCTGCTGGAAAGCCGGCAGGTAAAAAAGATGATCTCGTCCTATGTCGGCGAGAACAAGCTGTTCGCGCAGCAGTACCTCGCCGGCGAACTGGAGATCGAATTCAACCCGCAGGGTACGCTCGCCGAGCGCATCCGCGCCGGCGGCGCCGGCATCCCGGCCTTCTTCACCCGCACCGGCGCCGGTACCGACATTGCCAATGGCAAGGAAGAGCGCGAGTTCGACGGCGAGAAATACATCATGGAGCGCGGCATCGTTGCCGACCTGTCGATCGTCCACGCCTGGAAGGCCGACACCGAAGGCAACCTTGTCTATCGAAAGACCGCGCGCAATTTCAATCCGATGATGGCGACCGCATCCAAGGCCACCGTCGCCGAAGTGGAAATCCTGGTCGAGCCGGGCGAGATCAATCCCGACCACATCATCACGCCAGGCGTTTACGTCAAGCGGATGATCCACGTCCCGAACGCCGTCAAACACATCGAGCAACGCACCGTGCGCAAGCGCGTCGTCGCGTGATCCCGCAACGATCACGCCCGACCCCGTAAGCTTCTGAGGAGACAGAGACATGGCCTGGACCCGTGAGCAGATGGCTGAACGTGCGGCGCAGGAGTTGCGCGACGGCTTCTACGTCAATCTCGGCATCGGTATCCCGACACTGGTGTCGAACTACATTCCGACCGGCATGAGCGTGCAGTTGCAAAGCGAGAACGGAATGCTCGGCTTCGGCCCCTTCCCCTACGAGGGCGAAGAGGACGCCGACCTCATCAACGCCGGCAAGCAGACCGTCACCGAACTGCCGACCACGAGTTTCTTTTCCTCGGCCGACAGCTTCGCGATGATCCGCGGCGGACACATCAACCTCGCGCTGCTGGGCGCCATGCAGGTGGCCGAAAACGGCGACCTCGCCAACTGGATGATCCCCGGCAAGATGGTGAAGGGCATGGGCGGCGCCATGGACTTGGTCGCCGGCGTGCAAAAGGTCGTCGTGATCATGGAGCACTCGGCCAAGGCCAAGGACGGCAGCATCGATCCGAAACTGTTGCACCGGTGCAATCTGCCGCTGACCGGCGCAGGCGTGGTCGATATGGTCATCACCGACCTCGGCGTCTTCACCATCGACCGCAGGGGCGACGGCGGAATGACGCTGATCGAGATCGCGCCTGGCACCAGCCTCGACGAGATCAAGTCCAAGACCGAGGCCAACTTCCGAGTCGCGCTCAAAAACAACTGAGTCGCGCTAACGGACGGTTTGTCGCAGCGCTGTAAACCCGATGCTATATGGCGTCGGGCGACCGGCCACGAAAGCGTCACAGAGGACGCCCAGGTTGCGCCGTACAAGTGGCCCCCTATAGTGCGGGCTGCAACCCGCCCATCCACTGGAACGATCTGTGACCGCGTCCACCGGACTCAAGCGCCTAGGGATAGCCATCGCCGCCGTCGTGCTGGCGAGCTTCACCGCGCTTGGCGCGATGGCTTTGCTCATTCCCGTCGATATGGTGCGCGACTCGACGAAGGCCGAGATCCGCAACGTCACCGGCCTTGACCTGGTGTTGCGCGGCGATGTGGTGGTCTCCCTGTTCCCCACCGGATCGGTCAGTTTCTCCGATGTGGCGCTCGGCGACCGGGCCAAGCCGGTGCTCGCGGCCGACCGGCTCACGGCACGCCTGCGTTTCCTGCCGCTGTTCGCTGGCCGCATCGAAATCGCCGACGTGTCGCTCGTTCGTCCTCATATCAACGTGACGTTCGACCGCGACAGTCACTCCAACTGGGCCGGCCTGATCGACGGGCTCGCCCGCGCGGTCGGCCCCAAAGCCAACCGTCCGGTCAACGCCACGTCGTTCACCGAGATCCGCATCACCGAGGGCACCATCTCGCTCGACGACGCCGCGCGCGGGATCAAGGAAAACTTCCGGAATGTCGAGTTGGCGCTGGCGTGGCCGTCGATCTCCAAGAGCTTCGCCGCCACCGGGCACGTAGTCTGGCATGACGAGCCGATCGAGAGCAGCGTCACGCTGACGGACTTCGCCGCGGCTCTGGCCGGCGACCGCTCGGGTCTGAAGGTCCGGCTCAGCGGCGCGCCGGTCAAGTTCGCATTCGAAGGCAACTGGAGTGCTAAACCTACGCTCAAGATCGAGGGCACGCTGGCCGCCGACACGCCGTCGCTGCGCGATACGCTGCGCTGGGTCGGTGTCAGGCCGCCGTCGGGCGGCGGACTCGGGCGTTTCGCGCTGAAGGCCAAAACCAGCGTCTCCGGCGGCACCATCGCCCTGTCCACCGTCAACGTCGAACTCGACGGCAATGTCGCCGAGGGCGTGCTGGCGTTCGCCTCCGATGGCCGGCAGACCCTGCAAGGCACGCTGGCCGCCGAAGAACTCGATCTGACGCCTTACGTTTCCACGGTGCGCCTGCTCACCAACAACGACCGCGACTGGAACCGCGTGCCGTTGGCGGTCGATGGCTTGAACAGCATCGACCTTGACCTCCGGCTGTCCGCGGCGCGCATCACGCTGGCGCGCGCCAAGCTCGGCCGCACCGCGATTGCGGCCAACCTGCGCGGCGGAAAGCTGCTGTTGACCATCGGCGAATCGCAGGCGTTCGGCGGCGTGCTCAAGGGCTCTATGGCGTTGTCTCCATCCGACGCAGGCGCTGAATTCAATGCGCAATTGCAATTCACAGACGTCGATCTCGAAAAGTGCTTGGGCGAAATATTCCAGGTCCGCCGGCTCGACGGTCGCGGCGACATTGCCGTGGCGCTGGATTCCAGCGGCAACAGCGTGCTGGGGATGACGCGAGGCTTGAACGGAACGGCAAACCTGACCGGCCGGCAAGGCTCTTTGGTCGGCTGGAACGTCGAACAGTTGCTGCGCCGGCTGGAGCGACGGCCGCTCTCCGGAACCGCCAATTTCCGCAACGGCCGCACGCCGTACGAGAAGTTCGCTGCCGACTTCAAGATCGTCGATGGCATCGCCACGGTCGAGCATGTCAGCCTTGAGGGATCGAAGGTCCGGCTCGGCCTCGCCGGCTCGGCATCAATTCCCGCGCGCGATTTCGACCTGCATGGAGTCGCAGCGCTTGCCTCCACGAGCGCCGACGCGCCGCCCGCGTTCGAACTGCCCTTCGTGGTGCAGGGCC
The DNA here is from genome assembly GCA_026400395.1 of Alphaproteobacteria bacterium. Classification (GTDB taxonomy): domain Bacteria; phylum Pseudomonadota; class Alphaproteobacteria; order Rhizobiales; family Xanthobacteraceae; genus Z2-YC6860. Next base: position 6,326 of record JAPLPD010000156.1, on the reverse strand, counting down.
CGTGGGACGATCCGATACTGCTGCCGGACACCCAGAGCCTGCTCGCACGATCGCCGGTGGCAAGCCCCCTGCTCAATGCCGTGCGCAACCGCTACACCCGCGACACTGTCCGTTCGGCGATCGAACGGCTGACTGGCGGTGCCGTCAGCCCTCCGGCCGGCGCCATGACCGCCGCGCCTAAACCGTAAGCTCCGGACCGCGGCCGACTTCCGGCCGGCACGAGCGCCGCCCCTCCGTTTCGATTATCATCTGCGCGACGAATCAGTCGGCTGGCAGCGTGCCGGCGACGAGGCCTGGATGTTCAATCCCCTGATCCGAACACTGGTGAAGGTCATGGTCGCCTCGCTGATCGTCGGAACGATCCTGAGTCATTTCGGCATCACCGCCGAGCAGTTGATCATGGAGTTCGGCCTTTCGTACGAACGCGTCGCGGACATGGCCCGCCGCGGCGTTTCGTGGGCCGCGCCGAACCTGCTGGTGGGCGCCATGGTGATCCTGCCGGTGTGGCTTCTGCTCTATCTGTTCCGCCCTCCTGGCGGCAGCAGCCAGAAGCAGGACTAGCGCTCGGCGGTCCAGTGGCCCGAGCAGCGGTCGCGGCCCGAATAGCCGGTCCAACGGCCCCGCCCCGATGAACCGGACAATCGGCCCGCTCCGGACGCGTGCTTCTCGCCAACGGTTACCGACACGCGGACTGAGCCTTTGGACGACACGCGGCCTTTGAGTTTGACCAGGTTGGGATGGCTGACGATGCCGCTTTCGATCTGGACTTGAAAAATGTAGCTGGCGTCGCAGGCGCCGCGATCGGTCACGATCGAAAGGCTCCACGAGCCGTCGTAGTTGGTGCCGGCATCCGCGATGCCGGCGCCGACCGCGGTGATGGCGAGTGCGAGCTGGCTCGCACGGGCAACTCGACTGAACATGAGCATTCCCTGAGCCCAGCGTCACGCTAGGACATTATACCTGAGATAAGCTCCATTGAAATGGGCTTCCAGCACGGCGCGCTAAGTCCGCCCGACCCACTCACGGCGCTTGCCGACGAGCGCCGCGGCGATCACGCCAAGCGCGACGACGGCGATCATGATCGTGCAGATCGCATTGATTTCCGGCTTCACGCCCAATCGCACCTCCGAATAGATGCGCATCGGCAGCGTCGTCGCTCCTGGCCCGGTCGAAAAGCTCGCAATCACCAGATCGTCGAACGACAGCGTGAAGGCGAGCATCCAGCCAGCCGCGACTGCCGGAAATATCAGCGGCAGCGTGATGGTCAGGAACGTCTTCAGCGGCGGGCAGCCGAGGTCCATCGCCGCCTCCTCCAGGCTGCAGTCGAAGCTGAGCAGCCGCGACTGCACCACCACCGTGACGAAGCTCATGGTCACCGTGGTGTGGGCGATGGTCACCGTCCAGAAGCCGCGGCCGACGTCGAGCGCCACGAACAGCAGCAGCAGCGAAAGACCCGTTATGACCTCGGGCATAACCAGCGGCGCGTAGACCATGCCGGAAAACATCGTCCGGCCGCGAAAGCGGCCGGCTCGCACCAGCACCACGGCGGCGAGCGTACCGATCACGCAGGCCGCGGTCGCCGAAAGCGCGGCGATGCGCAGACTGGTCCAGGCTGCGTCCAGCATGGCGCTGTCGTGCCAGAGCGCCACGTACCAGCGGGTCGACCAGCCGCCCCAGATCGTGACCAGCCGCGACGCATTGAACGAGTAGATCACCAGAATAGCGATCGGCAGATAGAGGAAGGCCAGTCCAAGCGCGACCAACGTCACGTTGAATATGGAAGGCCCCTTGCGCATCAGCGGTCCTCCAGAGCGCGCATTTGCACATGCTGATAGATCAGGATCGGCGCGAGGAGCACCAGCAGCAGCGCAATGGCGACGGCGGATGCGACAGGCCAATCCTTGTTTTGGAAGAACTCCGTCCACAGCGTCTGCCCAATCATCAGCGCGCTCGATCCGCCGAGCAGATCAGGGATGACGAACTCGCCGGCGATCGGGATGAAGCACAGCAACGCGCCGGCGACAATTCCGGACGCCGACAGCGGCACGGTCACCAGCCAGAACGCCTTCCATCGCGGCGCACCCAGATCGGCCGCCGCTTCGAGCAGCGACTCGTCCAGTTTTTCCAGGCTGGCGTAGAGCGGCAGCACCATGAAGGGCAGATAGGAATAGACGATGCCGATGATGATGGCGGTGTCGGTGGCCAGCCACACCACCGGCTCGCGCACGATTCCAAGCGCAAGCAGCGTGTCGTTGAGCAACCCCTCCCGCTGCAAAATATTGATCCAGGCGTAGATGCGTATCAGGAACGCGGTCAGGAACGGCAGAAACACGGCCATGATGAGGACCGGCTGCAACCGCCGCGGCGACCGCGCGATGCCATAGGCGATCGGATAGCCGACAGCCAGCAAGATCACCGTGGACATCGCCGCGATCGCTAGGCTGCGCAGATAGGACGTCAGGTAGATCCAATCAGAGCCGAGCATTTTGTAGCTGTCCAACGACAGCCCGCCCGCGAAGTCGCGCAGGCCCGGCCAACCCGCCGCGAGATCGAGCACCGGCACATACGGCGGCTGTGCGATGACCGTCTGCGACAGGCTGATTTTCAGCACGATCAAACACGGCACCACGAAAAATACCGCGAGCCACAGCGCCGGGACGAGGATGACCAGCCGCCGTCCCCAATCCGGGGCTTTTCTGAGAGCGGGTTTCGCCGCGTCAGTCATCGCAGCAGCACCACACCGGCCTCGGGGGCAAAGCTGAGCCGGACCCGCTCACCGATCGCAATCGGCTGCGCCGTCAGCCGCGTATGGTTGGTGAGGGTCGCCTTCATATCGAGGCCATTGTCGAGCCGGACCTTGTAGACCGACACGCCGCCGAGATAGCCGATCTCGGTCACCCGTCCCGGAAAGCCGTTTTCTCCGCTTGCGCCCGAAGCCACTGTGTCGATGCGAAGCTTCTCCGGCCGCAGCGCCACCGCCACCGCCGCACCCACAGTGGCTTCGGCCGCCACCAGAAAACGGCCGCCTGTCATGCTCTCGATCACGGTGTGACCAAGACCGGACGAAGCCACGCGGCCCTCGATCAGATTGATGTCGCCAATGAAGTCGGCGATCCAGCGAGAATTCGGATGCTCGTAGATTTCCGATGGCGTGGCGACCTGGGCAAGCTGGCCGGCATTCATGACGCCGATCCGGTCGGCGACGGTCATCGCCTCCTCCTGGTCGTGAGTCACGATCACGAACGTCAGGCCGAGCGTGTTCTGCAATTCCATCAGTTCGAAGCGGGTGTCCTCGCGGAGCTTGCGGTCGAGCGCCGACATCGGCTCGTCCAGTAGCAGCACTCGGGGCCGCTTGGCGAGCGCGCGCGCAAGCGCAACGCGCTGCCGCTGACCGCCGGAAAGCTGGTGCGGCTTCCGCTCGCCGAAGCCATCGAGCTTCACCAGTTCCAGCATCTCGCGCACCCGCGTCGCGATCTCGGGCTTCGGCATGCCGTCCTGTTTGAGACCAAAGGCAATGTTGGCTTCGACCGTCAGATGCGGAAACAGCGCGTAACTCTGGAACATCATGTTGACGGGGCGGCGATGCGGCGGCACGCCGGAAATGTCCAACCCATCGAGCAGGATGCGGCCCTCGGTCGGCTGCTCCAAGCCTGCCAGCATGCGCAGCAGCGTGGTCTTTCCGCAGCCCGAAGGGCCCAGCAGCGCGAAGAACTCTCTCTCGAAAATGTCCAGCGACAGCAGCTCCACGGCCACGAAGTTTCCGAACCGCTTGCTGACCGCTTCGAAACGCACCAGCGGCTCCGCCGCCGGACCGGCCCCTGGATGTGGATTAGCCCCCGCCATCGGACCACGCTAATCGCGCAGCGCAATCGGCTCAACCGGCGAGTTTCAGTTTCGCCGGGCCAGCGCGTTCAATTCACAGCCCCGGCACGTCCTCGGGACGATCTTCGAGCACCACCAGGCAGCGCGGCACCGGCCCGTAGTATCCCTCCATGGTCACAGTCGGACGCGGCTGGCCGATGATCGCAACGATGCGGTCGTACAGCGACTTGGTGGAGACCGGCTTGAGCAGATACTCGTGGGCGCCGATGCGGGCGGCCTCGACCACCCGCCAACGGTCGCCGTGTCCGCTCAGCATGATGATCGGGACATCCGGCATCGGGAACTCGCCGGGCGAGCGCACCGTGCGCACGAACTGCGCTCCGTCAATGCCCGGCATCTCCCAGTCGACGATCACCAGATCCGGATCGTTCTGGCGCACCGCGTCCAGACCTGTCGCGCCATCGCTGGCTTCGTAAACGATCCTGACGCCGATGGCATTGAGCATCGTACGCACGACCTTGCGCATGTAATGGTCGTCATCGATCACCAGAACGCGCAGCGCCTCGATCCGAGGCTGCAGCAGTCTGTTCAAAGCCGAGTTCATGATTCCAACTGTCCCGCGTGCGTCATCCCCTGCCTCAGGCGCAGATTAGACCGGGTGGATTGTCGCTGGGTGAAGCCGCTCGCCGAAACCCCGGCCCGGACGTCAATTGATTGTTGACGCTATCACGCGGCCGACGTGCGCACGCGCTCCACCGCGGCCTGCCAGCCCGCCCACTTGCGGGCGCGGGTCGCTTCGTCCATCGCCGGCTCGAAGCGCCGGTCGAGCCGCCATGTGGCGGCGAATTCGCCGGGGTCCGGGCAGATGCCGGCCTGCAATCCCGCGAGATAGGCCGCGCCGACCGCGGTCGTCTCCATCACCGCCGGACGATCCACCGGCGCGCCAAGGATGTCGGCCAGGAACTGCATGGTGACGGCGCTGGCGGTCATGCCGCCGTCGACGCGCAACACGGTGTCGGCTGCGGCCGGCCAGTCGGCCTTCATGGCTTCGAGCAGGCCGCGGGTCTGATAGCCCACCGCCTCCAGCGCCGCGCGCGCGAATTCGGCCGCGCCGGAATTCCGAGTCAGGCCGAAGATCGCGCCGCGCGCGTCGGCGTCCCAATAGGGCGCTCCAAGCCCGACGAACGCCGGTACCAGATAGACCTGCTCGGCCGGATCGGCCTTCTGCGAGAGCGCGTCGACCTCGGCGGCCTTGCCGATCAGGTGCAGGCCGTCGCGCAGCCATTGCACGGCGGCGCCGGCGATGAAGATCGCGCCCTCCAGCGCATAGGTGCGCCGGCCGCCGAGTTGATAGGCGATGGTGGACAGCAACCGGCGGCGCGAATGCACCGGCTCGGCGCCGGTGTTGAGCAGCGCGAAGCAGCCGGTGCCATAGGTCGACTTCATCATGCCCGGGCTGAAGCAGCCCTGTCCGATCGCCGCCGCTTGCTGATCGCCGGCGATGCCGCAGATGCGGATCGGGCCGCCAAACAGGTCCGGCTTGGTCTCGCCGAAATCCGCGGCACAATCGTGCACCTCCGGCAGGAGGCCGCCCGGCACGTCGAGCAGCCGCATCAGATCCATGTCCCAACCGCCGCGGGCGATGTCGAACAGCATGGTGCGCGACGCGTTGGTCGCGTCCGTCGCGTGCACCTTGCCGCCGGTCAGACGCCACAGCAGGAAACAGTCGATAGTGCCGAAAGCAAGCCTGCCCTGCTCAGCCGCTCCGCGCGCGCGATTGACGTGGTCGAGCATCCAGCCGATCTTGGTTGCCGAAAAATACGGATCGATCACGAGGCCGGTTTTCGCCGAAACGGCGGGCTCGTGGCCAGCGGCGCGCAACGCCGCGCAGGTATCCGCGGTGCGGCGGTCCTGCCAAACGATGGCGTTGTGGATCGGCTTGCCGTTGACGCGGTCCCACACGATCGTGGTCTCGCGCTGGTTGGTGATGCCGATGGCCGCGATGTCCTTGGCGGCAAGGCCGGCCTTCGCCATGGCCTCGCGCACGGTCCCCACCACGGCGGCCCAAATCTCCTCGGGATCGTGCTCGACCCACCCTGGCGACGGATAGATCTGTCGCAACTCCTGCTGCGCCATTGCGACCGGCGCGAGCTGGGCGTCGAACACCATCGCCCGCGTCGAGGTGGTGCCCTGGTCGATGGCGATAAGGTGGGTCCGCATAACGGCGATGCTGACGGGTTTTGGCGTCCACGGAAAGGGATGGGAGCCCCCGTTAAAGTCCCCTTAACCATAAAACCCCAGAAAGTACGCGCGCGCGGGGTGGCAGACCCCGCTGGGGCACCTCACAGCCAATGATCGCGGACATGCGGCGCGACAATCAAGGTGAGAATCCCGCGACAATCAGGATGAGAATGCGCCGCTGCTGGGGTGACGAAGGGAGGGCGGAGCCCGACCGGAGGCGCCCCAGCAGCGGCGGCGTGCGCCCGTAGGGCCGCGTCTGGCGG
>JAPLPD010000354.1:6799-35390 GCA_026400395.1 Alphaproteobacteria bacterium | reverse complement strand
TGAGCCGAGGAACGTCCGAGTCCGATTCACCCGCTGGGTGCGCCATGATCGCCTCGCTCGATCCAGGATAAGGTGCTGATGCCTATATCTGAATCGGCGTGAGCGTTGCGGAAATCAGAGCGTCATCCGGGGAATGCGGGGTAATAGCTCATGACGCGCCCACCGACCCGAGCCACGTGGCGCGACAATGCCTCGTAGCGATCCTCCGGCTTAACGATCATGCCCTTGATGGCTTCGCGGGTGTAGCGCCCCTGGGTGATGTAGATCGGCATGGTTTCGCTCTCCTGGGAATCGCCGCTAGGCCCGGCGATCATCGACTCAAGCGGTGAACGCTCACGCTTTCTTGCCGCCCTTCCCCAGCCGTCGCAATCGATTTGATACAATTTCGCAAGGGAACCAAAACGAGCAGAGCCGCGTTTCACGCTCGCGACGACAATGTGGGGAGAGGTTCATGCGCGTTCTGTTTGGAATCATCATCGGTGTTGCGCTGACCGTCGGCGTCGCGTTCATCGTCGACTCCCAGGCGGCCGGAACGTCGACCACAGGCTCCGGATCGGTCGTCGCCGAACACCGCCAGATGGTCAATTGGGATGTGGCCGGTGAAAACATGCGGATGGCCCGCGACCGCATCCATGGCGCCTGGGTCAGACTGTCCCAGAAGGTCGCCAGCTAACGTGGATCTTCCGGCGAGTTCGAACGCCGGCAAATAAAAACGGACCCGGTTATGGGTCCGTTTTTATTTGCGCTTGTGGAGCCTGAACTACCGCTCTCGATCGAGCTGGCTCTCCTTCGCGACCCGCTCGAATGCCTCGCCGGTTCCTTTGATCCGGTATTGATGCTCATCGCCTTCCAGCGGCAGCAGCTTCACAATTTTGAAGGAGCCGGTGGCGCCGAAACGACCGAACGGACCAGATGTGTAACGGACGTTCTGGCCAATCGTATATTTGTGAATTTTAAGCAACGGACTCTCCCGTCAACACGCAGAAACCACCCCCACACTGGCATCCAAATCCATGAATGTCAGTTCACGAATATAGCAGTTAAAGCAACTGGAGGGTGTGAAATATACGCAATCGGAACCCGGCTTCTTCGCCCTCTCAATTTCTCATAAATAAATTGAATTATCAGGCAGATACATGATCAATTTCCATGATCACTTTAAACGGATTTAGAGTCCAAAAGCGCGCTCGGAGGCCGAGCAACCAGGGCCCGCATTCACACTCACGGACTGTGCGTCGTCGCCCTCTGTGCCGTACGCGGCCGGCGCCATCATTGGCGTGAGCGAGGCGCAGCTGTCCCAGGCAGCCTGAAAGCCGCCGTCCAGCAACCGTCAGAACGATTCGACCCACGGCCGCAGTTCCATTTCCGACGACCACGCGCTGTGCGGCTGGTGGATGACGTGGAGGTAGGCTGCGGCGATCGACGTGGGATTGAGCAGGCTCGCGGTCTTGCCCTCCGGTTCAAGCCGCCGGGCGCTCCTGATGCCGCCGTCGATGATCATATGGACGACGTGGATCCCTTTCGGGTGCAACTCGCGCGACATGCTCTGAGCCAGCCCCCGAAGCGCGAACTTGCCCATGGCGAACGGCGCCGACTGGGCAAAGCCTTTGATGCTGGCGGACGCGCCGGTGAACACCACGCAGCCCCGCTTTTTCGGCAGCATCCGTTTGACCGCCTGCTGGCCCACCAGGAAGCCCCCGAAGGCGGTGATCATCAACGACTTCTCGACCTCGTCCGGGTCGAGTTCGGCGATCGGGCCGCGGGTGCGAAAGCTCGGATTGTAAATCACGATCTCCGGCGCACCGAACGACCCATCGAGATCGCTGAACAACTTTTCCACGTCGGCCCGCTTGCTGGCGTCGCAGGTGAACGTCGCTCCACCGACCTCCTTGGCCAAGCCATCGAGATCGCCGGTCGAACGCGCGGCAAGCGCGACCTTGATGCCTTCCGCGTGCAGCACCCGCGCCAGCGCCGCGCTGAGGCCGGAGCCCGCGCCTACGATCAGCGCGGTGTTGAATTTGATATTGGGCATTGCGGGGCTCCGTTGAAACGCCATTGCCGGGGCGTCGATCCGGAGACACAATAACGCAAAGTCCGGGGGCAAACGATGCGGGCGGCGTATTACGAAAAAAACGGTTTGGCAGGGGACGTGCTCCACGTCGCCGAGGTGGATACACCGACGCCGGGGCCCGGTGAGGTACGCGTCAAACTGCGAACCTCGGGGGTCAATCCGTCCGATGTGAAGGAGCGTGAAGGACGTACGCGCAAGCTCGCCTATCCCCGGGTGATCCCGCACAGCGATGGCGCCGGGGATATCGACATGGTGGGCGACGGCGTTCCCGCCGCGCGCAAGGGTGAGCGGGTGTGGGTCTGGAATGGCCAATGGAAGCGCCCGTTCGGCACCTGCGCGGATTACGTCGTGTTGCCGCAGGCGCTGGCGTCGCCCCTGCCCGCGCCGGCCAGTTACGAGGCCGGCGCCTGTCTCGGCATCCCGGCGATGACTGCCTATCACGCGGTCGCGGTGGCCAAGGCAGACAAGGGCATGAATGTGCTGGTGACCGGAGGCGCGGGCGGTGTCGGCCATTACGCCATCCAGTTCGCCAAGGCGCGCGGCGCGACGGTGTTCAGCACGGTCAGTTCGGAGTCCAAGGCCAAGCTCGCCCGCGAGGCCGGCGCCGACCACACCATCGACTACAAGCGCGAGAACGTCGGCGAGCGGCTGATGGCGCTCACCGGGAAGGTCGGCGTCGATGCCGTGATCGAAATGGATCTGGCCGCGAACGCGAAACATTATCCGGGCTGGCTCCGGCCGCGCGGCCACATCGTGGTCTACGGCACCGGCAGCGCGGAAGCCGCCATCCCGGCGCAGCCGCTGCTGGTCAACGCCATGACGATCCAGTTTATCTACGTCTATGAATTGACCGCGGCGGAGCGCGACGCGGCCGTGTCCGGCATCAACCGGATGCTCGCCGACAAGACGTTGATCAACAACGTCGCGCTGTCCTTGCCGCTCGACGCGATCGTTGCCGCCCACGAGGCGGTCGAGCAAGGCAAGACGATGGGTAATGTGATCGTCACCCTGTAAGCTATGCGCTCGCAAACCGTGTTGAGATCGTTTCACCATGCCGGGAGAGGTTTTATGCTTCGTTTGTTCGCGCTCGGGCTTGCGATGACCGCACTCGTTCCTCAGGCGCAAGCGCAGAATAACGCGCTCTATACGGTGACCTATATCGAGGTCGGACCGCTGCTGGCCAAGGTCGGCGCGACCACCCTGAATGCGTACCGCGACGCGGCGCGCAAGGACGCCACCAGCCTCGACATCTACCAGCGGATCGACCGGCCCAACCAGTTCGTCGTGCTCGGCGCCTGGGCCAGTCAGGCGGCCTTCGATGATCACACCAAGGGGGACGCCAGCAAGAAGCTCAACGAGAAGCTGACCACCCTGCTGGCTGCCCCGACCGACACCCGGCAGCACAATGCCCTCTCGGTCGCCCCGGCCAAGACCGGCAAGGACGCCATCTTTGTCGTCACCCATGTCGACGTTATCCCGCCGGAGAAGGACATCGGCGCCAACGCCCTCGAGCAGCTTGCCGACGTCAGCCGCGAGCACGCCGGCAACCTGCTGTTCGATGTCTGGCGGCAGACCAACCGGCCCAACCATTTTACGGTGGTGGAATCCTGGGCCAACCGAGGCTCGTTCGACGTTCACGAGATGCAAAAAGAAACCCGCGAGTTCCGGAGCAAGCTCGGAACGATGGCGGGCGCGCTGTACGATGAACGGCTTTACAAGGTCATGAAATAGACCGGCCGGCCGCCGCCGCACGCGAGCCCCCTCTTCAGAAATTAGCGTCGCGCAGCCGCGGAACATTTCCGCCGCTGTTCCGTTGTCTGGCGGATTTGATCGCAATCGACGGAGATGAACATGACATTCGGCAAGGGCGCGCTGCTGTGGCTGATCGGGATTCCGCTGCCAATCATTCTGTTGCTGGCGCTATTCTGGCGCTGACGGACGACTCTGATTTTGCGGCCCGGAGCACCCGCTCCGGGCCGCGCTGCTTTTTGAATGACGCCAATCGGGGTGCTCGACGCGCTGGACGCGCCAGTCACTTCTTGCAGGCGGCGGACACCCACTTGCCCTCGACCTTCTTATCCGAGGTCGTGGTGGTCTCGGGCGGCACCGGCTTGCCGGTCTCGGTGCCGGTCTCGATATCCTGCCAGGTGCCCGGCTGCAGTTCGAAGGCGTGCAGCAGCGAGGGCACCGCGCCGAGCGCAGCCGCCAGAAGCGCAACACCGACCGTTCGCGATTTCATAACGTCCCCTTGGCTACCTTAGCCGCGCGGCGGCTCCGCCCGCTTCCTCACGCAGATCGACGACATCCACCGGCCTTCGATCTTCTTTTCGGTGGTCGTGGTCTTGCCGCTGATCGAGCCGACATATTTCACCTTGCCGGTGTAGCTGCGTTCGCTGTTGAGCGTGTATTCGACACTGAAGTCCATCAGCAGCTTGGCCGGGTCGCCGCATTGCACGCGCATGGTCACGGCCGCGTCGGACTTCTTGGCCTCCAGCGTCTTGCAGCGCCCGCGCAGATCCGCCAGGTCCTTGTCGGGCGCGAGCGCTTTCAGCGGATCCTCGGCCTGCTCCGGCGTCATGCAGGTCACGTTGGTCGAGGGCGACACCCATTTGCCGTCCTCGGTGCCGGTCTCGATTTCCTTCCAGGTGCCGGGCTCGAATTCGAACGCGCTCGCATGGCTCAACGGAAGGACGAATGTAGCAACGGCGATGCAGAGATCTCTAAGGTTTTTGGATGCCGCGCCCATATCACATCCGAAACACGCCGAACTTCGTCTCCGGGATCGACGCGTTCAGCGCCACCGAAAACGCCAGCGACAGCACGCGCCGCGTTTCGCTCGGCAGGATGATGCCGTCGTCCCACAGCCGCGCGGTGGCGTAGTACGGATTGCCCTCGGTCTCGTACTGCGCGCGGATCGGCGCCTTGAACGCCTCCTCATCGGCGGCGGACCATTGCCCGCCGTCCCCCTCGATGTTATCGCGCGTGACCGTCGCCAGCACGGACGCCGCCTGCTCGCCCCCCATCACCGAGATGCGCGCGTTCGGCCAGGTGAACAGGAATCGAGGGCCGTAGGCGCGTCCGCACATGCCGTAATTGCCGGCGCCGAATGAGCCGCCGACGATCAGCGTGACCTTCGGCACCTGCGCGCAGGCGACCGCCATCACCATCTTGGCGCCGTCCTTGGCGATGCCGCCGGCCTCGTAGTCGCGGCCGACCATGAAGCCCGACACGTTCTGCAGGAAAAGCAGCGGGATGCGGCGCTGGCAGCACAGTTCGATGAAATGCGCGGCCTTCAGCGCGCTCTCCGAGAACAGGATTCCGTTGTTGGCGATGATGCCGACCGGAATGCCGGACAGATGCGCGAAGCCCGTCACCAGCGTCGTGCCGTACAGCGCCTTGAACTCGTCGAACTCCGAGCCGTCGACCAGACGGGCGATGATCTCGCGGACATCGACCTGCTTGCGCAGGTCCGCCGGGACGATGCCGTCGAGTTCGGACCCGTCGAAACGCGGCTCGCGCGGAGCGAGCAGCGGAATGTCGATGTTCTTCCTGGTGTTGAGATTGGCGAGAATACGCCGCGCGAGCGACAGCGCGTGCGCATCGTCCGCTGCCATGTAGTCAGCGACACCGGATTTGCGCGCGTGAACGTCGGCGCCGCCGAGATCCTCGGCGCTGACCACCTCGCCGGTCGCGGCCTTCACCAGCGGCGGGCCGCCGAGGAAGATTGTGCCCTGCCCCTTCACGATGATGGTTTCGTCCGACATCGCCGGCACGTAAGCGCCGCCGGCGGTGCATGAGCCCATCACCACGGCGATCTGCGGGATGCCGAGCGCGCTGAGCGTCGCCTGATTGTAGAAGATGCGGCCGAAGTGCTCGCGGTCGGGAAACACCTCGGTCTGGTGCGGCAGGTTGGCGCCACCGGAATCGACGAGATAGATGCACGGCAGCCGGTTCTCGCGCGCGATCTCCTGGGCGCGCAGATGCTTCTTCACGGTCATCGGATAGTAGGTGCCGCCCTTGATAGTGCTGTCGTTGCACACGATCACGCATTCGCGGCCCTCGACGCGGCCAATGCCGGTGATCAGGCCGGCGCCGTGGATGGCGTCGTCGTAGAAGCCGTTGGCGGCGAGCGGCGACAACTCGAGGAACGGGCTGCCGGGATCGAGCAGCCGGGTGACGCGGTCGCGGGGCAACAGCTTTCCGCGCGCCAGATGCCGCTCGCGCACGCGAAGCGATCCGCCCAGCGCAGCCTCGGCGCGGCGCGCCCGCAGTTCATCGGCAAGCGCGCGCATGCGCGCGGCGTTGGTGGAAAACTCCGCCGAGCCGATATCGACATTGGATGTCAGGGCCAATCGAATCCCTCCTGCTCGCAACTATACGCGCTGAGCAGAGCTGATGTGAACAAGCCTTCAGACGGGAACCAAAATGAAAGTGTGAAAATGCCGGAACGGATAATGCGCTTTGACGTTGCCTGGATGACCGATGAAATCGGATCGCGATGACATCGGATCGCGGGGGACAACCCAGGAGACCTGACATGAAGAAAGCGCTTCTTGCGACGGTTGCGGCCGTTGCGTTGATCGCTTCGGCCGGCATGGCGTCGGCCGCCGAAGGCGGACGCGCCGAAATGAAGGCGGGCGGCAATGCCGAGATGAATAAGGGCGCGGACGTAAAGGGCGGCGCCGACGTAAGGGGCAAGCCGACGACGACGGGCGCGGGTCCGGGCGGCCAGATCGAGCCGCGGGCGCAAGGCGCGGCCGACTCGAAGTCCGGCCCGAGCCCCGACAGCAACGACGTCAAGCGCGATATTGCGCCGAAGGCATCGACCAGCGGCCAGGCGTCCGAGCAGAAGTCGGCTCCGGGGGCCCGCTCGACCGCGAACGAGAAGGCGGCTCCGGCCGTCAACGCCGGCAACTCAGGTCCGGCGGCGGCCAAGTCGGCGGCTGACGAGAAGTCGGGTCCGGCGGCCAAATCGGCCAACGACAAGGCTGCCAACGACAAGTCCGCCACCGGCGACAAGTCCGGCGAGGCTTCGAAGACGACCGCTCAGGGTGCGGCCGGCGCGCAGGCCGGCGCGTCCGTCAACCTGACCACCGAGCAGAAGACCAAGGTCCGCACTACCGTACTGCAGTCGAGCAGCGCGCCGAAGGTGTCGAAGAGCCAGATCAACTTCAACATCAGCGTCGGCACGGCGGTCCCGCGCAGCGTTCGTTACGTGGCGGTGCCGCAGACGCTGGTCGAGATCCACCCGCAGTGGCGCGGCTACAGCTACTTCATCGTCGATGACGAAATCATCATCGTCGACTCCAACTCGCTGCAGATCGTGGCCGTTCTCGCGGTCTAACCTTCGACAATGCGACAATACGAAGGGCGGCCTCCGGGCCGTCCTTCGGCTATATTGAAACAAATGACTCGCAGGGACGAAATCAGCGCGGGACTTCTGGCCTACCGCCGCGGCGGGGCTGTCGAATTCCTGCTGGCGCATCCGGGCGGACCATACTGGGCGCGCCGGGACGACGGCGCCTGGACCATACCGAAAGGCATGGTGCGGCCCGACGATCTGCTGACCGGCGCGCTGCGCGAGTTCAAGGAAGAAACTGGCTTGACCGCCGCGGGGCCGTTCACCGCGCTGCAGCCGGTCCGCCAGCGCAGCGGCAAGACCGTGCACGGCTTTGCCTTCGAGGCCGATCTCGACCTGTCGGCCTTCACCAGCAACACGTTCGAGATGGAATGGCCGCCGCGTTCGGGCCGGCGCAAGGAATTTCCCGAGATCGACCGGATCGGCTGGTTCGCCGCCGACGCCGCGATGACGAAGCTCATCGCCTATCAGCGGCCTCTTTTGGTCGAGTTGCTGGAGCGGCTGAACGACCCAAAGTAGCGAGCACGCCACCCGCCACGTCATTCCGGACGCCACCCAGCGGCGCTCCGGAATCCATAATCTTTGGAGCGATGACTTAAAGACTTCGGGTTATGGATTCCGGGTTCGCGCCTCACGGCGCGCCCCGGCATGACGAACTCTTGGAAAACGGCGCGGGCTACGCCCGCACCTCTTGTCGCTGGAACGACACGTAGCCGATCACATACAGCACGATCGAACCGGCGATCAGGCTGACCATCTGCGGCCAGGCTTGCAGGATGCTCTCCTTCAGCGGCAAAGGAGCGGCGATGCGTCCCTGGAATTGCGCCAGCAAGGTCGCCATCGATTGCGCTTCGGGATTGAGCAGCGAAACCAGCGCCTCGCCGTAGAGCGTGCCCGGCGAAAGCCGCGACAGGCCCTGCTGCCAAGCCAGCGTATCCGGCGTCGGCAGGCCGAGTTGGGCGAAGCGGATGTCGGACGGGGAAATCACCTCGCCGATCATCTGCGCCAGCGCCGGCCACAACAGCGCCAGAAACAGCCACAGCCCGAGCGCGATCAGCGCCGCGGTCGCGGTCGAGCGCACCAGGATCGACAGCAGCATCGCCAGCGAAAGCCAGACGCCGGCATAGGCGATGGTAACCAGCAGGAACACCAGCAGTCGGCCGATCTCCTCCCCGCTCGGCGGAATGCCGAGGCGGATCAGGCCGAACCCGATCACCAGCAGCCACAGCGTGATCAGGCAGACCGACAACGTGGCCAGCCCGGCGAGGAATTTGCCGAACAGCAGCGCGTCACGATAGATCGGCTGCGCCAGGATGCGCGACATGGTGCGGCGGTTGTATTCGCCGTTGACGGAATCGAAGCCGAGCCCGATCGACATCAGCGGCACAAGGATGCTGAGCACCAGCACGAACGACAACAGCGACTGCCCCGGCGGCGCAAACAACCGCAGGAACAGGAATGGGTCTTCGGCGGTGGTGTTGCGAATCTGCTCGGCGGCGAAATAGACCACCGCCGCGCCGAACAGCATCACGAGCAGTTCGAGCAGCAGCATGCGCGCGCTGGTCAGATGGTCGAACAATTCGCGGAAGAACACCACGTTCAGACCGGTCCAGGGAGAGCCTTCACGCCGCATGTTGCGCTCCCGGGATGGTGGTCTGGTTGGCCGCCTGTTGCTGGAAATAGTGGTTGTAGATGGTGTCGAGCGACGGCACTTCGACCGCGAGCTGCCGCAACTGGCCGCCGGCGTTGACCACCACCGCGGCGGCCTCGGCGCGGATGTCGCGTTCGGCCAGCAGCCGATAGCGGCTCGGGCCGCTCTGATCGACCGCACGGACACCGGCCATCTCGGAGAACTTCTCCGCCAGCCCCTCGCCGTCGGCCTCGACCTCGACGTTGTAGCCGCCGCCAAGCACTTGCTTCGCCAACTCCGGCACGGTTCCGAGCAGCGCGATGTTGCCCGACTGGAACAGCGCCACCCGGTCGCAAACACTTTGCACCCGCTCCAACAGATGCGACGAGATCAACACGGCGACGCCGTCGCGCTTAAGCGAGCGGATCATCTCCAGCAGTTCGTTGGTCGCCTGCGGATCGAGACCGGACGTCGGCTCGTCGAGAATGG
Source organism: Alphaproteobacteria bacterium (assembly GCA_026400395.1). Taxonomy (GTDB): domain Bacteria; phylum Pseudomonadota; class Alphaproteobacteria; order Rhizobiales; family Xanthobacteraceae; genus Z2-YC6860. The sequence continues at coordinate 25,841 of JAPLPD010000354.1, read as the reverse complement.
CGATCTGCGCATCCTTCATCAGGATTTCAGCGAGCCCGAGGCGCTGCCGCATGCCGCGCGAAAAGGTGGCGACACGCTTGTTGGCGACCGGGGCAAGACCGACGCGCTCCAGCGCGCCGCCGACCCGCTTGTCGATCTCCTTGCCTTCGAAGCCGACCAGAGCCGCGGTGTAGCGGAGGTTATCCATCGCGGTCATGTAGTCGTAGAAGCCGACCGCGTCCGGCAGGTATCCGACATGGCGCTTCACCTGCAGCGGCTCGCGCACCGGATCGCGGCCGAGCACGCGCACGGTGCCGCCGCTGACCTCGGTCAGACCGAGCATCATCAGGATCGTCGTGGTCTTGCCCGCGCCGTTGGGGCCGAGCAGCCCGAAGATTTCGCCGGCCCGGACGGTGAACGAAACGCCGTTCACCGCCGTGGCCTTGCCGTATCGCTTGGTGAGGCCCTGTGCCTCGATGACGATGTCGCTCATCGGCGGCCGAACCGAGCCACGGCGCCGACCAGGATCAGCAGCGCGATGGCAATGATGCCGGCGCCGGCGATGCCCCACAGCGTCGAGGTCGAGACCGCGACGCGGAACTGGGTCGATGCAGTTTCGCCACGCGAGGTGGCGGTGAAGGTCGGCGCGTAGTCGCCGGCGATCGCCTTCTCCGGCGGCGTCACGCGAACCTGGGCTTCCTTGTTCTGGCCCGGCGCGATGGCGTCCAGCGTCTTCGGATCGAACTCGATCTTCCAGCCGCTCGGCGCGCTGCTGGTCAGGGTGATCTCATCGGCCGGCGCGGTGCCGGTGTTGGTGATGATCACCGGGATCGCCGACTCCTTGCCGGCTTCGGCGCGGCCCGAGAGCACGCCGTCGCGGCCGGAAATCGTGAGCTGCGGCTGGCCGGTGATCTCCAGCGCAACCGTCGTCTCAGCCGAAGCGTCCTCGGCCGACGCCTTCACCGAAACCGGATAGCGGTTGGCGGCGGAGGTGCTCGGCGGGCGGACCTTGAGCTTCACGGTCTTGGACTGGCCGGCGTCGATCGGAATCGAGGAGAGTTCCTGGCTGCCGTACTGCTCGGTGAAGCTCGTCTCGAAATTGCGCGGCGCCTGGGCGCCGAGGCTGATCACGAGATTGCGGCCGCTGTCGTTCTTGATCTCGGTCTGAAACTCAAAGCTCGACTTCGAGGTGCCGCGGAGCGACGGAAGCTGCGGCTTAATGGTGAGCTTGGCCGGCAGATCCTTGGCGAGCGACACCGCGATCGGCAGTGTCTTCTCCAGCGTCGTCCCCTTCGCCACCACCGTCAGGTTGGCGGTCGAACCCATCGCCGCGTTCTCGGGAACGTCGAGGCGGAGTTGCAGCGCGGTGCTGTCGTTGGTCGCAACCATCGCCGCCGCGACCGGCTGGCCGCCGCCAAGCAGCGTCACGGTCCAGCCCTGCGGCACGCCGCCGACCGACAGCGTGTAGCGGTCAGGATCGAGCGCGTAGTTGCGCAGCCGCAGATTGATGGTGTTGCTGGTGCCGGGCCGAACCGTGATGGCGGGATAGTCGGTGAGCAGGAACAGACCCTTCACGCCTGCATTCGCATCCTGCGCGGCCGCCGGAACGGCAGGCGCGAGGGCCAACAGCACGAGTGAAAGAAGCGAAGCGAGCAGTCTCATGGCGATGTCTCCCGGTCGCAATTTCAGGTTGGACCGAAGGGATAGCCCCAATCCGATTTCGCCCGGTTGTCCGGATGAAACAGGACGGAGGCATCATTCCCCCGATCATGACGAAATCCGGGCAGAGAAAAGGGGCTTTCCAACGATTTGGCAAGCCTCTCGCGTTGACAGCCTCTCGCGGATTAAACCGTAGCAACCTAGATAACGCGCTTTTGGGCTCTCGGCTGGCCGACTGCGGGCAATCCTGCGATCATGTGACGCGGGCGCCTCCCCGGCGGGAGCGCCGGGCCGGCTGGTTGATGAATAAGGGAGACCCGTCATGATCGGTGCGGACCGCGTGGCCGTGGTGGGCCTCCTGTGGTTCGCCGTCTGGATTGCCGCCGGACATTTCGTGGGACTGTGGTTCGACGTGCCGGGCACCGGGCGCGCCGGCGGTTTTCTTCTGGCCCTGGCCACCGTCTGGACGTGGCCGTGGGTGCTGCCGAACGCCATCGACGAGTGGATGTACGACCCCCGGGCGCGGTGAGAACTCATTTTCGCAGCCAAATACAAGGGAACACCGGCTCGGCCCCGCGGTTATGTCCGCGAGGAGAATTTCACATGGGCCGCCGGGTCTTCATCGTCGCAGCGCTCTGGTTTGCCTTCTGGATGCTGCTGGCGGCCGCCATCGGTGGCTATATGGCCGACCCGGCCAATCGCAGCGGCGGCATCTATTTCGGGATCTTCAACGGCGCGTGGTGGGCGCTTTTGACGAGTTTCGCGTGGCCGTGGCTGATGCCGCCCGCCATCGACCGTTGGATGTATCGATCCGAGGCCGGCTAGGCCGTGAACCCATAAATCAGTGAGACGAACAGTTGGTCGCGATGTGCCAATCGCGACAATTCGCGCCGCAGCAAACGCAGCCTTTATTCGATCACTTCGTCGGCGCGGGCGAGCAAGGCCGGCGGCATAACAAGACCGAGCGCCTTGGCGGTTCCAAGGTTGATGACAAGCTCGAACTTGGTCGCGCGGTCTACCGGCATGTCGGCAGGCTTGGCACCCTTGAGAAGGCGACCAGCAAGGACCCCGACGCGTCGATAAGCATCGGTGACGCTGTTTCCGTAGCTAATCAGGCCGCCGGCCACCGGCAATTCGCGAACCGCCGAGATCATCGGCAGCCCATGCCGCGCCGCTAGCACCGCGAGCTGCCGGGCGCGTGTTGGATAGAACGGGTCGGCCCCGACAATTACCGCGTTCGCCCGTTGTTCCGCAAACGTCGCGAATGCTGCATCGATTTCGCTCGCCGTGCCTGCCTTAAGCAAGAGCAGCCGCCGTCCGAGCACGCGAGCGCCTTCGCTCACGGTTTGCTCATTGATCTCCCCCTCCGGATTATTTGGATTCACCAACATGCCAATCAGCGTTGCTCGGGGAAGGAACTCCTGCAACAGTTCGATTTGCTTTTGCCCGAGTTCACCCGAGAACCAAATCACCCCGGTCACATTGGCTTCCGGCCGGTTGAGGCTGGCAACGAGCCCTGCGTTGACGGGATCGCGGCCGCTGGTGAACACGATTGGTATCGTCGATGTCAGCGTCTTGGCGACCAATCCCGTATTGTTTCCCCCGACCGCAGCGATGACGGCGACCTTGCGCGAGATCAGGTCGGCCGCCAACGGCCGCAGCCGCTCCATTTGATTGTCCGCGTACCGGTACTCGATAAAGACGTTGTGGCCCACCGCGTAGCCGGCGTCGTTCAGGCCCTGGCGAAACGCCTCCGTATGATGGGCACGGTCGCTGGCCGAAATGCCGCTGAGATAGCCGACCACCGGCATCGCGGCCTGCTGCGCCCGCGCCATCACCGGCCACGCCGCCGTGCTACCGACCAGCGTGATGAACTCGCGGCGCCTCACTCGATCACCTCGTCGGCGCGGGCGAGCAGTGTGGGTGGCACGGTGAGGCCGAGTGCCTTTGCGGTCTTGAGGTTGATGACCAATTCGTACTTGGTCGTCGCCTGCACCGGCAGATCGACTGGCTTCTCGCCTTTGAGGATACGGTCTACATACGACGCTGCAGCGCCATAAAGCGCCGTGAAATCCAGACTGTATGACATCAGCCCGCCAGCCGTGACATGGGACCGATAGGCGTAGATGGCCGGCAGTCGATACCGCGTTGCCAATTCAAGAATTAAATCCCGGTGCTGGATATGGAATTGGTCCGCTGGCAATAGCAATCCGCCGCCCGGTTCTCGCGCGAGCGTAATGATTTCGCGTTCGAGTTCCGCGGTGCTGATCACCTCAATCGCTCTCGGGACAACTCCCAACGACGGAGCGTCCTCCAGCAATTGTCGACTATATCCGGCCATGCTCGGATGCCCGCGCGACATGATGAGCAGAACGCGCGCAAGACCGGGCACTAAATCTTTGAGCGCACCCGCCATCTTGCCTGCCAAAGCAACGCTATCAAACGTTGTAAAGCCCGTGAGATTCCCGGCTGGCCGCGCATAGTTCGTGATGAGGCCGTGGTCGCTCGAACCTGCCTGCGCCACGAACACGACGGGGATAACGATGGTTTGTTCGTGCAGCCTGACCATAGCGCGGCTGCCTGCCGCAACGATGACATCGGGTTTCTGATCAATGAGTCGCGCCGCCTCGCTTCGCATGTGATCGTCGTTGGTGTCCGACCAACGTATGTCGAGCCGTACATTTTGGCCGCTCTTCCAACCTAACGCTTCAAGGCCACCACGAAGTGCTGCTACGCGAGCCTGAGCATCCGCGTTGTCCTTGGGTAGCGCGAGCAATACGCCAATTCGCCGGATGGGAGCAGGCTGCTGAGCACGCGCAAAGTGCGACCAACTCAACGTCGCTCCTGAAATTCCGACGATGAATTCGCGACGCCTCATGCCGCTCCCCTCGGATTAGAACGCAGCATCGTATCGGCTCAAACGTGCACTTTGATAGGGGCTTGTGCAATGCGGTCTCAGGCGTCTGGCTCTAATCGAAAACCGGCGCTTCGGGTCATTCGCCACCGGGTCGGACCGGCAGCAAGTCCGAGCATGTCCGCTATTGCGCCGAAAGCGGAAGTACATTCAGGGCGCTGGCGACGTTGCGGTGGGCCTTTGCGGGTTGATGGCGTTGACTGAGACGTGATTCAAGCTCCGAAACCGGCGCCTCGAATGATGCGCTACGAACTCAGCGATTATGAATGGACCGCCATCAAGCCGATGCTGCCCAACAAGCCGCGTGGCGTTAGGCGTGTAAATGACCGTCGCGTGCTCAACGGCATCTTTTAGGTGCTGCGTTCAGGTGCACCATGGCGTGACCTTCCGGAGAACTACGGTCCCCGCACCACCTGTTACAACCGCTTCGTTCGGTGGCGGCGTGCGGGCGTCTGGGACCAGATCATGGAATGCATTGGCCGCCGGCCATGACGCCGCGGTGCAAATGATCGATACTTCCGTCGTGCGCGTGCATCAGCACGGAGCGTGCGTCGCCGACAACAATCAGCAGGATATGGGACGCTCACGAGGTGGCCTGACCAGCAAGATTCACGCGGTGGTGGACACCAATGGTCTGCCGGTCCGCCTCGCCCTCACGCCGGGTGAGGCGCATGACAATCGGCTGTGTTCTGCTCTCCTCAGCGCCTTGCCGCCGCAAACGATGCTGCTCGCTGATCGTGGATACGACGCAGTCTGGATCAGGGAGCGTGCCCGCCAGCAAGGAGCCTGGGCGAACATTCCGCCAAAACGGAACCGCAAGGAATCAATCTGCTTTAGCCCGTATCTGTATCGCGCGCGTAACTTGATCGAGCGGTATCCAACAAGATCAAGCAATGTCGGCGTGTCGCGACCCGATACGACAAACTTGCGGCCAACTATTTGGCGGTTATCAAACTCGCATCAATTCGCAGTTGGTTGCGTGCTAATGAGTCCACGCCCTAGCTTTCATGCTTTCAACACTTGTGGCCAATCGACCTCGTCGTGGGGCAGCACCCACGGCTCTGTCCGCGCCGCCGCCGTCCATTCCGACCAGGCCGGCAGCGCCATGACAGCGGCCATGTAGGCCCGCGAAGCTTCGCCAACATCCACATCGTAGGTGTGAAAGCGCGCGACCACCGGGGCATACATGGCGTCGGCAGCGCCGAACCTGCCGAACAGGAACGGACCTCCCGCGCCGTGGCTTTCCCGGCACTCCCGCCAGATGGCGTCGATGCGGCGGGCGCTGGCGGCGGCCTCGTCGTCAAGCGCGTGCCTGATGACCGGCCGCCACATGTTCATCGGCAATGCGCGACGGAGCGGCTGGAAGCCCGCGTGCATCTCCGAGGCGATGGCGCGCGCCCGCCCCCGCGCCGCCGGATTGGCGGGCCACAAACACGCGTCGGGAAACCGCTCGGCGAGATGCTCCAGGATCGCCAGCGACTCCCAGACGTGGACGCCGCCGTCGATCAGCACCGGCACCTTGCCGGTGCCGGAAATCTTCGATACCCGCTCCTTGAAGTCCGGCGCGTTGAGCGAGATCAACACCTCCTCGAAGGCGATGCCGGCAACCTTCATGGCGATCCACGGCCGCATCGACCACGACGAGTAGTTCTTGTTGCCGATGACAAGCGTGAGCGCCACGACCCCTCCTTTTCCTATGATCTTGTTGCGAACCTACCGGCGCGCGGCCTTCACGAAAGCGGCGACGACCTCGAGCCTGCCGCGCCCGGTTGCCCGGCACGCCGCGCTGTGTTCGGCCGGAAACGTCGCCGCGGTGCGGCCCGGGCTGCAATAGGCGCTGAGGAGGATTTCGTCGTCGGCGCATTCGGCAGTGCAATTGCCGGCGGCGCAATCGACGCGAACAACGCGAACACCGGACTCGCCGGCAGGACCCCGTGGCCCCGCCGCGCCGGGCGGACCGGCCGGGCCGCGCTCGCCCGGAGCCCCCTTGAGGCGCGCAAGCTCGGCCGGGCTCATCTGCCGCGCCACGTCGGAGCTCGGCGCACGCATCATCAGCAGCGCGAATGTTGCGGCAAAGCCCAACAGTCCGAGGACGCTGAAAACGCCGAGCGTCCAGACTTCGGTCGGCGACCATCGCGGCGGCACTGCCGCCGGTTGCGGCAACTCGGCCGGCGCAGGATTGGGTTGCTCGTCGGTCATGCCTTGGGCTTGGACGGCTCCGGCGCCTCAACCGGACCGCCGGCATTCTTCCAGGCGCCGAAGCCGCCGCGGATGTGCGCGACAGGCTTCAGCCCCATGCGCTGGGCCACCTGAGCGGCCAAGGCCGAGCGCAGGCCGCCGGCGCAGAAAAAAACGTAGCGCTTGTCCTGGGCGAACTGCGGCTTGTGGTAGGAGCTCGCCGGATCGATCCAGAACTCCAGCATGCCGCGCGGGCAATGGAAGGCGCCCGGCACCTTGCCCTCGCGCTGCAGTTCGCGGATATCGCGGATGTCCACCAGGACCGTGTCGTCTCGGCCATGCAGCTTGATGGCGTCCTCGATCGACAGCGTCTCGACCTCGCGTTCGGCGGCTTCCACCAGCGCCTTGGCGCTGGTCGTGATGGTTTGAGTCATGGGCAATCTCCGTTAGCCCGATGGTGGCAGACCCGCCCGCCAAAGGCTAGACTCGCTCGATGCCCCTGTTTTCAACACTCGATCTCTTTGCGCTGGCGTGGTTCCTAGGCGCCTGGGCCATCTATTCCCTGACGCTTTCCATCACGGAACGCCGCAAGGAAGGTCTCAACTCGGAGATGAATCGCTACCGCGACATCTGGATGTTCCAGATGCTGGGGCGCGAGGTGCGCATGGTCGATGCGCAGATCGTAGCGGCGCTGCAGAACGGCACGGCATTCTTCGCTTCGACCTCGCTGATCGCCATTGGCGGCGCGCTGACCCTGCTGCGATCGACCGACGAAATCCTGCAGGTGGTCGCGGCGCTGCCGTTCGGCATCACCACAACTTCGGTGCAATGGGAGGCGAAGACGATGGGGCTCGCCACCATTTTCGTCTACGCGTTCTTCAAGTTCGGCTGGGCCTACCGGCTCTACAACTACGTGGCGATCCTGGTCGGGGCGACGCCGCCGGCCAAGGAGAAGGACACGCCGGAGGCCAAGGCCCACGCCGAGCGGCTCGGACGGCTGTGCGAGGTCGCCGGCCGGCACTTCAACCGCGGACAGCGCGCGTTCTTCTTCGCGCTCGGCTATCTCGGCTGGTTCATCAGCCCGTGGCTCTTGATGGTCACCAGCGTCACGATCGCGGTGATCCTGTGGCGGCGCCAGTTCGCGTCGGACTCGCGGCGCGCCCTCTTCAACGAGTAAGTCGGCGCGCGATCAGCGCAGAAACAGCACGACCCCGAGCGCCGCGCTGATAGTAACGCCGACCCCGGTGGCCGCCGTAACCATCAAGCTCTGCAGCGAAGGCCGCATCGCCGTTGCCGCGCCCGCATCGGTCTCGTCCGCGATCGAATCCAGCGCCGCTTCACGCGCGCCGACCGTCATATCCAGCGACATCCAATCCCCCGTCCGCTCTCGCCCACTTGGCGATAGCAGCGGCGGATTAAGAAATTGCCACCCGGGAGATCAGGCCGGCGTCAGCCCGAGCCGCTCGTCGCGGCGGCGCAGCGCATACACGAACGGGATAGACAGCAGCACCATCCAGGCTTTGCCAACGACCTGACCGAACAGAAAATCCAGCGAACCGAAAGCCAGCCACAGGAAAATGATCGAATCGACGACCAGTCCGACACAGCTCGAAGCCACCACGGCGGCGATCAGGCCACGGCGGGACAGCGGCGTGTAGACCGCCAGATCGGCGAACTCGGAGATCAGGAACGCCACACCCGACGCCAGCACCAGCGCCGGCGGCGCGACCGCGGCCGAAAGAATGGCGCCGATCACCACGGCGCTTGCGGAATAGATTACGCCCAGACGCCGCTGCACCAAGTCACGCAGGACCAGCGCGACGCCGATCATCAGAACGCCCGATGGAGCCATCAGGTGCGGCGCGACGGGAATAACGCATGGACCTTGCGGGACGCAGAGCGTGCCGACGTTGCCGATCATCCAGTTGGCCGCCGGGATCGTCAGGCCGAATGCGATCAGGAAAACTACACCTTCGGCCCACCGGCGCGTCGCGTTGTTCAAAATCGATCCTCCTGAATTGTTTTATTCTGAAGCGGCATCCGGCGGGCTCCTGCGAATATAAGACGGCGTCACCCGGCACAAGACCGCGCGGCGCGCTTGCGCTACATTCCCTTTGGAAAAACCGGAGGCGGGCATGGCCGAGGCACGCGGGATCATCGCGGTCGATAAGATGGGCACCAAGGTGCTGTTCCTCAATCCCGTGTCCTATGCGACCGAAGTGGTGCTCGACGGTTTCGAAAAGACCGTCCACGAATTGCTGGTGATCCCCGAGACCAGCCGCGCCTATGTTCCGATCTTTGGCGACGGCATCCACGGCCGCAATCCCAATCCGCAGCACTGGCTGTGCGTGTTCGACCTGGAGAGGCGCGCGCTGCTCACCAGCATCGACCTGCGGCCCTGCATCGCGCCGCACACGCTTAAAATCGGACCCGACGGGCTGATCTACATCACCTGCGAAATTAGCGCGAAGGTCGCGGTCATCGATCCCAAGATCAACAAAGTGGTGGAGACGATCGACACCGGGTCGACCAACAGTCACCGCCTGATCATTTCGCCCGACGGCACGCGGCTCTACACCGAGAACGAGGAGGACGCGACGATCTCGGTGATCGATCTCCGCACCCGCAAGCTTCTCGGCAAAATCGAGACGCCGCGCCCGCTCGCCGGTATCGCCATTTCGGCCGATGGCCAAACCGTGGTGGCCGTCGATGATGCCGAGCCCACCCTGTTCCTGATCGACACGAAGGCTGGCCGCGTCCGCGGCGAGGTGCGGCTCAAGGATGTGCCGAAGGCCGCGCAGATCGCCCGCTACGCGCCAGACAACAGCATGATCGGCGTCACCAGCCTCAACAGCGACACCGTGAGCCTGATCGATCCGTCGTTCGGCGAGCAGACCGCGATCAAGGTCGGCCGCCAGCCGATGGACATGGCGTTCCATGGCGACGAGTTGTTCGTGCCGTGCCAGGGCGACGGGTCGGTGCATGTGATCGACATTCCGAACCGGCGGCACAAGACGAGCTTCGCCGCCGGCACCGGCTGCGAGTCGCTGGCGTTCTTCTGATGATCGATATCGAAGCCGCCGCCGACCGGCTGATCGCCGCCTACGACGCGGCGACAACGGTGCCGCCGATCATTGCTGACGCGCCAGATTTTTCCGTGGCCGACGGCTACGCGGTGCTGCATGTCATCGAAGCGCGGCGACGCGCCCAAGGCTGGCGTCCGGTCGGACGCAAGATCGGCTTCACAAACCGCACCATCTGGCCACGCTATGGCGTCTACCAGCCGATGTGGGCGCATGTCTGGAGCCACACCGTTCATTTCGCGGCGGACGGACATTCCTCGCTGCCGCTAAGCGCGTTCGTGCAGCCGCGGATCGAGCCCGAGGTGGTGTTCAAGCTCAAGGCGCCACTGCCACAGACCGACGATCCCCTGGCGTTGCTTGCCGCCGTGGAATGGATGGCGCCGGGATTCGAGATCGTGCAGAGCCATTTCCCGGATTGGAAATTCACCGCCGCCGACTGCACCGCCGCTTTCGGCCTACATGGCGCACTCGTGGTCGGTTCCCCGGTCGCGGTGGACAGCACAAACCGCGCGGCGATCGCGGCTGTCCTGCCCTCCTTCCAGGTCACGCTGTCGCGCGGCCTCACCTTCGTCGATCTCGGCGTCGGCGCCAATGTGCTGGACAGCCCGGCGCTGGCCCTCGCCCATCTCGCGCGCCTGCTGGCGGACCAGCCGCTGAGCCCGAAAGCCGCCGCGGGCGAAATCGTCACCACCGGCACGATCACCGACGCGTGGCCGGTGACCGCGGGCGAAGTGTGGACGTCCGGCTACGGCGCGTTGGCGCTTAAAGGCTTAACTTTGCGATTCACTGCGCAGTAATCCTGGCCAGTCCCGGGTGTTTCAGGGAACCAAATTGTTCCGGGCACGTTGTCGAACTATCTGACCAAGGAATTTACCATGGCCCCAATCCACATTGAATCTACGGAACATCCTGCACAGTTTTCCCAGGCATTGGGCGACGCCGTGGTTCGGATTTGGGGCCTGTTGCCGCCAGAGGTCCAGCATCACCTGTTCGAGGAGGCAGCATCGCACGGGACCGACACAAGATCACAACTGGCGTTGTTTCTGCACAGCCAGCACCCGCGCACGTCGGCCTCGATGAGGGCCTATGCATCGATTGAGCAGGACAGTCTGGGCGGTTAGCCCCGCCAAGCTGAACCGATCAACTGACAATATTGCCGTGCGGGCTCGCCAGCGCGGCAATTTCTTTCATCTCATTTGGCGAAAGCGCGAAATCGAAAATCGCGGCGTTTTCCCTCATCCGCTCAAGGCGGCTTGTTTTGGGAATGACGACGATGTCCTGCTGCACGAGATAGCGCAGGCAGACCTGGGCAGCCGACCGGCCGTGCTGCTTGCCGATGCGGGACAGCAATGCATCACCGGTCACCCGGCCCCGTGCGATCGGGGTGTAGGCGGTGATGCACAGGCCGGCTTTGCGGCTGGCGGCGATGGTCTTCGACTGGTCGAGATAAGGGTGCAACTCGATCTGGTTGGTGACCAGCGGCTCGCTCGCGAATTTCACAGCCTCCCCGATCAGCGCCGGGGTGAAATTCGACACCCCGATGTGCCGCGCCACGCCGTCGCGCTTCATCTTGCACAGCGCGCCCATGGTCTCCTTGAGCGGCACGCTGGAGTTCGGCCAGTGGATCAGCAGAAGATCGACCTGATCGAGCTTTAGGTTTTTCAAGCTGTCGCGGGCCGACCGTTCGAAATCGGAGGCGCGCAGATTGCTCGACCACACCTTGGTGGTGACAAAGACATCGCCACGCTTCACACCGGACGCACGCAGGCCGGCGCCCACCTCGTCCTCGTTGCGGTACATGGCGGCGGTGTCGATGTGGCGATAGCCGAGCGCGAGCGCCTCCTCCACCGCCCGCGCGCAGGCTTTGCCGCGCAGATCCCAGGTGCCCAGCCCGATCAGTGGAATGCGGGCACCGTTTGCCTCGACGGATGGTGTGTTCATGCCGCACAAAATGACCCGCCAACGGCGGCCGGGCAAGCCGTCAGCGGATAAGCCGGATTTCGACGGCCAAGTTGAGATTGCGCCAATCGCGATCTCCGGTCACCGCGGGGAGCTTCTCGCGCTCAGCCAATGCAAGGCACGCGCGGTCGCCGAGAGACAATCCGCGTTTGGACGTCGCGGCCCGGAAAGCCGCGGCGCGGATCGCCAGCCCTTCGTCCAAGCTTGCGACAGATAAACCGAGCGCGCTGAACTGGCTCACGGCCTCGTCCAGCGTCTGGCCCTTATCGACGAGCCTCGTTACAACCTCGGTGACATTGGGCGCACAAATGACGGCCGCGGAAAGGTGGCCTTCCACGACGTCGGCCCCAGGCTCTTCAAACAGCACCGCGAGCACTGCCGACGCGTCAAGGATCACCATCACTTGCCTCGCGCCGCCGCCGCGCGCCTTTCAGCTATCAACTCGTCGACGACGCTGCGGCCGCCGGACAGGCGCTTGTTCTTTTGCTGAATTTTCTTTAGCGCACCGCGCTGACCTTCCAAGGTCAGCTTGCCATCCTTGAGCCAGCCGAGGATCGTCTCGCTGTCTCCGAGGCCCATCGCGGCACGAACGCTCGATGGCAACAACACCCGGCCCTTGGCGCCGAGTTTCAAGACATGCCGAACGCTCCCGTCCGGAAGCGTCATGGGCTCAGCCGACCGCGGGGCGCTAGCGTCGTAACGGGCAACCTCTTCGGCAAAGCCCTTTTCGATCTTTCGCCCGGCCATAAATGTGACCTCATGTGCTATTGGTGGCACATATTATCATTAGTGACACTTTTGTCGAGCTGCTTACTGCCGCTTCGACAGCACCCGGAACGCGACGTCCGGCGCCTCATCGAGCAACCGAAGCAGTGCCCGCGCCGGGCCGCGCGGATGGCGCTTGCCCTGCTCCCAGTTGCGCACGGTCTCGATCGGCACGCCGATGCGCGAGGCGAATTCCGCCTGGGTCAGCCGCGTCTGGGAACGGATGCGGCGGGCATAGCCGGCATCGACCTCGGGCGGGCGGCCCGGCTGGATCGACGGCGCCAGGACGCGCGCATCAGCCTCGGGCGGCGCGGGCGGCATTGCCCGCTCGCTGCCATCGGCGAGGATTTCAACGAGACGCCCGTCCGCCTTCAGTCGCACCCGCATCATCGTGGCCTCCTGTGGTTCAGGGGCCGAGCCGTGCACTGATTTGGTAAATGATCATTTAAGCACGCGGCACGCGCACGCCCCGCAGCGGCGCGCCAGCGGTTCGGCGGTCGGTCAACGGCCTAGATTGTCTTGTCGAATATCTCGCGCCCGATCAGCATGCGGCGGATTTCGCTGGTCCCCGCCCCGATCTCATAGAGCTTGGCGTCACGCAGCAGCCGGCCGGTCGGAGTATCGTTGATGTAGCCGTTGCCGCCCAGGCACTGGATGGCGTCGAGCGCCACCGCCGTGGCACGTTCGGCGGCGTAGAGGATCGCGCCGGCGGAGTCCTCGCGGGTGGTGCGGCCCTCGTCGCAGGCGCGCGCCACGGCGTACACGTAAGCCTTGGCGGCGTTCATCGTCACATACATGTCGGCGAGCTTGCCCTGCATGATCTGGAAGCTGCCGATCGGCTGGCCGAACTGCTTGCGCTCGTGGACGTACGGGATCACCACGTCGAGCGCGGCCTGCATGATGCCGAGCGGCCCGGCGGCCAGCACCACGCGCTCGTAGTCGAGACCGGACATCAGCACGTTGACGCCACCGCCGACCTTGCCGAGCACGTTCTCCTCGGGAACCTCGCAATCCTCGAACACCAGCTCGCAGGTGTCGGAGCCGCGCATGCCGAGCTTGTCGAGCTTTTGCGCCGTCGAAAAACCCTTCATGCCCTTCTCGATCAGAAAGGCGGTGATGCCGCGGGCGCCGGCCTCCGGATCGGTCTTGGCGTAGACCACCAGGGTCTCGGCCGCCGGCCCGTTGGTGATCCAGAATTTCGAGCCGTTGAGGACGTAGCGGTCGCCCGTCTTCACGGCGCGTGTGCGCATCGACACCACGTCGGAGCCGGCGCCGGGCTCCGACATCGCCAGCGCGCCGACGTGCTCGCCGGAGATCAGCTTGGGCAGATACTTGCGGCGCTGGGCGTCGTTGCCGTTCCGCCGAATCTGGTTGACGCAAAGGTTGGAGTGCGCGCCGTACGACAGTCCGACCGAGGCGGAGCCGCGCGAGATTTCCTCCATCGCCACGCAATGGGCGAGATAGCCGAGGCCCGAGCCGCCGTATTCCTCCTCGACCGTGATGCCGTGCAGGCCGAGCGCACCCATCTGCGGCCACAGATCGCGCGGGAATGTATTGGTCTTGTCGATCGCGTCGGCGCGCGGCGCGATCTTATCGCGGGCGAAGCCGCGCGTGGTCTCGCGCAGCATGCCGATGTCGTCGCCGAGGCCGAAATCGAATCCCTGCCAGGCATTGGCGATCATGTTTGCTCCTTGGCTGACCGCGCCATTATAGAGCGGGACCGGCCGCTCAGGCCAATGTCAGGCCACGGCGGGCCGCGCATCCGCGGCGCCCTCGGCGAGCAGCCGGTCGAGCACCTCGCGGCCGGCCGGCCGGGCGAACAGATAGCCCTGCATTTCCTCACACCCGGAAAGCCGCAGCAGCACACGCTGCTCCTCGGTCTCGACGCCCTCGGCCAGCAAGGTGAGGCCGAGCGCGCGGCCCAGCGCCACGATCGCCTGCACCAGCGCGTTGCTGCTGGCGTTGCGGCCGAGCGGGGCGACAAAGCCGCGATCGATCTTCAGCTTGTCGAAATTGAAGCGCTGCAGATAGGTCAGGCTGGAATAGCCGGTGCCGAAATCATCGAGCGCCAGGCGGACGCCGAGCGCCTTCAAGGCATCGAGCCGCGCCTTGGCCTCTTCGGGGTTGTCGATCAGGACGCCTTCCGTGACCTCCAGCATCAGGCGGGAGGGCTCCAGCTTGTTTTCAGCCAGCACCTGGGTGACGAAATCGACCAGCCCCGGATCGCGCACCTGCATCGGCGACAGATTGACGCCGATATAGATGCCGGGCCAGCGGCGGGCGTCGGCGAGCGCGCGGCGCAGCACAAATTCGCCGAGCTGGCCCATCAGCCCGGAGTGTTCGGCGACCGCGACGAACTGAATCGGCGGGATGGCGCCGCGCGTCGGATGGGTCCACCGCGCCAGCGCCTCGGCGCCGACGATGCGGGTACCATCGGCGGAGACGATCGGCTGGTAATGCACGTCGAACGCGCCGTCGTCGAGCGCGCGGCGCAACTCCCTTTCCAGGAAACGGCGGTCGTCGAATTCGACGTCCAGGGCCGGCACGAAAGGCACCACACCGCCACGCTGCTTCTTTTTGGCGGCGCGCAACGCAAGATCGGCGCGGCGGATCAGTTCATCGCGCGTCTGCGCATCCTGCGGCGCGTGGGCAAGGCCCGCGGAGACGCCGACCTGCACCACCTGGCCGGCGATCCAGAACGGCCGCGCCAGTGCGCCGGTCAACGCCACCAGCGCGTCCTCGGCGGACGCCATGTCCGGTCCGATCATCACCAGGGCAAATTCGTCGCCATCGAAGCGGCCGCAGAACGCACCCGCCGGCATGATATCGCCGATGCGGGCCGCCACCGCCTTGAGCAACTCGTCGCCCATGCGATGGCCGAGCGCGTCGTTGATGTCCTTCAGCCCGTCGAGATCGAGGAACGCCAGCGTCGCCGTGTCACCCTCGGCGCGCCCAGCCAGCACGCCATCGATCAATCCGATCATCTTGCGGTGGTTCGGCAACCCGGTGAGCATGTCTTCGTAAGCCAGCGTCCAGGCGAGTTGTTCGCTGTGGCCCAGGTCGCGCACCGCGCGCCGCACCTGCCACAGCGCAATGCCGGCGAACACGATCAGGAACGCACCGGTCAGCAACAGCAGCGGCTTGAGCTGCCCCAGCGCGTTGCTCATGGAGTGTTCCGGCTCCCAGGAGAACCAGCCGATGATGCGCCCGCGTCCGTTCAGCACGGATTGCACCTCGCGGTCGCCGCTCGCCGGCTCGGTCTCGAAGCGCAAATCCTTAAGCCCGGCGGTGCGTTCCATGCCCTTGATGTGGCGGGCGTCGAGGGCGGAGAAGTCGGCTCCCGAGTTGCGAATGTCTTCGATGGCGCCGAGCAGCGCGGCGCGGCGCTCCAGCCCCTGCCGGTCGTCCGCCTGGCGCACCAGCGCGTAGCCGACGATGACGCAGAAAAATGTCGCGCTGAGCACGAACAGGCCGAGCGTCGCCACCAGACGCGGGGTCCACAGCCGGCGCGCGGGCGGCCGCTGATGGGGCACTGCAACACTCATGACAAATGGCCCAAACGCTAACGCAAAGGTCCCAGCCTGAAGCCTAGAACCGGAGGGTTAACGGGGCGTCAGCATGAGCCTTGAGAACCTGCGGCATTTGGCTAGGCGGCGGCGGTGGCGCCAGCCTGAGTGCCGTTCAGGAATTGCCGCTCAAAGTCCGCCGCCGGCATCGGTGGCCCGTAATAGTAGCCCTGCCCTTCCTGACAGCCCATCCCGCGCAACAGGTCGGCGGTGGCGCGGTCCTCGATGCCCTCGGCAATCACCGAGAGGCCCAGTTGCTTGCCGAGGTTGATGGTGGAGCCGACAATCGCGGCGTCGTCGGGGTCAGTGCGGATGTCGCTCACGAATGATTTGTCGATCTTCAGCCGGTCGAGCGGGAACTTCTTCAGATAGGTGAGACTGGCAAAGCCGGTGCCGAAGTCGTCGAACGCAATGTGGACGCCGAGCTGCTGGATCCGGTCGAACGTTTCGAGCGCAACCGCGTCGTCCTCGAGCAGAATGTTCTCGGTGACCTCCAACTCGAGCAATGACGGCGAAAAGCCGGTCTCGTTCAGCACCGCCGCCACCGAGGCGGCCAGATCGCCCGACTGAAGCTGGATCGGCGAGAGATTGACGCCGAGCCGCACCTGCTGCCAGGCCCGGCCCTGCCGGCAGGCCGTCTCCATGACCCATAGCGCGATGCGGGCGGAATACGGCGATGCGTGCACCAGCGGCATGAAGTCCGCGGGCGATACGAGGCCCCGGGCCGGATGCCGCCAGCGAATGAGACTTTCGGCGCCCACCAGGCGGCCGTCTTCGAGGCTGACCTGCGGCTGGTAGAACAACTCAAGCTCCTCGCGCTCGACGGCGCGCCGGAGTTCGGCTTCGAGCGCCAGGCGTGCTTCGAGTTCGTCGCGGATGGCGCGCTCAAAGAAAACATACCGGCCCCGGCCAGCGCCCTTGGCCCGGTAAAGGGCCAGATCGGCGTTGCCGAAC
The DNA here is from genome assembly GCA_026400395.1 of Alphaproteobacteria bacterium. Lineage (GTDB taxonomy): Bacteria > Pseudomonadota > Alphaproteobacteria > Rhizobiales > Xanthobacteraceae > Z2-YC6860. Next base: position 8,784 of record JAPLPD010000354.1, on the reverse strand, counting down.
AACTCATCCGCTGTCGCGCAATGGTCGGGATAGATGGCGATGCCGATGCTGGCGTTGACGCGAAGCTGGCGCTCGGCGACGGCAAAGAGAAGCGTACCGAATGCCGCGGAGGTCTGCTGTACCAGCGCCTCGGCCCGCTTTGCCACGTCTGCGCCGCTGATGACGACGGCGAATTCGTCGCCGCTCAAGCGGGCCACCAGTCCCGCTCCTTTAAACAGGCCGTTCAGCCGGTCGGCGACGGCGCGGAGCAACTGATCGCCGCAGGCATGGCCGTGCGTATCGTTGACCTGCTTGAATTTGTCGAGATCGAGCACCAGCAGCGCCACCTTGCCCTGCTCCGCGTCCGCTTCGGCGAGCCGCGCCGCCAAATGGTCGTACAGCGAGTTCCGGTTGGCGAGGCCGGTCAGCGTGTCGTGGTCGGCGAGGTACTGAATCCGCGCCGCCTCGCGCTTGCGCTCCGAAATGTCGCGGATCACTGCGCCATACTGGAATCCCTCAAGCCCCTGCCATTTGGAAAAGCATGCCTCCAGCGGAAACTCATCGCCATTCTTGCGGACGCCTTCGATCTCCATAACCGTGCCACCCGGAGCCTGCAGTGCGACCGCCGACAAGCCCGGAATGGACAACGGCGCGCCGGCGTCGCCGGCAGACGCGCAAATCCGGCTGAACGGCTGGCCGATCATCTCGTCGGACGTGTAGCCGAAGATCGCCGCGGCCCCGGGGTTCCAAACGGTAATCACGCCGCCTTCATCGGCACACACCAGACCGTCGCCAAGCGACATGGCAATCTGATGGAATCGCTTTTCCGCAACGCCGCCGAGCAGACTGTGAAAATCGATCTCGTCGAGCGCCATCGCCGCGAGATAGGCGGCAACCGCCAGATGCCAATATGAAGTGTCGAGCACGACCGCCCACTTCACCTGCAACAGCATCGCGCTGGCTTCCGCCGTCAATGACAGCCCGAGCAGGACCAGAACGCGGAGGCTGGCCGAGAGTCGGCGCCATAACGACACCATCAGGAAAAGGATCAACCCGAGGCCGCCGATTGTCGAAATATCCGAGGCTAGGCGAAGCCCGCGGCCCTGCAGGATCGACTCCCCGGCCAGCATCTGTAGCTTCGGACCGGCAACCACATGGCCGTTCGGCACGCTGAAACGATCGCCCAATTCGATCGCCGTAGCGCCGATGACGACCTTTTTGTCTTTCAAGGCCGCGAGAGCCGCCGGGTCGCCGCGCAGGACATCGGCATAGGACACAGTCGGCAATGAATCCGCCTGGATGCTGAAATCGATCCGCAACGGCTGTTCCTGGTTGGAGTACTTGCCCGCCAACAGCGCGCCGACCGAAGGCAGGAACTTGTCGTCCAACATTTCGCCAAACGGATAGCGCCGCACCAGGCCATCCGGCTCGACCGCCACGTTTACGATCGCCGACCACGCATGCTTGTCGAACTGCGGCAACGGCCGGTTGACGTGTATGGTCTTGCCGCTGTCAGCGCCCGCAACCAGTTGCATGAAAGCCGGCAGCACGACCGATCCACCGGCCCGCTGCAGGGCGTCGGCGAACGCCTGATCGGATTTCGGATTCGACGGCGAACTGAAATCAACGTCGAAAACGATGTCGCTGGCGCCCGCGGCAATCAGATTGTCGATCATCTCCGCGTGCCTGTCGCGCGGCCACGGCCAAACGCCGACCTTCGCGATCGACGGGGAATCGATGGCCACCAGGACAATGTCGCCGCTCGCTTGCCGGGGAAACCACCCGAACCGCATATCGGTCAGGGCGTTTTGCAACGCCCGATGCGCCCCGGTCAAAAACACGATTGCCAGGACGCATGCGACGAGAATATGCGGTCGGTACCGTTTCACTCCAACGTCCCCCCGCCTCCTCCCCCACCTTGGGATGGCGGCGTCCCTTATCAGCCGGCTACGCCTGACTCTCGGTCGTCATCTTCTTGCTCCTCCTGCGCCGCTCCGCGCCCACGC
>JAPLPD010000354.1:0-6793 GCA_026400395.1 Alphaproteobacteria bacterium | reverse complement strand
GCTCACGAGCAAGCCCAGAGCACAAGAGAACCCGACGGCGATCGCGATATCCTCATTGCGGCTGGAGCGGCGCTGTTCGCCGTTCTCGCTCTTGCCGGAAGAACCGAAAATGGCGCTCCATCCGGTGCCCTTCGCGTTGGGATCCGGCGCCCAGGTTCGCGCCGCGGGAGCCGCCATCGAGATGACCGGCGACGACGCTTGCACTGAGGCAGACTTCGGCGCAACCGGCGGCGGGCTCGTCTCCAGCGCCATCGCCGGACGGTTCATGCCTTCGGACATAACTGCTGGTGCGTTGGCGGATGAAGCGTTCGCGGCCGAAGCGTATGCAGCCATAGCGTCGGAACCAGCGGCCGGGCCGACCATCGCCGTGCGCGGCGTGCCTTGCTGAACCGCGGGCATGCTGCCTGAGCCGCTCAACGAAAGACCGGACTTGCCGCGCGCTTCGACCTGCGCCGCCTGACCGGACTTAACCAGCGCGAATTGCCCGGACTTGAAGTCCGTGACCTCGACCTGTCCGCCGAGCACATCGACGCGGGAGTCGTACTGGTTCACGGTGACTCGGAACTGCGTGCCCTTCACGACGGCGGCGAGATACGGGGTCTCGACCGAGAAATGTTTGACGTTGCGCTTTTCCACGTCGAACAGGATCGATCCGGCCTGATGAACGATGACCGTGGAGAGTCCGGACCGCTTGTCGGCGGGAATGCTCATGGTCGAGTTCGGCGAGATCAGCATGGTCTCTTCGCCGCGCACCAGCAGCACTCGTCCGGTCTGGCCGGTGCGGACACTGTCGCCGGGCTTCACGGCCGCCCCGTCGGTGAGCGCAATGGCCTGCCCGCCTGACGGCATCACGACCGCATCGCCGGACGCCTTGCGGACACGCCAGGTGGCGTCCTGCGCATTTGCCGCAGAACCTGCCCCCGCCAGCAGCGCGATGGCCAAAAACATCGGCGCGGCGAATGCTTTGATCTTGTCGAACATGGTCGCCTCAATCGTCTGGACGCATTTCGATCGCGAAACGCGAAAATGATCCGATTGGAACCGATCGTATCCAAGATGTTTCAAAAATTGATTATTGGAATCCGGCAACCCGCATCAACGCCTCGTTAATGAATGGCGGAGCGCTCCATCTGAGGGCGAACCGATTCATTAACCAACAGATCGCGCCCTACTTCAGACCGAACCAAACGGTCGCAATGGCCAGAAAGGAGAAAAAGCCGACCACGTCGGTCACCGTGGTGACGAACGGGGTCGATGCCACCGCCGGGTCGAACTTCATCCGGTTGAGCGCCAGCGGGATCAGGATGCCGCCAAGCCCCGCCGCCAGCAGATTGCAGATCATGGCGAGGCCGATGACGATGCCAAGGCCCGGCACCCTGAACCACGCCCAGGCCGCGACGCCGGTGATCACGGCGAATGCGAGCCCGTTGACCAGCCCGACCAGCAGTTCGCGGACGATCACCCGCATGGCGTTGGAGTCGGTCAATTCGCTGGTGGCGAGCGCACGAACCGCCACCGTCATGGTCTGCGTCGTGGCGTTGCCGCCCTGGCTTGCGACAATCGGCGCGAGCACCGCCAGCGCCACCATCTTCTCCAGCGAGCCCTCGAACAGGCCGAGCACCGACGAGGCCAGGAACGCGGTCGCCAGATTGATCAGCAGCCAATTGAAGCGGGAGCGCGCGATGGTCCAGACCGAGTCGGCGAGTTCTTCCCAGGCGCTGACGCCGCCGAGCGCGCGGATGTCCTCCTCGGCCTCCTCCTCGATGACGTCGACGATGTCATCGAAGGTCAGAACGCCGACCAGGCGCTCGCCATCGTCCACAACCGGCGCCGCGACCAGATTATAGCGCTCGAACATGCGCGCCACCGCCTCCAGGTCCTCGGTGGCGCGGACCCGCCGATGGTCAGGGTCCATCAGATCGGCGACCGGGACCGGCCGGTTGGTCCGCAGCAGCCTGTCGAGCGCGACGGCGCCGAGCAGCTTGCGGCCGTCATCCGTCACATAGAGTTCATAGAAGCGGTCGGGCAGATCGGCGGTCTCCCGCAGATGATCGATGGCGTCCCCGACGGTCCATGACGGCGGCACCGCGATGAACTCGGTCTGCATGCGCCGGCCGGCGGTGCCCTCCGGATAGTGCAGGATGCGCTCGAGCGCGCCGCGCTCGGGCGGCGGCAGCTGTTCGAGAATTTCGTTCTGTTCCTGCTGCGGCAGGTCTTCCAGGATGTAGGCGGCGTCATCGGAGTCGAGGTCGCGGACGCCCTCGGCGATGACCTTGGACGACACCTCGTCGAGGATTTCCTCGCGGACGGTGTCATCCACCTCGGTCAGCGCGGTGAAGTCGAACGAAACGCCGAGCAATTCGACCAGACGCGGGCGCAACTCGGAATCGAGCGCCTCGATCAGATCGCCGGTGTCGGACTCGTGCAGGTCCCCGACCTGCGCCCGCAGCGCCGCCGCGTCCTTGCGCTCGATCGCCTCGCGCACATGCTCCAGGAACTCGGGGCGGATCGCCCCGTCATCGTCGCGCAAGGCGGCAGCCGTCTCGGCCCGGGTCATGTCTGCCTGATCGACCATGCGGGCCACGCCGTCACGAGCACGTTGAAGGGAGGTTCGGCGCGCTTGTACGCCCCACCTGCAAGGCTGGCAATTCCTCCAGCGATGTCGTGCTCACAAGCTCGTGTGCCGAAGCTCTTGCCGCCGCCGCCGTCATCGGATCATCTGCGGGCTGTCATGACCCGAATCCTGCTGACCCTTTGCTTTGCACTGGCGGCTCTGCCGCCGTCATTCGCCGCGGGCGCCGATTGCGCCGGCAACCCGAACGCGCTCGGCACCGAGCGTGTGCTGGCGGTCGATCCGGCGCAAAATCCGGCGGTAGGCCGCAAGCACTTTCCGCAGACACTGCCGCTGCAGCCAAAGGAAATCGTGCTGACCTTCGACGACGGGCCGCTGCCCGAGACCACCGAGCGCGTGCTGGCCGCGCTGAAGGCCGAATGCGTGCGGGCGACCTTCTTCATGCTGGGCCGCAACGCGGCGGCCTATCCGGCGCTCGCCAGGCGCGTGCTCGCCGACGGCCACACCGTCGCCCACCACACCTATCGGCATCCGCTGCTCAACCAGATGAGCGTCGAGCGCGCCGAGGCCGAGATCGCGCACGGCATCGCCGCCGTGGAAACCGCGGCCCACGGCGGGTCCAGCGCGACGCCGCGCACCCCGTTCTTTCGTTTTCCGGGTTTTGCGTCGAGCCCGGCGCTGCTGGCATCGCTCAAGGCGCGCGACATCGCCGTGTTCGGCGCCGATCTATGGTCGAGCGACTGGAACCGGATGACGCCGGAGTTTCAGCGCGCGCAGCTTCTGCAACGGCTGGCGGCGACCGGCGGCGGCATCGTTTTGATGCACGACACCCAGCAGCATACGTCGCGGATGCTTCCCGAACTGCTGCGCGAACTCAAGCGTCGCGGCTATCGCATCGTGCACATCGTGCCGGACGTTAAGAAAGCACGTTAACGCTCGCGTGCGCGGCGGCGCGTTAAGCACCTGCATTAAAGATGAACCTCGATATTTGACGGCGACGCGGCGCGCTGCCGCCGCCACAGGTTATGGTGCTCGTCGTGCGGACGGAGGCATTCGTCCGCCCCATCGGCGGATCGGCACCTTGATTATTTGGCGCACCATTGGCTTGATCGTATTGATGCTCGCGGCGCTGGCGACCGCGAAGGCGCGCGCCGCCGACTGCCCCGGCAATCCGAATGCGCTTGGCACCAGCCGCATGCTGTCCATCGACCCGCGTGAATTCCTCCGCATCGGCTCGGTGCAGTACAAGACTTCGCTGCCGCTCGAGGACCGTGAGGTCGTGCTGACATTCGACGACGGCCCGCTGCCGCCCTACACCAATCGCGTGCTCGACGTGCTGGCCGAGCATTGCGTCAAGGCAAACTACTTTCTGGTCGGCCGCATGGCCCGCGGCTACCCCGACGTCGCCCGACGCATCCGCGCCGAAGGCCACACCATCGGCACGCACAGCGAGAGCCACATGCTCGGGTTCGACCGCGCGCCGATCGAGACGGTGAAGGGCGAGATCGAACAGGGCATCGCTTCGGTGACCAGCGTGGTGGGCAAGGGCACCGCGGCCACGTCGTTCTTCCGTATTCCGGGCTTCCTGCGCCGCCAGTAGGTCGAGGTCTATCTGCAGGCGCGTCATCTGACGACGTGGAGCGCCGACGCCGTCGCCGACGACTGGAAGCACATCAACGCCTCGGAGGTGGTGCGCCGCGCGCTCGCCAATCTCGAAGAAAAGGGCAAGGGCATCCTGCTGCTGCACGACATCCAGCCGGCCACCGCGCTCGCGCTGCCGGAGCTTTTGCGCGAGCTTAAAGCGCGCGGCTTTCGCGTGGTTCAGGTGGTTCCGGGCAAGGGAGACATGGGCGTGCCGATGGCGGCGCGCTCGGCGCCGGCTGCCGCGCCAACCCCAACCCAATCTCAAACCCAAACCGTGGCGGCTCCCGCGCCGGTCGCCGCCGTCGCCGCGGTCAAACCCGAGCCGGCCGCCGCGGCCCCGATGCTGCCCGCGATCGTGCCGCGCAAGTTGGATGCCGAACCGCCCGCGCCGCAGAAACCGGCCGCCCTGCCCGTCTCGGCCTCGGACAGCATGGCGCGCAGCGATGACAGTTTTGGTGAGCCGGTGCGGCCGTACACCTCCGGCACACGGCCATCGCGGACCATGCCGACGCCGGACAAATTCGTCACCACCGAGCCGGGCGGTTGGCCGCCGACCGTGAGTGTCGCGGTACCGGCCGCCGGCGGCATCGGCGTGGCGTCCCGCGCCGGATTGAGCCAGACGCCGGATGGCCGCTTCCTGCAGCGATAGCTATTTCAGTTCGACGGTCAGCGGATTGTACGAGTAGAGCCAGCGGTTGCGGTCCTCGCCCTCGCTCTTCTTCGAGAAGCGCGCCCTGATCTCGGCCTGCGACGGCAGATGGAACAGCTCGCGGTTGGCGCTCGACTGCAGCACGATCTTCGCGGTCCGCTCGACGCGGTTGCGCTGGTAGATCTGCAGCGCCTCGGCGACCGAATCCGTCATGCCAAGCGCGCGGGTCAGCACGGCGCCATCCTCGATCGCCATCGCCGCGCCCTGCGCCAGATAGGGCAAGGTCGGATGCGCCGAGTCACCCAGCAACGTGACCCGCTTGGTGCTCCAATCGCGGATCGGCGGCCGGTTGTAGAGCGACCACAGATAGCACTGGTCTTTGTCGGCGGCGTCGATGATCGTCTGCAACGCCGGATGCCAGCCGACGAATTGCGCCTTGAACTCGTTCCACGGCCGCTTGACCGTCCAGGACTCCTCGGAGACCTCTTCGGTCTCCACGCAGCCCACGAGGTTGAGCAGCGTCCCGCCCCTCAGATAATAACAAACCACATGCCCCGACGGGCCCATGAACACCGACATGACCTTTTCGAGCAGGTCCTTCGGCAGCCGCTCGGCCGGCACCACCAGCCGCCACGCCGCGTCGCCGGTGTAGGTGGCCGGCGCTGCGCCAAACATCTGGGCCCGTATCACCGATTTCACGCCATCGGCGCCGATCAGGATGTCGCCCTTCGCGGAGGTCCCGTCGGCGAAATGCAGTTCGACCCCATCGGCGCTTTCGGTGAAACCCGTCGTCCGGTGGTTGAGGTGAACCACGTTGGGATCGGCCTGGCGGGCCCGCGCCGCCAAAAGATGGTGCAGGTCGGCGCGGTGGAGCTGGGTGTATGGCGCGCCATGCATCCGCTCATGTTCCTCGGAGAGCGAGAAGCGCTGGATCACCTCACCGGTGTCGTGCAGGCGGAACACATAGGCGCCCGGGGCGACGCCGCTCGCCCGGATCGGCTCTTCGAGGCCGAGATCGCGCAGCACATGCATGGCGTTGGCGCTGACCTGGATGCCGGCCCCGACCTCGCCCAGCGTCGCGGCCTGCTCGTGGATTTCGACCTTATGGCCCGACTTCATCAGGCAGGAGGCTGCAGTCAACCCGCCAAGGCCGGCCCCGGCGATCAAAATTCGATATTGCTTCATCTGCGGAAAGCGAGCCCCACCCCTGACTGGTACAATCCTATCACCGAACCAACGCGGGGCGGCAGAGCCTGAAAGGCCGAGCCGCCCTGCGCTATTGGATCGGGAAGACTTAGATTGGTGCGGTCAAGAGGACTCGAACCTCCACGCCTTGCGGCGCTAGCACCTCAAGCTAGTGCGTCTACCAATTCCGCCATGACCGCATTGAGTGAGCGCCGATCGAACGGTTCGGCGCCGGGATTGCGGGCGATGTAACAAATCGGCCCGAGCCGTACAAGAGCCAAGGATTTCCGCGATTTTAAGGCATTGGCCCGCCGATTTGAGGCCGCCTACCGGGCATCCAGGGCGCGGGGCAGCAATTCCTTGACCTCGACGGCAATCCGGTTGCCTTGCACCACGACGATTCCCTTGGCCACTGGGAAGTTGTTGGCCAGGATGGTGACCTCGTCGTCCTCGTTGGCGTCCAGTTCGATGATGGCGCCGCGGCCGAGCCGGAGCACCTGGTGGACCGGCATGTCGGTCGATCCGAGCACGACCTGAATATCGAGGGAAACCTGATCGATCGTGGCCATTCGAATCCGTGATTTGTACGTGGAAGCGGATGGGCGTGAGGTCATCATGGTATGGTGAACGGGTGGTTAATGACCGATCCAAACTCGCGGAACTGACGCCGTCGCCAGCCCCAGGCGCGCAGGCGGTGCAGTGGCGCGTCAGCGATGCGCCGGTGGCTTACGACGCGGCTCTGG
>JAPLPD010000176.1 GCA_026400395.1 Alphaproteobacteria bacterium | reverse complement strand
GCTCATCCTGATTGTCGCTCCACGACAATCAAATCACGCGTCACGAAAATATCGCTTGCGTTATCGTCGCGCCGCGACAATCATCTCCTCGCCGCGACCGCCAAAATGGCCATCCTGATTGTCGCGGAGTTCTCATCCAGTTTGTCGCGCTACATGCGACCATGGTTCCCCGCCACCACGGCGTCGATTGCAATTGCATTTTGCAGGCTCCCTGGGCCCGCCCCAAAGGTGGCGAGATGGACTAACGTATTATCTTATAGGGCGAGCGGGACTTTGGGGAGCGCCAGCGGGCCTGCGCGAATGGCACAGCCATCGTTCCGTGGCCGCGTTGCGGTTCTAAATCAGCTTGAACAACTCGTCGCCCAATGACTTCTTCGCCTCGGCGGTGATTGGCCGGACGGCCTGGGCAAACGCGTCGTGCTGCGCGGCGTCGAGGGTAACGATCTCGCAGCCCTCGGCCCGGATGGCGGTCTCGGCGTCCTCCTCCTCCTCCACGTGAAGGCTGCGCTGGAACGCCACGGATTCGGTCACCGCGCGCTGCATTGCCTCTCGCAGATCGTCGGGCCATGCGTCGAAGGTCGGCCGATGCAGGAAGATCGGCCGCGAAATGTAGAAATGGTTGCTGATGGTGTGGAAGCGGTGAAATTTGTGGACACCGTAAGTCACCGTGTTGGTGAGCGGGTTCTCCTGGGCGTCGATCTCGCCGGCCTTGATCATGCGGATGGCGTCGGTGAGGTCCATGATCTTTGGCACCGCGCCGAGCAACTCGAATGTCCGCTTCTGAATCTGGCTCGGCAGCACGCGGATGGCGATGCCCTTGAGGTCGGCGGGCGTACGGACGGTGCGAATGCGGTTCGAGATGTGGCGGAAGCCGTTTTCGTACCAGCCGAGTATCCGGAAGTTGGCCTTGCTCTCGATCGCCTGCGTCAAACGCCGGCCGAGTGGGCCGTCCATCGCGGCGCGGGCGTGGTCGTTGTCGCGAAACAGGAACGGCAGATCGACGAAGCTGAGTTCCGGCACGCGATCGGTAAGATAGCTCGATGACTGGTAGCCGAGCGTAAGGATGCCGCTTTCGACCAGCCACAGGATTTCCTCGGCCTTGTAGCCGAAATCCATGATGTTCCAGCAATACTTGATGTCGATGCGGTCGCCGAATTGCTGCTCCAGCTTGTCGCCGATGAGCTTGATCGACTTGCTGAAGCCGGTGGTCGGCGGCCCGTAGCCGCCCATGCGGATGGGAATTGGTTTGGTCATTTCATATTCTCCGCCAGCCAATCCGCGGCGAAATCGATGCCGACCTGGCGGTTGTCGACGTGGGCGTGCTCGGCGCCGCCTTCCTCCGTGGTGAAAATCATGATGGTCTTGTTGGCCGAGCCGACCGCGTCATAGAGCTTTTGCGCGTTCTCCACCGGCACGACGCGGTCGTTGCCGGCGTGGGTGACAAGGAACGGACAGGCGATATTCTTCGCCACGTCCTTCAGCGAGAATGTCTTCGCAATCTCGATGCCTTCATCCTCGTCCTTGGCGCCGGCCACCCAGCGCCACTGGAAGTTCGATTGCGCGACCGACTTCGGCGCATTTTTGTTGGCGTCCTTGATCTTCTGCTGCCAGGCGGCGAGATCCCAATGCAACGCGGAGAGCGCGATGCAAGCGGCGTAGCGATGCTCGAAGGCCGCGACCCGCGACGAGTAATAGCCGCCGAAGCTGTAGCCCATGATGGCGATGCGCTTGGCATCGACGTCTGGGCGCTTGGCGAGATAGTCGAAGGCTGCGGCGCCGGGCACCTCATAGTCGAAGCGGCTCGGCATGTCCCGCATCCGGCGTGTCTCGCCCATGCCGGGGCCGTCCATGCAGAGCGTGTTGTAGCCGCGGCGGGCGAATTCGAGACCGCAAAAGAAGATGCTCATCTCCTTGGCGTTGTCCATGCCGTTGAGCACAACGACGGTGGGGGCCGGGCCGCCGGTCTGCGCCTTCATCAGCAGAGCGGGCAGGGTGGTGCCTTCATAAGGCACCTCGACGAACTCGACGTTCGGCTGGCGCAACCGGATGCCCTGATGCCAGACGCTTGTAAGCGTGGGCGCATTGCGCCTTTTTCTCGGAGCTGGGTGAGATGAATCGCTCGGCGTTGTAATGATAGATTCCGGCGCGGACATAGTAGTCGCCGGCGGTGATCTTGCGGCCCTTGGCGAGAGCCTCGTCGCCGCGCTTCTCGACCTGATCGCCGAGCGCACGCCATTCCTCGAACCATGCTTTGCCGCGGTCTGCCTCACCTTCGCGGGTGCGGAGCTTTTCGCAGCAGCGATCCATTTCTTCCAGCGAGACGACGCCGTAGGGCGCCATGCCCTTCAGGATGAGCGTGGCGTTCGACCAGAGAAAATTGTCGGGGAAGTGATCGATCCAGGGGCCGCGAGAGGGCATCAAATATCCTTTCAATTGACAGCAGCTGTGTTCGCCTCGGCCGGCCCGAGCGCCCGGCCTTGTGCCGGGAATCCATGCCTTGTCCTTCCAACTAAGCAAGATGTGGAGGGCCGGGACAATAGGCGAGCGAAGCGACGCCGGCTTCAACGGCTATGCCGGCCATCGGTTGAGGGGGTGGCAGGTGTTCTATTCCGGCTTGAGGCTAGCGTCCTTTACGATCTGCCGGTAGAACGCGAATTCCGATGCCATGTATTTGGCGAAGTCGGCGGGCTGGGTGGCGCGGGGCTCCATGCCCTGGCTGGCCAGCGTTTTGACGATCTCCGGCGGGGCCACCGCCTTCACCACCTCGTCGCGGATCTTTTGCACGATGGCAGGCGGCGTCCCGGCCGGCGCGAGGATGCCATACCAGCCGGTCAGCTCGTATTTCAGCCCGGCGTCGCGCATGGTGCCCACATCAGGCAGGGTTGCAGAGCGCTTCGCTCCGGTGACCGCGAGCGGGGTGACTTTCCCCTCCTTGGCCTGCACCGACATCATTGGCATGGCGTCGAACATCACGTCGATGTGCTCGCCGAGCAGATCGTTGAGGGCGGGCGCCGAGCCGCGGTACGGCACCATATTGATGCTGGTGCCGGTGCTGGTCTGAAACAGCGCGGTTGCCAAGCCCATGGAGCTGCCGTTGCCGCCGCCCATGCCGAACTTGATGCCGCCCGGCTTTTTCTTAACCAGGTCGATCAGCTCGCCCACCGTTTTCACGCCGACCGTCGGCGGGCGCGGCGGCCAGTTCCTTTGCGGCGAGAGTGAAGTTTCCGCCGGGCTTGTTCTCGACCACGACGGTGGTCTTCATGTTTTCCGCGAGCTTCTGAGACACCAGCCGCGCCTGGACGTCGGTGCCGCCGCCGGCCGGAAGTCCAACGATCATGCGGATCGGCCGGCTCGGAAAGTCCTGCGCCTGCGCTGGCGCTACCGCTACCGCCGCCAGCGCGCCGGCGAGCCACAACACGGGCGCAGCCATACCTAAACTCATCCTGGCATCCTCCCTTGTCGCTTTCTGCCGCTTTGAATGTTTACGGCTTGATGTTCGCTTCTTTGGTGATCTTGGCATAGACCGCCAGTTCGGACTGGACGTACTTGCCCCATTCGGCTGGCTGTGTGGCGCGGGGCTCCATTCCCTGCTCGGCGAGCGTCTTGACAACAGTTGCGTCGGCGACCGCCTTGGCCACCTCGTCGCGAAGCTTTTGCGCGACCGGGGCTGGCGTGCCAGCGGGAGCGAGCATGCCGAACCAGCCGTACATCTCGTAGTCAGGGAAGCCGGATTCCTTGATGGTCGGTACGTCCGGCAGCGCCGCCGAGCGTTTGGCGCTGGTGACCGCGATGGGCGTGACCTTGCCTTCTTTGGCCTGCACCGACATCACCGGCATGGCGTCGAACATGCCGTCGATATGGCCGCCGAGCAGATCGTTCAGTGCCGGGCCGGCGCCGCGGTAGTTGGCGATGTTTAGCTGGATGCCAGCCTTGGACTTGAGCAGTTCGGTCGCGAAATAAAGCGAAGAGCCGGTGCCGCCGCCGGCGCCGAACGTGAGCTTGCCGGGATTCTTTTTCGCCAGTTCGATGACGTCTTTGAGCGTCTTCACGCCCAGCTCGTTCTTTACCACCATGATCAGCGGCCCGGTCGCCACCTCGGTGATCGGGGTGAGCTTGGTCAGGTCGAACGGATAGTCCGGGTGCAGCGGCTGGGTGATCAGCGTGGAAGTCGAGATGAAGAACAGCGTGTGGCCGTCCGGCTCCGCTCCGGTCAGTTCCTTCAGCGCCGGGATGAAGTTGCCGCCGGCTTTGTTCTCGACGATGACTGTCGCCTTCATGCTCTCGCCCATTTTCTGGGCGATCAGGCGGGCCATCACGTCGGTTGCGCCGCCGGCGGCAAGGCCGACAATGATGCGGATCGGCTTGCTCGGGAAATTCTGCGCATGGGCGGGCGCACCCGTTGCGAGTGCGCCTGCCAGCAGGAGCATGGGCGAAAACCGTCGCAGTAAAGACATCATAGCAGCCTCCCTCGTCGCTTTTTATTATTCGGCCAGCAGCGTAGCCATGATCCGATCCCGCGTCAGTGGCAAATCGCGGATTCGTTTGCCGAGCGCGCGGGCCAGCGCGTTGCCGATGGCCGCGCCGGTCGGCCCGATCGAGGCTTCGCCCAGGCCGAGCGTCGGCTCGTCCGGATTGTCGATCAGTTCGATCTCGATCTCGGGAATGTCGCTGAAGCGCAGGATCGGATAGTCCTCCCAAGAACGGATCGCCGAGCGTCCATCCTCGAAGCGGACCTGCTCCCGCATCGCGAAGCTCGCGCCTTGGATGATGCCGCCTTCGAGCTGGTTTCGGGCGCCGTCGGGGGCGATGACCAGGCCGGCATCGGCCGCGCACCAGAATTTCCTCAGGCGGATTTCTTCCTCGACCTCGATTTCGACCACCACGGCGGCAAACGAAGCGAGGTTCTTGTAGCGGGCGAAACCGAATCCTCGCGCGCGCCCTTCGCCCAGGGGGCCCTGCTCAAACCATCCGCTCATCCGGGCCGCGGTTTCGAGCACGCGGCGGGGGCGGGGATCGGACAACAGCGACAGCCGATAGGTCACCGGATCGATGCCGGCGGCCTCTGCCAGTTCGTCCACGAAGGATTCGATGGCGAACACATTGGCCCATGCCCCGAGTCCGCGCAGCGACGAGGTGCGCATCGGCACCTTCGGCAGCAGATGGTGGATCATCCGATGGTTCGGCAGGTCGTAGATCGGCACCGCGTTCCGGGTGGCGCCGCCGCCGCGCTCGTCGGGGACGTCTTTCAGTTCCTTCTGCGGTGGAAAGTTGGGCAGCGCTTCGGCGCCGAGCAGATTGGAGTTGCCGTTCATGCCGGGGCGTTGCGCGTGCGGCGGGCTCCACAGTTCGATCGACCAGTCCGCCGGCTTGTTGTCGGCATCGAGCACGGCGCGGAGCTTGATCGACATCGCCGGGCTGATCGGCGCTGCGGCGAACTCATCCTCGCGCGGCCATTGCACGCGGACCATCCGCCCGGGATGGCGCATGGCGATGAACGAGGCGTCGAAGGCGGCATCGTCCGCGGTGTTGTGGCCGTAGGCGCCGGCGCCCTGGCGGTGGTGAACCGTGACCTGCGCCGCCGGCAGGCCGAGGGCCTGGGCAAGCCAGTCGCGCAGCACCGCTGGTCCCTGCGTGTGCGACCACACCTTGAGCTCGCCGCCGGTGTATTCGGCGAGCGCGCAGGAGGTGGCGATCGAGCCGTAGGTGAGGAACGGCCGCGAGTAGGACGCCTCGACGGCCCGGCCGGGGGAGGCGCAGCCGGGTTTGCCGATGTCGGTGGTCTTGTCCCGAGACACTTGTGTCTTTAGCCATGCCGGAGTGCCGGCAGTGTCAGGAGGCGGCGTGCCGCCTTCCCAGCGGGCGACGGTGCGGGCCGCTTCGGCCGCGCGCATCACGGCGATTTCGCTGTTCGAGGTGAAGGCGACGAACTCGCCCTCGCGCAGGATGTCGATGGGCGCCTTGGCGGCCTTGCGCACGGCGTTTTCGTCGAGGGCCGCAAGATGCGCGCCGCGCCAGGGCTGGCGCAGCACGCGCGAGTGCATGACGTTTTCGGGCGCGATGTCGTGGATGAAGCCTGTGCCAGCCACCTTCGCAGGCAGGTCGAGCCGCGGCAGATGCTTGCCGACAACCTTGTAGGTCGAGGGGCGCTTGACCGGCGCGGTGCCGCTGGCGCGGCGTTCGAGTTCGATCGCGCCCGCCATCGACCAATAATCGCAGCCGGTGTCCTTGCCGGCGCGCAGAACCCTGCCGTCCTCGATGGTCAGTTCGTGCGCCGGGCAATGCAGCGCCTCGGCCGCGCGGTCGAGAAACAGCGAGCGCACCTCGGCGCAGACCAGGCGGATCGAGGCGCCGCCGACAGCTACCGAATAGCTGCCGGAAGTAAAGCCTTCCGCGGGGCTGATGTCGGTCTGACCGGAGACGAGATTGATCTGGTCAGGCCGCACGTCGAGTTCCTCGGCGGCGATCTGGGTCAGCGCTGTGAGGATGCCCTGGCCGATCTCGACCTTGCCGGAGCCGACGCGGACGCGGCCCGGCTCCGTGAATGCGATCCATTGCGACAGCAAGGGATTGTCGACAAGGCTTTGCGGAAGCGCGTTGGAAATCATCGCCGCGCTCCAGCCATCGCGGCGCCGGCCTTCTGGACCGCGCGAATGACGCGATTGTGGATGCCGCAGCGGCACAGATGCGGGTCGAGCGCGGCGATGATTTCGGGGCGGCTCGGATCGGGGTTGGACGCCAGCAACGCTGCGGCCGAGATCAGAATACCGGACAGGCAATAGCCGCATTGGCCCGCCTGCTCGTCGAGCAGGGCGCTCTGCAGAGGATGCAGTGCACCGTTATCGGAAAGCCCCTCTACGGTGGTGACGGTCCGGCCGGCGACGGCCGCCACCTCGCGCGAGCAGGCGCACTCGGGCTTGCCGTCGATCAGCACCATGCAGGCGCCGCACTGTTCGGCACCGCAGCCGAATTTGCTGCCGCGAAGGCTCAAATCCTCGCGCAGCACTGACAGCAGCGGTGTGGTGCCGTCGGTGTCGACCGAAATGCTGCGCCCGTTGACGATGAACTTGTATATTTCCGTCACGCTCGCTCCATTGCCAGCCTACTGCTCAACCTTGATGCCCTTGGCGTCGATAAATGCCGACCAGTTCTTGATCTCGTTCTCGAGCTTGACGCGCAAGGCCGGGCCGGGGGCGAACGATGGGTCGGTATCGACCCGTTGCAGCCGTTCGCGCACGGCCGGATTGGACATCGTATCTTGGACCGCCTTCTGCAGCCGGGCGTTGATCGCTGGCGGGGTCCCTTTCGGCGTGAACAGCCCCCACCAGAACTCCAGCGCGACGTCCGCGGTCTTGACCCCGAGATCGCTGCGCAGGGTCGGCACGTCCGGCATCGAGAGCGAGCGCTTGTCGCTGGTCACGGCCAGAGCCTTGATGAGCTTGCCTTCCGCCTGCGCCTTGGCGACCGGCAGCGCGGAAACCACCATTGCGACATGGCCGCCGGCGACGGCCGCGGCCGCCGGTCCGCCGCCCTTGTACGGCACGTGGACCGACTGCGAGCCGGCGCCGTCGATAATGACCTCCGCCGACAGATGCGCCACGCTGCCCGGACCGGCGCTGCCGTAATTGAACTTGTCCTTCACCGTCTTGGACCATGCCACGAACTCGCCGAAACTGTTGGCGGGGACGTTGTTGGCGATGGTGAACACAAGCGGCGTGCTGCCCATCGCGGCGACGGCGTCGTAGTCCCGCAGCGGATCGAAGCCAGACGGGTGCTTCTTGAACAGCGCCTGATTGATGCCCAGGGCATTTTCCGCCACCAGAACCGTGTAGCCGTCCGGCGCGGCGCTCGATACATACTGCCAGCCGACATAGCCGCCGGCGCCGCCCTTGTTCTCAATCACGATTGTCTGGCCGAGCGCGGTGCCGAGCTCGTTCGATATCTGGCGGAAGAAGGTGTCGGTTGCGCCGCCCGGCGGGAAGGCCACGACAAAGCGGATCGGACGGTCGGGATATGTGCCTTGCGCTTGGGCAAGCGGGGCGGTGACGACCAGCAGGCCGATGGCCGCACACCACTGAATCACGGGCCGCATTTCGTTTCTCCCCGACGCTGATTGCTGCGCTCATTCGACCATGAGCGCGGACCGCCGTCGATAGCGAGTGCGCCGACGGATATACGGCACTTTGCGCTACTCGGCCTTGATTCCCTTGGCGTCGATAAAGCGAGTCCAGTTCTTGATCTCGCTCGTCAGCTTTTCCTGCATGGCCGGACCGTCGATGACGTCCGGCGTGATGTCGATCTTGGCGAGGCGTTCCCGCACCTTGGCATCGCCCATAACCTTGGCCACCGCCTGGGACAGCTTGGCCTTGACCGGATCGGGCAATCCCTTGGGTCCGAAGATCGCAAACCAGAACCGCAGCTCGACGTCGGCCGGCGGCACGCCTGCCTCCTTCATGGTCGGCACGTCGGGCAGGGCGGGCGAGCGGGCCGGGCTGGTCACCGCAAGCGCCTTGACCTTGCCGGTCTCGACCAGACCTTTGACCGCCTGCACCGAGGTGATGGTCATCGGCACATGGCCGGCGATGACATCGCCGATCGCCTGGCCGCCGCCCTTGTAGGGCACATGCACGCCCTGCATGCCCGTCTTGTCCATGAACACCTCGAAGTTGAGGTGCGACACGGAGCCGACGCCGGCGGAGGCAAAGTTCATCTTCTGTGTCACTGTTCTCGAGTGGGCGAGCAGTTCGGCCACGGTCTTCACCGGCACATTGTTGGCGATGAGCAGCGCCGAAGGCGATGCCGCGAGCCCGGCGATTGCATCGTATTGTGCGATCGGATCGAAATTGGACTTCGATTTCTTGTAGAGCGCCTGGCTGATGGCGACGGCGTTTTCCGCGAGCAGCAGCGTGTAGCCGTCCGGGTCCGCGGCGGCGACGTGGTTCCAGGCGATATAGCCGCCCGCGCCGGGGCGGTTTTCGATCACAATCGGCTGGCCGAGCGCCTCCTGAAGATCGTTGGAAATCTGCCGGGCGAATGTGTCGGTGGCGCCGCCCGGCACGAAGGCGACGATGAAATGGATGGGCTTGTCGGGGTAGGCGCTCTGCGCTGCCGCGGTCTGGATGGTGGTGAAGGCAGCGTACGCAATGGCCAGCGCGTGAACAGATTTCAGCATGGCTTCCTCCCGATTGGCCGCTTCGCAGCTCGCGGTGTTCTGTCGTGCCATTCTATCCGTCATTCCGGACACCGCGAAGCGGCGATCCGGAATCCAGAAACAGACTCATTGTTTGCTTCTGGATTCCGGCCTCGCTCGCCGCGCTCGCGCCCCGGAATGACGCCGGGGGTGAGCTTACATGTTCTTCAGCAGCCAGTCGCCGATGACGTCGACGCCGAGCTGCCGGTTGTCGACCTGGCAGTGTTCCGCGCCGCCTTCGGCCTCGGTGAATATCCGCAGCGTCTTGTTCTTCGACCCGACGCGCTCGTAGAGCCTTTTGGCCTCAGCGACCGGTACGACGCGGTCGTTCTCGCCGTGAAGGATGAGGATCGGGCAGGTGACCTTGTCCACCACGCCTTCGAGGGTGAATTTCTTCGACCACTCCAGCGCGGTCGCTACATCCGGCGCCCCGACCACCCAGCGCCACTGGAAGGTCGAGCCGGACGTTTGCCGCGGGTCGGTCGGCGCGTGCCCTTTGACGAAGTCGTAAATATTCCAATGCATCGCGCCGAAGCAGACGCAGGCGGCGTAACGTTTGTCGAAGGCGCAGATGCGCGGCGCGTGATAGCCGCCGAAGCTGTAGCCCATCGCGGCGACACGCTTCGGATCGACCTCCGGCCGCGCGGCGAGAAAATCGTAGGCCGGTGTGCCGGCGGCCTCGTAGTCGTGGCGGCTCGGAATGTTGCGGAGCCGCAGCGGCTCGGATTGGCCCGGCCCGTCGATCGCCAGCACATTGATGCCGCGCTTGGCGAGATCGAGGCCGGCGAAGATCACGCTCATCTCCTTGGCATTGTCCATGCCGTCGAACAGCACCACGGTCGGTCTTGGACCTTGGCCGCGGCCTTTGACGAACCATGCGGGCAGGCTCTGGGCTTCGTACGGCACCTCGACGCGCTCGATGTCGGGATGCAGCCGCGCCATCGCGCCCTGGTAGCAGCGCAAAGCCTTGCGATAGATCGCGAGCTTCTGCTCGCCCGGCGGGATGAATCGCTCGGCGCTGTAGTAGTAGTTGCCGGCGCGCATGTACTGGTTGCCAGCGGTGATGGCATTGCCCGCGGCGTCTGCATCGTCGCCGATCTTGGCGACGCGGTCGGCCTCCTTCGCCCATTCCTCCATCCACACCTTGTCGAGATCGGCCTCGGCGACGCGGACCTTGAGACGCTGCAGGATCAGATCGATTTCGGCCATCGCGGCGGCGCCATAGGCGACCATGCCTTTGACGATCTGCGTGGCGTTGCTCCAGCGCAGATTGCCGGGGAACGTGACCGGCCAATTGGGTTCGGCGGGCGTTGAAACCATCGTGCGTCCTTATGTGAGTTTTTCGTAGGCCCATTGCGCGCAAGCGAACAGCTTGCGGTCGTCGTGACGCTTGGCGATCAACTGGGCGCCGATCGGCATTCCGGCAGTGCCCCGGAACACCGGGATCGAGACGGCCGGCACATGCAGCGCGGTCCACACTTGGTAGAGCGGCACGCCCGCGAAAGCTGGCGTGCCGACTGGCGCCTCGCCGAACGCCGCAGGCGTCAGCAGCACGTCGATGCCGCCCAT
The DNA here is from genome assembly GCA_026400395.1 of Alphaproteobacteria bacterium. Lineage (GTDB taxonomy): Bacteria > Pseudomonadota > Alphaproteobacteria > Rhizobiales > Xanthobacteraceae > Z2-YC6860. Next base: position 39,711 of record JAPLPD010000176.1, on the reverse strand, counting down.
CAAGGCGTCGAGCCGCCGGCGGCATTCGTCGGCAAGCTGCTTGGCCTCGATGTAGCGGGCGAAATTGCCGGTGAAGCCGTCCTGCAGCCGCCCGCCCCGCAGCGTTTCGCTGATCTCGTTCCAGTGGTTCTCGATTTCCCACGTGAAGGTGCGCGCGAACTCGAAGCTCGAAATCGAGCGGTGTGCGTCGTTGAGCAATTCGAACTCGGCCGGCAGCGTCAACTCGGTGACGCGGGCGCCGGCGCGCGCCAGACGAAACGCCGCGTCCTCGATCAGCGTCTGGGTGATCGGTTCGATCTGGTCCCAGATGTGGCTGCGGCAGAGCGCGAAGTGCGGGCGTTCGATCTTGGCCAGTGGTTCCGGCGGTATACCGAGCAGCACGTCGCGGTAGAGCGTGATATCGGCGATCGAGCGGGCCAAGATGCCGAGCGTATCGAGGGAGCCGGAGGCCTCCATGATGCCGTGCATGCGGTGGTCGCCATAGGTCGGGCGATAGCCGAACACGCCGCAGAATGACGCCGGGCGGATGGTCGAGCCGGTGGTCTGGGTGCCGATGGCGATCGGCACCATGAAGTCGGCGACCGCCGCGGCGGAGCCGCTCGACGAACCGGCCGGCGTGCGGGTGAGATCGTGCGGATTGCGCGTCGGGCCGGGGTGTAGGTTGGCGAATTCGGTGGTGACGGTTTTGCCGAGCAGCAGGCCGCCAGCCTTGCGGGACAGCGCGACACAGGCGGCATCGCGCTTCGGTTGCCGGCCCTTGTGAATCGGCGTGCCCCATTCGGTCGGCATGTCGAAGGTGTCGATGATGTCCTTGACGCCGAACGGCACGCCCGCCAACGGGCCGCGTTTGCCGCTGCTGTCCAATGCGCGGGCCGCGGCGATGGCTGTTTTGGGATCGATATGAGCCCAGGCGTGGACCTCGTGTTCGCGGGAGTCGACACGGTCCAGGCAGACGCGCACCACCGCCTCGCAGGTGGCGCGGCGTTCGCCAATCGCGGCGACGATCTCGGTCGCGGTCAGTTCATTGAGCGGCTTGATGACATGGCCCCTTGATGCGAAGGGCACCATTGAACCACACTCCGGGGCAGGCGCACATCAAAGAGGAAGCCATGCCCAAGAAACAGATCAGCTCCGAAAAAATCAGCAAGCCGAACGGCCATTTCTCCCAGGCTACGGTGATCGAGGCGCGCGGCCGGTTTGTTTTCATCTCCGGCATGACGGCACGCCGTCCGGACGGCAGCATCGCGGGAATCGGCGATATCGAGGCGCAGACCCATCAGGTGTGCCAGAACGTGAAGGCCGCCGTGGAGGCTGCGGGCGGCACCATGGACGACATCTGCCGCGTCGATGTTTATGTCCGCAACATGGAGCACTTCGACAAGATTCACAAAGTTCGGCGCGAGTATTTCAAGGCGCCGGCTCCCGCTTCAACCATGGTCGAGATCACCAAGATGACGTCGCCGGAGTATCTGATCGAGATCAACGCCATCGCGGTGCTGGAATAACCAGGGCGTGTACCTGCCGGGCATGTCTTGTGATACTCCTGCAAATTCTGGCCTGATAGAGAGTCTCATGCGCCTTGTGTACGCATTGCTGCTTGTCGCTGCCGCCACTGGCTCCGCCAACGCCCAGGGCGAGGCCAAAAAGCCGTCCGATGAGGTGCTTCGCCAGCGGCTGCTGCTGAAGGAGCGGTTCAACAAGGGTTGGGACGTTCAAGTGGAAAATGCCAACGACCGGATCGAGGGCCGGTGCAAAGGCGAGGCCAAGCGCCGCTTCTCCGCGCTGCATCCGCTCAAACGCCGGAAGTTCACCAGGGAATGCATCGCCGCTTCGCGCCGCTGAGCCGGAAGGCTAGATCACCTTCGTCGCCCGCAACGTGTCGATCGCCGCATTCTCGTAACCGAGTTCCTTCAGCACCGACGCCGTGTGCTCGCCCAGCGTAGGCGCCGGCAGATCGGAGCCGTCGCGGCCGCCATCGATCCTAACCGGCCGCCGGATCGCGGTGATCTCGCCCTCGGTCGGATGCTTCAGGGTGCGGAAGGTCTGCAGGTGATGGACCTGCGGGTCAGCAATCACGTCCGGAATGTTGTGAACCGGCGCGAACGGCACGTCGTTTTGTTCAAGCAATGCCATCCAGTCGGCGCGGCTCTTGCCGCCGACGACTTCGCCGAGAACGCGCGTCAGCTCGGAAAAATTCCGGATGCGAAGCTCGCGGGTCTTGAACCGCGCGTCGGAGGCAAGCTCGGGCCGCGCCAGCGCCGCGAGCAGGCCCTCCCAGAATTTCGTCTGTGACGAGAGATGGACCGCCAGCAGCTTGCCGTCAGCGCAGCGGAATGCAAACGAATGCGAACTGGCAACGCGGGTGAGGGGATCGTTCCAGATGCCCATCTGGGTGTGGTTGGCGAATGGATCGGGAATGAACGAGATCGCGGCCTCCAGCATGTTGACCTCGATGCGCCGGCCCTTTCCGGTGCGCTCGCGCTCGAACAACGCGCCGAGGATGCCGTAACAGGCGTACATGCCGGTGGCGTTGTCGGGGATGGTGGGGCCGCTCGCCTCCGGCTCGTTGGGATCGAGGAACAGACTGGCGATACCGGAGAGCGCGAGCCCCACGCTGTCGTAGGCTGGCCGGGCGCTGTAAGGGCCGGTCGCGCCGAAGCCGGTGATTGAGCAGTGGATCAGCTTCGCATTGGCCGAGGTCAGTGCATCGGCCCCGAGCCCGAGCCGCTCCATGACCCCGGCGCGATAATTCTCGATCAGCACGTCGGCGTGGCCGAGCAGCTTGAGGAGGATATCTCGTCCGGCTTCGTTGCGCAGGTCCAGCTTGATGCTGCGCTTGCCGCGGTTGTAGGCGGCGAAATGCGGGCTGTAGAGACCGCCGCGGAAGCTGCGGAACGGGTCGCCGCCCTCGGGATGCTCGACCTTGATGACCTCCGCACCCAGGTCGGCGAGCATCATTCCGGCAAGCGGCGCGGTGATCATGGTGCCGAGTTCGACGACACGAACGCCTCGGAGCACGCTTGTCATGCGCTCCTCGCGCAGTCTGCGGTGGATAGGTCGCGCTTGATGAACATAAGAACCCGGCGGCTTGCCTCAAAGAGCAGGCAACCTATCATGGTTGCAGATGACGGGCACGACCGGACAATCGGCGGCCGCGTCCTCGGGGAACGCCGTGGATTTCGCATTGACCGCCGAGCAGGAGGCGATCCGGGACGCGGCCGGCAAAATCTGCGCGCGGTTCGACGACGGCTACTGGCTCGCCAAGGACCATGATGGAGGATTCCCGCAGGACTTTCACCGTGCGTTCGCGGATGCCGGCTGGCTCGGCGTATGCATTCCGCAGGCCTACGGCGGTTCCGGGCTGGGCGTGACAGAGGCGGCGCTACTGATGCAGGCCGTCGCTGAATCCGGTGCGGGCATGTCCGGGGCGTCGGCGCTGCACATGAACATCTTCGGGTTGAATCCGGTGGTGGTATTCGGCAGCGAACAGCAGAAGCAGAGGATGCTGCCGCCGCTGGTGGCGGGCAGGGACAAGGCGTGTTTCGCCGTCACCGAGCCGGACGCCGGCCTCGACACGCTCAAGCTTAAGACGAAGGCTGTGCTCGACGGTGAGCATTATGTGCTCACGGGCCAGAAGCTATGGATTTCGACCGCGCAGGTCGCGAGCAAGATGCTCATTCTTGTCCGCACCACGCCGCTCGATCAGGTGGCTCGCCGCACCGATGGCCTGAGCCTGTTCTATACCGATCTCGATCGCCGTCATGTGGACGTCCGCGAGATCCCCAAGATGGGCCGTAGCGCCGTGGACTCAAACGAACTGTTCATCGACGCATTGCCGGTGCCGGTTGCTGATCGCATCGGCGAGGAGGGCCGGGGCTTCGAATACATCCTGCACGGGATGAATCCCGAGCGCATCCTGATCGCCGCCGAAGGCATCGGGCTTGGCCGCGCGGCGTTGCGCAAGGCGGCGGCCTACGCCAAGCGGCGGATCGTGTTCGATCGTCCGATCGGCGAGAACCAGGCGATCCAGCACCCGCTCGCCGCCTGCTGGATGGCGCTCGAAGCCGCCAACCTGATGATGCTGAAGGCGGCTTCGCTTTACGACGCGGGAAAGCCGTGCGGGGTCGAGGCCAACGCCGCGAAATACCTCGCAGGCGAGGCCTGCTTCAAAGCCTGCGAGACCGCGGTGATGACCCACGGCGGGATGGGCTATGCCAAGGAGTTCCACGTCGAGAGATATTTGCGCGAGTCGCTGATCGTTCGTATCGCGCCGATCACGCCGCATCTCATCCTGAGCTTCATCGCCGAGCGGGCGCTGGGCCTGCCGAAATCCTATTAGCGCGGCAGCGGTTGCGCCGTGGCGGAGCCCTGTCTCGGCTTTGACGCCGGCTGCGACGCCCGCTGCGCGGTCGCGGGCGCGCTGCCGCGAGCGTTCTCGGGCAGGTATTTCGCAACGATCGCCGGATCGATTGCAGCAAGAGAGTTGTCTGGCAGCCGGTGCCAGACCTCATCCATGCCGAACATCGGATGGCCGAGATAGCCGCGCACGGTCAGAACCTGTCCATCGCGGCTGACGTTCATCACCGCGCGGTAAACGCTGCCGTCGCGCGGATCAAGGATGTTGCCGTCCTCGTAATCCAGGCCCTTCCGCATCATGTCGCGGATGATGGTCATGCCGAGCACCGGCTGGTTCTTCCGGTCGTCGAGGCACTTGCCGCAGACCTGGTTTGGCGGTTCGTTGGGGCGCGGGAACGCCTTGGCGACGGCGCCCTCATATCGACCGCCCGGATGCTCGACGAACAGAAACCACACGCCGGGTTTGCCGCTGTCGGATCTCTTTTCCCAAAGTCCCGCCACGGACGGTTCCGCCGCACCGGCCTGAACCATGGAACCCGTCAACGCGACCAATGCAGACAAGACCAATGTCACCCGTTTCGCTGTCACGTCAGTTCCTTCCAATGCGCACCACGACCAATCCTCGCGAGCCCTACCTGACTCGGCCCGATCCCCACACTCCCTTACGGCCCCACGACTCGACTTTCTTCGCCCCATAATATGGCCGTTTCACGAAACGAGCCGGGCCATTTTGCAGGCGGTTGGCCAAGAAACGTCCAACTTGGGGGCGCTCATTCTTAACGAAACGAGGTGAAATTGACGCAGATCATTCCTCGCGGAGGAGTTTTAAGGTAGCAACTAAACGAGAATCCGCGCCGGACACCGATTACGATTGGGAGCAATCGGGCCAGGGGCAGTCCTGCCATCTGCGCCGATCTGCATGAGGCCCGAACGTCAATGTCACGATCCAGCATGGCTCTGAGCAACCTGCGCGCGGTTGTGATCGTCACGGTTCTGGCGTTTCATTCCATCCTGGCTTACCTCGCATCGCTGCCGCCGGTCGCCCGCCCGTTCGGAGAGGCGCCCTACCGCTGGCAGGCGATCCCGATCGTCGACAGCGAGCGCTTTTTCGGCTTCGACCTGTTCTGCGCCTGGCAGGACCTCAGCCTGATGTCGCTGATGTTTTTTCTGTCCGGCCTGTTTGTGCCGTCGAGCCTGACTCGAAAGGGCAGCGCCACGTTCATCTCGGACCGGCTGTTCCGCATCGGTCTGCCGCTCGTTCTGGTTGTCGTGCTTTTGACGCCGATCACCTATTTCCCGCCCTATAGTGTGACCGCCGCCGATCCGAGCGTAAGCGCGTATTGGCAGCAACTGACCGCGCTGCCGTTCTGGCCTTGCGGGCCGCAGTGGTTCCTCTGGCAACTGCTGGCGCTCAATGCGCTGGCGGCGGGCCTGCAACGGTTCGTTCCCGGCTGGAGCGAACGTTTGGGACGCATGGCCGCAACCGGCCGCGCGCATCCGGTTCGTTTCTTCGCCGCGCTGTCGGCGTTGACGGCTCCGGCCTACCTGCCGCTCGCGCTGACGTATTCGCCATGGGAGTGGGTGAGCTTCGGGCCGTTCTCGTTCCAGATCAGCCGCTCGCTGCACTATCTGATCTACTTCTTCGCTGGCTGCGCGGTCGGCGCTTACGGCATCGATCGCGGCCTGCTGGCGATCGATGGTGCGCTGGCGCGGCACTGGCCCGCCTGGCTTGCTGCGTCGGTGGCGGGCTTCGTGGTGTGGGCGTTGCCGACCTCGCAGATGCTGGACGGCGCGAAGGCGGCACTGCCGGTGCAGATCGCCGCCGGCATCGGCTTCGTCACGGCCTGCGCAACCGGTTGTTTCGTCCTGTTGGCGCTGTGTCTGAGTTTCGCACGGGAGCGGACGCGAATTCTCGATAGCCTCTCGGTCAACGCCTACAGCATGTACATGCTGCACTACATCTTTGTCGTCTGGTTGCAGTTCGCTCTGTTGCCCGTCGCGCTGTTCGCAATCGGCAAGGCTGCGATCGTGTTCGGCTTCACCTTGGCGCTGAGCTGGTCCGCGGCTGTGGCTTTCGGCAATGTGCGCTGGGCCAGCCATCTGGCCCATGCCAAGCGCTGGATGGGCGCAAGCTTCGGCGAGCCGGCGCCGGCCAGGCTGGTCAAGCAGGACGATTTGCCGGGGTAGCTTTTCCCGGTCAAATGCGCGCGGGGCGATTCGAAATCGGGCTTCGGTATGCCACTGGTCTTCACGCTCGCGTTCCGCAATTTGTTTCACGATCGGTTACGATTCATCGCGACGGTGATCGGTATCGTGTTCTCCATCGTGCTGGTGACGGTGCAGATGGGCCTCTACCTCGGCTTCGGGCAGATGGTGACGACCATGATCGATCACGCGTCGGCCGATCTCTGGATCATGCAGAAGGGTACGAAGTGCTTCGAGGATCCCTCGTTGCTGGACACGCGCCAGCGCAGCCGTGCATTGGCGGTGCCGGGCACTGTCGAAGCGGTCCCCGTGGTGATCGGATTCTCCGACTGGCGGACGCCGGGCGGCTCATCCACGCCGGTGTTCGTGGTCGGGACGGACCTTCGCTCGGGCGGGCTTGAGCCATGGAACGTGGTGGACGGCCGCGTCGAGTCGCTGTCCACGCCGAACGCGGTCGCGGTGGACCGCAGCTACTTCGACCGGCTCGGCATCACGGGGCTTGGTGCGCGCGCGGAAATTCGCCAGCAGAGCGTCCGCGTCTCGGTGGTCACTGACGGCATCCGCTCGTTCACCACGACGCCTTATGTGTTCATGGATGTCGATCGGGCGCGGGCCCACACCGGAACCCCGTCGAGCAAGGCGACCTATTTCCTGGTCCGCGTCGCCGCGGGCGCGGACGTTCAGAAGGTTCGCCGCGACCTGCTGAACAGCCTCACCGATGTCGAGGTGCTGACGCCGGGCGAGTTTCGCGAGCGCAGCCGCCAGTTCTGGCTGTTCGGCACCGGCGCGGGTGCGGCGCTGTTCGCCGGAGCGTTGCTCGGCATCATCGTCGGTACCGTGATCGTCGCGCAGACTCTCTATTCCAGCACCAAGGATCACCTCAACGAGTTCGCCACGCTGCGCGCCATCGGTTCGTCGCGCCGCTACATCTACAACGTCATCATCTGCCAGGCGTTGCTGAGCGCGGTGATCGGTTTCGGTCTCGCCTACCTGGTGAGTCTTTTGGTGGTGTATCTGTCATCGGCGGGCGCGCTGCCGATTGTCGTCACGCCTGCGCTCAGCGTCGGCCTGTTCGCGCTGACCGTCGTTATGTGCGTGGTCTCGGCGATCGCGGCGATTATGAAGGTGACCCGTATCGACCCGGCCGTGGTGTTCACCCGATGACCGTCCTGGTGATGGAGGCGACCGGCATCGTCAAAGACCTGGGCCATGGCGCCGCACAAATTCGAGCGCTGAAGGGTGTCGACCTGGCGCTCAAGGGCGGCGAATTGACGCTATTGATGGGCCCCTCCGGCAGCGGCAAAACCACGTTATTGTCGATCCTCGGTTGCATGCTGACGCCGACCGAAGGGGCCGTCCGCGTCCGGGGCGATTTGATCTCGGGCAAGACGCCGGAGGATCTGGCAAGACTTCGCCGGGAGAACATAGGCTTCGTGTTCCAGTCCTATCACTTGTTCCCGACACTGACGGCCGCCGACAACGTGCGGCTGGCGCTCGATGTCCGAGGCGAAAGCGGCAAGGCCGCCCGGGACAAGTCGCTGGCGGCATTGGCTCGGGTCGGGCTCTCCGGCAAGGCCGGAAACTTCCCGAACGAATTGAGCGGGGGCGAGCAGCAGCGGGTGGCGATTGCCCGAGCGGTGGTCGGCGACGCTTCGGTGATCCTCGCCGACGAGCCGAGCGCGGCGCTCGACAGCGAAAACGGCAAGGCGGTGATGACCATCCTGGCGGACATCGCCAAGGATGCCTGCCGCAGCGTGCTGGTCGTCACCCACGATCCGCGGCTGATCACGTTTGCCGGCCGGATCGTTCATATCGAGGACGGACATATCGTCCGCGAAGAAGTCGGCGGGGCGGGGCACAAGTCGGATATTCTGAAAAAAATTATGAGCATGTCGAAGCGCAACGCGCCCCTTTTGTGCGGCCTGGGTCTGGTTTTGATCGCGGGCGTCGTCGTGGCGACGGCCCCGGGTGGCGATGGAATTTCTTCGGCTGCGTCGGCGCAGCAAAACGACAGGCGCTGGCTCGCGGTGGCGCCCGGCCGCGTTGAGCCGCTGTCCGGCATCATCAAGGTCGCTGCGCCCGCCATCGGCGTGGTCAGCAAGGTGCTGGTCAAGGTCAACGACACGGTGTTCGCCGGCGAGCCTATGATCCTGCTCAACGACGACGAAATCCAGTCGCGCTACATGGCGGCGGAGACCCAAGCCGCGATGCGTCGGCGCTTGCGGGATGAAACGACGGTGACCGGCAAGGCCAGCGACCGCCGCCGGGCCGAGGATGCGATTGCCGAGGCCGAGACGGCTGTGTTCGACGCCCAAGCCGCGGTGGATCGGGCGGCGATGGCCACGCGGGCCAGCGGCAAGCCGGTGGCCGAGCTTGCCGAGGCTCGCGCGGCTCTGGCACGCGCCAAGGATGAGCTTGGCAAGCGGCAGGCTGCGTTTCGCGGCATCGATGCGCCACTGCCGACGCCGAACGAAGCGCAGACTATCTCGGCGCGCGGCGATGTGGCGTTCGCCCGGGTCAATCTGGAGAAGCTTCGCATCCGCGCGCCAATCGACGGCACCGTGCTGCAACTCAACATCAATCCCGGTGAACTGGTCGCGCCGACGGCGCAGCAGCCGCTGGTTCTGGTCGCCAACGTCTCGATGCTGAACGTGCGGGCGGAACTGGATGAGCGCGATGTGGCCGGCATCAAGGTCGGTCAAACAGCCTCGATCCGTGCCGCCGCTTTCGCCGACCGGGAGTTTGCCGGCACGGTGACGTCCATTGCGCCGCTGGTCGAGCCGTCGCGGATGAGTTCGCGGGGGTCGGGCAACCGCAACGACGTCGAGGCGGTGGAGGTCGTGCTTCGGGTGACGCAGCCCGGTCTGCTGACCACCGGCATGAAGGTCGATGTGTATTTCTCGCCGGACAAGGCGGCTGGGACTAAAACCGGCAAGTAGTCGCCGGTCCTAATCTAGCGGCGCTTGCGCGCAGGTTTGGCCTTTGCCGCCGGCGCCTTCCGGCCGGAAATCGTAGCGCCCCACTTCAGATTAATCTCCCTGGCCTCCGCGGCGGTCAGCGCCGAGGTTGGAGGGAATTTATCCTTCCAGCCGAACGGGCGGACCGCCTCGATGATCGCTTTCGAATGCGAGGTGATGCCGGCACGCTTGTACTCATCGGGGATGCGCGGGTCGAGCGCCGAACTCCAGGCGTTGCGCACAATGTCGATCTGCTCGGCCGGTTCGCAGCGCGTGGTGACGGCCCACATCACGTCGGCGAGGTTGGATGGGTCGACGTCGTCGTCCACCACGACGACAAGGCGTCCCATGTAGCTGTTGGCGGCGGCAATCAGCGCCGCGCGCTTGGCATGACCGGCGTAGCGCTGCTTCAGCGCCACCACGGTCATAAGCTGGGCGACATGCTGCCAGACGCCCGTGACGTCGGTTACGCCCGCCATCTCCAGATTGCTCCACATCGAAGCGGCGCGGAACGGCAGGCCGAAATGGAAGCGCGGCGGCTTCATCGGCGGCGAACCGAGCAGGATCGGATCGTCGCGGTGGTGAACGGCGGACACCTGCATGACCGGGGCAGGACGGGCGTCGGCGGCGTAGTATCCGGTGAACTCGCCGAACGGTCCCTCCGGCAAGGTGACATCGGGCAGCAGTTCGCCTTCGAGAATGATTTCGGCATGCGCTGGCAGCGGCAGGCCGGTGAGCGGGCCGGGAAACATCTCCATCGGTGCGCCCTTGATGGCGCCTGCGAAGTCGAACTCGGACTGGCCATCCGGCAGATACTCGAAGCCGGCAATGAACAAGGCGGGGTCCTCGCCGTTCACGACGGCGACGGGGCAGGGCTTGCCGCTGTCCCAGTATTTCTTGGCGATGATCGCGCCGTGCCGGCCGGGGTGGTCGAACTGGATCGTGACGCGGTCCCCCGAATGCACCTGCACGCGATAGATCGAGGCATTGATCCAGCCGCCGTCCGGATCGCGCATGATCACGAGGGAGCCCGAGCCGATGTACGGGCCGCCGTCCTTGCGGTGCCAGTACGGTGCCGGCAGCTTGGTCAGGTCGACGTCGCGCCCGCGCATGGAATTCTCCATGAACGGCGACTTCGCCACTTCGATAGGCTTGTGCGGCGTCAAGGTCTGCCGTTTCTTCATCCACGCCTTCAGGGCATCGAGCGGCCTCAGCGACGGATCGATACCCAGCGCGAGCGCGGCCCGCTGTGGCGTGGTGGTGGCGTTGGTAAAGACGCGCACGTCCGGCGCGCACCCTTTGATCTGTTCGAACAGCAGCGCCGGGCATTCCGGCGTTCCTGCCGCCACCTCGGTGATGCCGCCTAGCTCGAATTTGGGATCGGCGCCATGCATGCGCCGCAGCACGCCAAGGTCGTCCACCTGCTTGAGGAAGCCGCGCAAATCCTTGTAGATCACAATACCCGCCTTCTGGTGGTCCGTTTCAGCCGCCGTTTTCAGCTTAGCCACGGAGTGTCCCATGCGCTACATCGACGCGTTCTGTCATTTCAGCCCGAAGCGTTATTTCGACGCGCTGGTGGAATCTCCTGCCGGGCAGAAGGATATCGGCAAGCGGGTTCGCGGCATCCCGGCGCTCTACGATCTCGATCTGCGGATGAAGGTGGTCGATCAGTTTCCCGATTACACGCAGGTGCTGTCGCTCGGCCTGCCGATGATCGACCGGCTGTGGGGCCCGGACAAGACGCCGGAGATGGCGAAGCTCGCCAACGACGGCCTGGCCGAGGTCTGCGCCAAGCATCCCGACCGCTTCGTCGGCTATTCGGCGGTGGTGCCGATGAACGCGCCGGAAGCGGCGGCGAAGGAGGCCGAGCGCGCCCTGAAGAACGGCGCCCACGCGGTTCAGCTCGGCACCAACGTCAACGGCAAGGCAATCGACGGCAAGGAATTCTGGCCGCTCTACGAGGTGATCGAGAAGTCCGGCAAGCCGATCCTGCTGCACCCGGCCCGCAGCCGCGAGATGATCGATTACCAGGGCGAGGACAAATCGAAGTACGAGATCTGCAGCGTGCTCGGCTGGCCGTTTGAGACCGGCGTTGCGCTGTCGCGCTTCATTTTCTCCAAGATCATGGACACCTATCCGAACCTAAAGATCGTCTCGCACCATCTCGGCGGCGTCATCCCCTATCTCGAAGGCCGCATCGGCCATTCGTTCGATCAGATGGGCGTGCGCACCTCCGACGAGGATTACGAGGGGCTCCGCAAGAGCCTGAAGAAGCGCCCGTTCGACTACTTCAAGGATTTCTACGCCGACACCGCGATCGAAGGCGCGCGCGCGCCGATGGTCTGCGGCATCGATTTCTTCGGCGCCGATAAGGTGCTTTTCGCGTCCGACTGCCCGTTCGACAAGGAGAAGGGCCCCGGCTACATCCGCTCGACCATCGCGGTGCTGGAGGCGCTCGATCTTAAGCCGGCGGATCGCGAGAAGATCAGCTACAAGAATGCCCAGGCGCTGTTCGGCGTGAAGTGACCGCGGCGCACCATCGCAACCCTGTGTCGCAGGCGGCGGCGCTGGCAAACGACCGGGGAAGTTTTATGCTGCGCGCAATGACTGTCGAAGTATCGCAAGGGAGGTCATCCATGTTGCAACGCTCGGTCGCCGGTTGGGCCATTGGCGCGGCGCTCTGCGCGCTCGGCTGCGGAGCGGCACGGGCTCAGGCTGACTTTCCGTCGCGGTCGATGACCATGGTGGTTCCGCTGCCGGCCGGGGGAACCGCGGATCTGCTGTGCCGCTACGCCGCAGAAAAAGCGAGCGCCGCGCTCGGCCAGCAAGTTGTGGTCGAGAACCGGCCGGGCGGCGCCGGCGGCCGGGTCGGCATGGAGACCGTGCTGCGCGCCCAGCCGGACGGCTACACACTGCTGTGCTCGCCTCAACTCGGCTACAGCATCACCCACCTGATGTTCACCAAGGCGGCGTTCGATCCGCGGACGCTGGAGCCGATCAGCGTGCTGGCGATCTATCCGCTCATCGTCATTGTCCGGAAGGATTTCCCGGCGAACGACCTCAAGGGCTTTGTCGAATACGCCAAGGCCAATCCAGGCAAGGTCACCTACGGCCATCAGGGCAAGGGCAACACCGGGCATCTGCTCGGCGAACTGATGATGCTAAAGGCCGGATTCAAGATGACCGAGGTGCCGTATCGCGGCAGCGCTCCGGCGATCAACGACACGCTCAGCGGCAACATCGACATGGTTCCGGACTATCTGCTGGCGAACAAGCAGAACATCGACGTGGGTAACCTCAAGTTCCTCGCGGTGGCGAGCGAGCAGCGGCTGAAGGACTATCCCAACGTGCAGACGATGTCGGAGACCATCCCCGGCGTGACGGCGAGTACCTGGATGGCGGTGTCGGCGCCGCCCGGCACGCCGAAGGAGATCGCGAAGAAGATTTCCGAAGCCATCGCCCAAGGATTCAAGCAGCCCGATATGCAGCAGAAGATCCTCAGGCTCGAAGCCGCGCCGCTGGGCACCACGCCGGAGCGGATGCGGGAGATGATCAAGGAGAGCGAGGACATTTGGGGGCCGGTCGTGAAAGCAGCGAATATCACGATCGACTAGCAGGACGCCCGCGGGCCTTCCATCGGACCCGCTTGGCCCGTTACCATGCCGCCTCCTGACGTCGGGGAGGGAAGCCATGATCGCGATACGTCGTGTTGTCTTGCTATCGCTTGCGCTCAATTGGGCTCTGCCGGTGTCGCCGGGGCATGCACAGGACGCCGAGAAGGCGTTCTACGCCGGCAAGACGGTGCGGATGCTGGTCGGCTCCGGAGTCGGCGGCGGCTATGACGTGTTCTCGCGGCTGATCGCCCCATATCTCTCCAAGACCTTGGGCACGACGGTGATCGTCGAGAACGTGCCCGGCGCTGGCGGCCTCGTCGCTCTCAACAAGCTCTACATCGCGCCGCCGGACGGCCTGAGCATCTCGCTGGTTCAGGGCACGATGGCCGGGATCGCTCAACTCACGGGTGATCAGGCCGCGCGCTTCGACCTCACCAAGTTCACCTATCTGGCCACCGTGGGCGCGCCCCCCGGCCTCTGGCTGGTGGGGCCGGATTCGCCGATCCGCGAGGTGCAGCAGGCGATCGACGCGAAGATGAAATGGCGATGGGCGTCGGCCGGTGGGACGTCGGGTCTCGGCATCGGCGCGGCCTTCACCTGCGAGGCGCTCAATCTCGATTGCCACATCGTGCAGGGCTACAAGAGCAGCGCCGACGCCGGTCTCTCGGTGACGCGCGGCGAGATGGACGCGGTCTATGTGCCGGAATCCTCGGCCAACCACTTTGTGAAGTCCAAGCAGAACTGGGCGCTGGCGACGATCTCGCGCACCAAGTCGCAGTTCTTCAAAGACCGGCCAACCGTGTTCGAGGCGGCGAAGATCGCGCCGGACCGGATATGGGCGATGGATTTCCTTGCCAACCTGGAAGGGCTCGGGCGTCTGTTGATGGCGCCGCCGGGCGTGCCGCCGGCGCGGCTTGCCTATCTGCAGGCGGCGGTGAAGGAAACCTTGCACAATCCGCAGCTCATCGCGGAAGGCGAGAAGATGGAACGGATCATCGAATACACCGATCCGGCCGGTACTCTAAAAACCGTGACCGCGGTGGTGAACGGGGTTCCGCCCGAGCAGAAGGCGCGCGTTCTGAAACTTCTCGCAGGCGAAAAATAGCGCGCGGTTAGTGCGGGATCACGTTGCGCATGTCGTTCATGCGCCCGCCGATGAACGCCGCGATATTGGGCTCCAGAACGGTCATCGTTTGTTCGATGAAAATATCGCTGCGCCCGCCGATGTTCGGCGTGATGATGACGTTCGGCATACGCCAGAGCGGGTTGTCCGGCGGCAACGGCATCGCCGAGAACACATCGATCCCGGCGCCGGCAATCTTGCCGGCCTGCAGATGTTCGATCAGGGCCGCTTCGTCCAGCACGCCGCCCCGCGCGAGATTGATTAGGAAGGCCGATGGCTTCATCGCGGCGATCACGCTCCGGTCGATGAGGTGGTGCGTATCCGGCGAATAGGGCACGAGCAGCATCAGGAAGTCCGCGCGGGCGGCCTGCGGCTTGAGATCACTGCGCGGATGGACCTCGTCGAAATGCGGCGCGCCGGCGCGGCCATTGCTGATGCCTACGACGGTCATGCCGAACATCTTGCAGCGCTCCGCCAGATGCTCGGCGAGCAGTCCTAGGCCGACGATGACGATGGTCTTGCCCTGCAGGATCGGCTGTCCGTACTGGTCCCACTTGGCCTCGGCCTGATTGCGCAGGTTCCTTTTGAAGTCGCGGGCTAGCGCGATCATGTTGAGATAGGCCAGTTCGCTCATCTGCGGGCCGTGAATGCCGCGGGTCGAGGTGAGCAGTACGTGGGGCGGCAGGACGCCGGGCGCCGTCAACGTTTCGGTGCCGGTGGTCAGCGCCTGCACCCATTTCAGGTTCTTCGCCTTGGCGATCAGTTCGGCGGGGATGTGATGGCCGAGCCCGAAGATCACGTCGATGTCGGCGATGACGCCCTCGACGTCCTTCATGTGGTGGCCGATGTGGAAGCTGACGCTCGGAAAACGTTGCGCGAGAAGCGCGCGATACTGCGGGCCTCTCACGTCGTAGATGAGGACGTTCGTCATGGCTGCCCCATTCAGTTGGTCGCGGCGACCCAATCGCCGAGCATGGCGCCGTGTCTGTCGAGGTATTGCCGGAACCATACAGTGTAGGCGTCCGGCCGGGCACGCACGTCGGTCATCAAGTCGCCGTAGCCGATCCACTTCCAATCGCTGACTTCGGCCGGATCGGGCTTGATCGCGCCATCGTGGCGGCCGCCGAACACATGCACCAGCTCGTTCTCGATCAGGCCGCCGGGAACGGGCGTGTTGTATTGAAATACGAACAGCGGATCGATCGGGCAGGAGAAGCCCATCTCCTGCGCGAGACGGCGCCGCGCTGCGTCGGCGGTGCTTTCGCCAGGCAGCGGATGACTGCAGCAGGCGTTGGTCCATAATCCGCCGGAGTGATATTTGGCAGGACTGCGCCGCTGCAGCAGAAACTGCCCGGCGGCGTTGCGCACCAGCACTGAGATGGCCCGGTGCTTGAGGCCGCGCTGGTGGGCGTCGAGCTTGCCGGCTGTGCCTACCTGGACATCGTCGGCATCGACCAGAATCACAGGATCGTTGTCGGCGGAGCCGTCCATTCCTATGACTTCCCGAGCTTGTCCTTGATCGAATTCCACACGACCTGCCCCGCGAGCGAGGTGGCGGAGATAGGCTTGGCCGCCGCGGGCAGGTCCGCGGCTCCCGCTTCGGCGGGCGGGGCGGCAAGCTGCTTCTTCAGGTTGTTGGCGAACTGGTTCATCAGCGCCGACGCGGTCGCCTGGATCATGCCGACGCCGCGGCCGTATTGCGCCACCGCCCCCGACAGCGTGAGGTCGGTGTGGACCAGGACCTTGGAGCCGGTGGCTGACGGCTCAAGCCGGAAGGTCGCCGCGGCTTGCGCCGAGCCGCGCCCCTTGGCGTCGTTGCCCTGAGCCTTCACCCGCGCCGTGTGGTTGACGTTGTCGATCTCCTCGAACTTGATCAGGCCGGCGAACGTCAGCGCCACCGGTCCGAGTCGCACGGCAATGTTGCCCTTGTAAGTGCTGTCATCCACTACCTCGGTGAGCTGGGCGCCCGGCATGCAGGGCGCGATGCCCTGGACGTTCATCAGCACCGGCCACGCCTGCTCGGGTGGCAGCGGTACCTCGAATGAGTTGTCGAACTCCATACTGTGACCTGTACCTGTTACGCGGACGTGTTACTCGGCGGCGACCTGCGAGACCCCACCGTGGGCCTTCGACCATCCAGCGGGATCGTGCAGGAATTTCTCGATCTCGGACAGCTTGATGGGATCGAACTGGCCGCAAGTCTTGGCGTATTCCAGCACGTCCCACCAGGTGCATAGATGGTGCAGCTTGATGTTGAGGTCGGACAGGAGCTTCTCGCTGTTGGGATAGATGCCGTAATAGAAGATGACGAAGATGTGCTCGACGGTGGCGCCGGCGGCGCGGAGCGCGTTGCAGAAATTGACCTTGCTGCCGCCGTCCGTGGTGAGGTCCTCGACAAGTAGCACGCGCTGGCCTGGCTTGAGGTGGCCTTCGATCTGGGCGTTGCGTCCGAATCCCTTCGGCTTCTTGCGCACGTATTGCATCGGCAGGTCGAGCCGGTCTGACATCCAGGCGGCGAACGGAATGCCCGCGGTTTCGCCGCCGACCACCGTATCGAACTGCTCGAATCCGGCGTCGCGGAGCACGGTGGAGGCGCCGAAGTCGATCAGCGTCTTGCGCACGCGCGGGAACGAGATCAGCCGGCGGCAATCGGTGTAGACCGGGCTGGCCCAGCCCGACGTGAAGATGAACGGCTTGTCCTCCATGAAGCGGACGGCCTCCACCTCAAGCAGCATCTTGGCCGTCAGTTGGGCCATCACCTTCTTGTCGGTAAATGCGAGGCCGCTTGTCATGGTCTGTCCTCTCGCATGATCTTATCCGAAAACCGGCTCCCACTTTTCGGGATCATGCGTTAGATCCGCCACTCGTCGCCGCGCTTGCGGCCCTGGAACGTGCTGGTGAACAGGTCGTCGGTGGTCCAGCGCTTCTTGGTCAGCCCCTGCTCATGCGAGTAGCCGGCAATCGTGTTCATGTTGTGCTTGTTCTTGTCGGTGATGCCGTATTCCCACGGGTCGGGACCGAGAATGTCCTGCTGTTCGTTCCATGCCTCAAGATACCAGGCCAGCGGCACCACGCGCGGGTTGGCCATGCGCTGCATGGCGATCGCCTTCGACTTTTCGAAGGCGTGGAACAGGTTGACCGGAACCCAGGGGTGACGATCGACGATTTCCTGACGGATGCCCATCACATGCATGATCGGGAAGATCTGCGTCTTCTGATAGAAGCGGATTTCCTCGGCCTTGTAGTCCGGCCACAGTCGGCCGACGCGAGGGTCGCCGGCCTCCATCGGCTTGATGATGTCGGAGTGGATCAGCGCGTCGACTTCCCCGGTGGCGAGCATGTCCTCCACGGACTTGTCGTGCGGCAGACGGGTGATCTTGAGGCCCGGCGGCGGGACGAAGTCGACGTCCTCGTCGAGCTCGGCAACCCATTCGACGGCTTTGTGCGAGACGCCGTACTCGTGTTCGAGGATGCCGCGCATCCAGTGGATCGCGGTCACCAGGAACGACTTGATGCCGATCTTCTTGCCGATCAGGTCGGTCGGCTTGGTGATGCCCTTGGTCGTGTTGATGAACACGAAGCCGTGTCGGAAGCGGCGATGCAGGAACACCGGGATCGCGGTGATCGGCATGCCGGTGTCGCGCGCCACGATGTAAGACGAGCAGGAGGTCTCGGCGACGTCGAAATGCCCCTCGCGCAGGAACCGCCAGTGACGGGTGGTCGAGTCCATGTCGGTGAGGAGGGTGAGGTCGATGCCGTCCGGCGAAACGACGCCGTCCTTGAGTGCGCGCACGATCTCGTAATTGCCGCAGGCGAGCGTCAGGGGGATGTTTTTTGGCACTTTTGTACTTTCTTGAGCCGTAGGAGCGCTGTCGGGGCAGTGAAGCTTCATTTGACTGCAAAATCCAGCCTGGGGCTAAGCTCTGGCCATGCCTTGTGGATTAGTTTCCTGACGGCAGTGGAACGGCTTAGCGGGTCCAGCCGCCGGTAGACTTCGCGGACGCCGCATTTCGGTTATGCTGCCCATGCCCGCGCGGCAAAGACGCGGGAAAGGGGGAGGCCATGCCACGATTGCCGGCGGCGCTGGGCGTTGCGATTTTGCTTGCGGGTTTGGCCCTGAGCCCGGCGCGGACGGAGGATTACCCGACGCGGCCGATCCGGGTGGTGGTCGGTTTCGGACCGGGCGCGGTCGCCGACGTCGTGCTGCGCGTTCTGGCGACGCGCATGAGCCTCAGTCTCGGACAGCAACTCGTGGTGGAGAACCGGCCAGGGGCGGGCTCCAGCCTTGGGGCCGAATACGTCGCCCGCGCGCCCAAGGACGGCTACACGCTGCTGATGTGTACCGTCGCCCAGACCATCAATCCGGCGATGAACAACCTGAGCTTCGATTTCGGAAAGGATCTCGCCCCGATCGCGGCAATCGCCAATGCGCCACAGATGCTGGTGGCGCATCCGTCGTTTCCCGCCAGCAACGTGCGTGACCTGATCGCGCTGGCGAAGGCGCAGCCTGACACCGTTCAGTATGCCTCGTCGGGGGCGGGCACCATGAGCCATCTGTCGGGCGTGCTGCTCAACAGCGCGGCCGGCATCAAGCTGCAGCAGATCCCTTATCCGGGCAGCGCTCAAAGCATGACCGATGTGCTGGCCGGGCGGGTGCCGCTGATGTTCGGTCCGGCGGCGACGGTGTGGTCGAACGTGCAGGGCGGCAAGATCAAGGCGCTGGCGGTGACGCAGCCGACGCGCGCGGCCATCGCGCCGGAGGTGCCGACCATGATCGAGGCCGGCGTCGAAGGCTATTCCGCCGGCATCTGGATGGGCATGCTGGCGCCGGCGGGCACGCCGCCGGAGATCGTCGACAAGCTGTCGCGCGCCGCCAACGAGGCGCTGAAATCGAGCGAGATGCAGGCGGTGCTGGAAAAGCAGGGCGTCGATCCGCTCGGCGGCACGCCGGCCGCGTTCGCCAAGTTCATCGATGACGAACTCAAGAAATGGGCCGGCGTCGTCAAGACCGCCGGAATCAAACAATAGACGCAGGGAGAACGCGATGACTCGTGGACCAGCACGGCGATTGGCGGGGCTTTGCTTCTTGGTGGTGGCGCTGCTGTTCACAACGCCTCCTGCCCATGCGCAGAGCGACTATCCGAACAAGCCAGTCCGCATTGTGGTCGGCTTTACGCCGGGATCCGTGGCCGACATCACCGCGCGCGTGCTCGGCAGCCGCATGGGGCAAATCCTCGGGCAATCCGTCGTGGTCGAGAACAAGCCCGGCGCGGGATCGAACCTCGCGGCCGAGTTCGTCGCCCGTTCGCCGAAGGACGGCTATACGCTGTTCCTGCCGGGCTCGGCCAACATCGCCAACGCCGCGATCAACCCGAGCCTGCCGTTCGACATCATCAAGGATTTTGCGCCCATCGGTCTGGTCAACGCGGTGTCTGTGATCCTGGTGGTGCATCCGTCGCTTGGCGTGAACAATGTTCAGGAGTTGATCGCTTACGCGAAGTCCAAGCCCGGCGAACTGAGCTACGCATCGACAGGAATCGGTAGCGCGCCCCACTTTTCCGGCGAGTTGTTCATGCAGCGCACCGGCACGAAGCTGGTCCATGTGCCGTATCCAGGCAGCCCGCAGGCAGCGACCGATCTTCTGGCCGCCCGCGTGCAGGTCATGTTCTCGCCGGCCACCGCCGTGATCTCATTGGTGCAGGGCGGCAAGCTGAAGGTGCTGGCGTCGTCGGGCGCCAAGCGCCCGGGCATCCTGCCGGACGTGCCGACGATGATCGAATCCGGCATGCCGGATTTCGACACCGCCATCTGGTTCGGCCTTTCGGCGCCGGTCGGCACGCCGCGCGAGGCGATCGACAAACTCTCGCGCGCGGTGCGTGAGGCGGTGAAATCGAGCGAGGTTGTGACCGCATGGCGTCCGCAGGGCGTCGATCCGCTCGACGGCGGCCCCGATGACATGGTCCGCCTCGAAACGACCGAACTCAAGCGCTGGAGCGATGTGGCGACCGCCGCCGGACTGAAGAAATAGCCGCTTATTCCACCTTGATGTTGGCGGCTTTGGCGACCTTGGTGTTAGTCTCGATTTCCCTGCGCACCTGGGCGTCGAACTGGGCGGACGTCAGCGGTAGTGGATCGGCGCCGAGATTCTTAAGTTTGTCCCGCACGGCTGGGACATCGAGCGCCTTCTTGACCTCGGCGTAGAGCTTCTCCTTGATCGGGGCGGGCGTCTTCACCGGCAGGAAAACGCCGGCCCAGAAGTTGTATTCCGAGTTCGGATAGCCGGCTTCGGCGACGGTCGGGATGTCCGGCAGCGCCGTTGCGCGCGCGGAGTTGCTGACGGCGAGCGCCTGCAACTGGCCATCCTTCATCAGGGGTAGTGCGTTGACCAGCGGCGAGAAATAAAAGTCGGAGCGTCCGGCGATCACTTCGGTCATCGCTTCGGGCGCGCCCTTGAACGGCAGATGCACCGCTTCAAAGCCGCCCGCGAGCCGGAACAGCTCACCGTTAAGGTGCGACGAGTTGCCGGCGCCCGCCGACGAGTAATTGGCCTTGCCCGGATTGGCCTTGGCCCATGCGACGAAGTCGCTGAGCTTCTTGTACCCCTTGCCCGGATTGAACAAGATGACGACCGGCATGTTGCCGAGCGGGATGATCGCGGCGAGTTCGTTGGCGGTGTCGAGCGGCATGGTGGCGCGGACCGCAGGGCTGACCGTATGCGATGAGGAGTTTGCCAGGATGGTGTAGCCATCGGGTTCGGCCTTGGCGACGGCGTTCATCCCGATTGAATTTCCGGCGCCGGGGCGGTTCTCGATGACGATCGATTGGCCGACCTGCTGCGACACTTGATCGAACACGATGCGCGCCATCACGTCGCTGGCGCTGCCGGCGGTCAGCGGCACCACGACCTTGATGGTCCTGGTGGGCCAGTCCTGCGCAAGGACTTGGCCCGACAGCGCGATGGACAGGATTCCGAAAGCCAGCAATTGCCGACGCATGTTTCGCTCCCCAAGACCTTGTTTGTTGCGGCCCGTCTAAGGGCCCGCTGGCGCCCGCCGCAATGGCGGCGGGCGCAACCCGGATGCGGCGTCACGCCATCTTGTTGACGAGTTCGCCGACGTTCTCGACCCAGACGCGGGTGGTATCGCCGGCCTTGAGGAATTCCCGGCGTGCGGCGCCGACGCCTGCGGGCGTGCCGGTCAGGATGATGTCGCCGGGATAGAGCGTGATGCGCGACGACAGGTGCGACAGCTGCTCAGCCAGATTGAAGATCATGTCGCTGGTGTTGGAGTCCTGCTTGATGACGTCGTTGACCCAGAGCTTGATGCCGAGCTTCTGCGGGTCCTTGATCTCGCTCGCGGGCACGATCCACGGGCCGATCGGGCAGGCGTCGTCGAAGCACTTCTGGCCGACCCAGTCCCACTTGAATGGCGTGGCATCCGGAAGCTGGTCGCGCCGGCCGAGATCGCGGGCCGAGAGCTCGTTGGCGACGGTGTAGCCGGCGACGTAGTCGAGCGCCTTCTCAAGCGGCACGTCCTTGGCCTTCTTGCCGATGACCGCGCCGAGTTCGGCCTCCCAGTCGATGGCCTTGGAGGCTCTCGGCAGCTTTACGGTGGCCTTGTTGCCGCACACGGTGCGGGACGCCTTAATGAAGTGCCACGGCTTGAGACCGACCTCATGGGGATCGGGCGCGGCCGGGATGCCCTGTAGCTTGGCCATCTCCATCATGTGGTCGGTGTAGTTGGCGCCGGCGCAATAGATCGCCGACGGAAACAGTACGGGCGCGAGGAGCTTGGCCTTGCCGACCGGCTGGCTCTTGAGCTTGCTTTTGGCGGCCGCCGCCGCGGCCTTTTTCAGCACGCCCTTGGCCGATGCCCAGTCGTTGAGGATGTCCAGCATGGTGGCATAGGCGGCTTTGCGGGTCAGCGCCGCCGCATCGAATATCTTGTCATCGACCACGATCCCGGCCCGAGGCCCCTTGGCCGTCTGATACGTCACCAGCTTGTAGCTTGACATAGCGGTCTGCTCCCCTTGAAAGACGCGGTCCGGAACGACCGCGCCGATATTTCCCCCCGTTTTCTATAGCACGGTGCGGGCCTTGTCTGCCGGGCCGGAGCGCGTGAGCTCTACTTCGGTGCGATCACGCGGACCGGCCTGCCGTCCAGGAATCCCCGAATGTCCTCGACGATGTCGGGATAATACTTGTCGTAGTTCTGTTGACTGACGTAGCCGAGATGCGGCGTAATAACGACGTTGTCCATCTTGCGATACGGATGATCGAGCGGCAGCGGTTCGACGTCGAATACGTCGAGGCCGGCGCCTGCGATCTGCTTTTTGTTCAGCGCGTCGATCAATGCCTTTTCCTCGACGATCGGACCGCGCGAGGTGTTGATCAGGTAGGCCGTCTTCTTCATCAGGCCGAGTTCGCGAGCGGTGATCAGGCCGCGGTTGCGCTCGCCGAGCTGGACGTGGATCGACAGGAAGTCCGCGTTCTTGAACAACTCGTCCTTCGAGACGTAATCGGCGCCGACCTCCTTGCAGCGATCCGGCGTGAGGTTCTGGCTCCAGGCGAGCACCTTCATGCCGAATGCCTTGCCGACCCCGGCGGCGCGCGCGCCGAGCTTGCCCAGGCCGATCAGGCCGAGTGTCTTGCCCTCGATGTCCATGCCGAGCGTGAGCTGCCAGTGCTCGCCGGCCTTCATGCGCGCATTCTCCCAGCCGATCCGGCGGGTCAGTTCGAGCATCAGGCCGAAGGCGATGCCGGTGGTCGGGTTGCCGTGGCTTGTGGTGCCGCAGACAACGATGCCACGCTCGGCGCAGGCCTTCATGTCGATCGAGGCGTTGTAGGCCCCGGTGGTGATGAGAAGCTTGAGCTTCGGCAGGCCATCGATCACCGCGCGAGGAAAGCGGGTGCGCTCGCGCATCATCACGACGATGTCGAAGTCCTTCAGAGCGGCGATGGTGTCGGCCTCGCTGCGGCGGACCGCCTCGGTGAACACCTTGGTCTCGACCTCCTTTATTTTCGACCAGTCGGCGAGCTTGAGCGCCACGTTCTGGTAGTCGTCGAGAATCGCGCAGCGATAGGCCATGTCGGCACTCCTTTTTTACGCCGTTCGGAGCGCATCATGCTTAAACGGGGCGGGAACGCAAACGGCGGGAGCGTCGTCATCCGGCGAATGCCGCCTCCGGCAGGCCGCGGACGCCGACATCGAGCGCCAGCAGTCCGCCCTGCATGGCAGGGATTGCCGGGTTGTCCTGCGGCAGCGTCGCCGGCCAGGCGCTGGTGACAAAAAGCGTATCCAGGGCTTCGCCGCCGAAACAGCAGCAGGTCGGATTGGTCACCGGCAGTGCGATGGTGCGATCGATGCGGCCATCCGGAGCATAGCGTGTCAGGCGATAGCCGCCATATTCGGCGTTCCACAGAAAGCCCTCGGCATCGACGCAGGAGCCGTCGGGAAAGCTCCGGCGCCCTGTGAGGTCGGCGAACACCCGGCGCTCGCCGATCATCCCGGCATAGAGGTTGAAGTCGAACGCCCAGATGACGTGGCGCGGCGTGTCGGCGAAATAGAGCGTGCGGTCGTCCGGCGAGAAGGCGATTGAATTCGGCACGGTGATGCCGTCGAACAGCCGCAGCACTGAGCGGTCGGCGCTGATCCGATAGAGGCTGCCGGACGAACGGCGCACGGCGATGTCCATGGTTCCGATCCACAGCCGGCCACGCCGGTCGCAGCGGCCATCATTGTAGCGGTTGCCCGCTTCGTTCGGTTCGGCGTGTACGAGGGCCTGGAGTTTCCCGCTGGCGGGATCGAAGCCGTGCAGGCCGTCGTCCAGCGCCAGCGCAAAACCGCCGGATTTTCGCAGCGCCACGCAACCGCAGTGCTGGCCGGGAAGGGGATAGACACGATGGTCTCGGCTGACCGGATCGTAGGATTGCAGGCAGGGCTTGCGGATATCGAGCCACCAGACTTGCTTGGTCACAGGGCACCACACGCAGCCTTCGCCCAGCGCGTCGTGCGCTTCGACCACGCAGGCGATTTCGGTCATCGAGCAGGCTCCCGGATGTCAGCGGCCCAATCTAGTCGTAATTCGGTGCGCCGCTATGACTGGTTCAGGCCGTTTGTTGCCCGTTGGCCCGCAAGCTGCTTGTCGCCACCGCGCTTGGCCATTAAATAAGCGCAAGCTTTTCCTGAATTTGCGCTTATCGGCGCGGCTTGCAGCGCGCAGCGCTGGTTTTCGATCCGAGGGACCATGAACGGCCGCCAATTCATCTATCACATGCAGGGTCTGACCAAGACCTACCCGGGCAACCGCAAGGTGCTCGAAAATATCCATCTGTCGTTCTACCCGGATGCCAAGATCGGCGTGCTCGGCGTCAACGGCTCGGGCAAGTCCACCTTGCTCCGAATCATGGCCGGCATCGACAAGGAGTTCGTCGGGGAGGGTTGGGTCGCCGAAGGCGCGCGCGTTGGCTATCTCGAACAGGAGCCGCAGCTCGATCCGGCGTTGTCGGTGCGCGAAAACGTCATGCAGGGCGTTGCGGCCAAGAAGGCGCTGCTCGACCGCTACAATGAGATCGCCTCGAACTATACCGACGAAACCGCCGATGAGATGGCCAAGCTGCAGGACGAGATCGACTCCAAGAACCTCTGGGAGCTCGACTCCCAGGTCGATCTGGCGATGGACGCGCTGCGCTGTCC
This sequence comes from Alphaproteobacteria bacterium, assembly GCA_026400395.1. Lineage (GTDB taxonomy): Bacteria > Pseudomonadota > Alphaproteobacteria > Rhizobiales > Xanthobacteraceae > Z2-YC6860. Next base: position 14,762 of record JAPLPD010000176.1, on the reverse strand, counting down.
TTCGGACGACGCCGACATCAGCAAACTTTCGGGCGGCGAGCGGCGCCGCGTCGCGCTCTGCCGGCTGCTGCTCAACCAGCCCGAACTGCTGTTGTTAGATGAGCCGACCAACCATCTGGACGCCGAGTCGGTGCATTGGCTGGAAGGCCATCTGCGCGATTATCCGGGCGCCATCCTGATCGTCACCCATGATCGCTACTTCCTCGACAACGTCACAAGCTGGATTCTCGAACTCGATCGCGGCAAGGGCATTCCCTACGAGGGCAACTACTCGTCGTGGCTCAAGCAAAAGCAGAAGCGGCTGGAGCAGGAGGGCCGCGAGGATGCCGCCCATCAGCGCACGCTGCAGCGCGAGCAGGAATGGATCACGGCCTCGCCGAAAGCACGCCAAGCCAAATCGAAGGCGCGCTATGAGCGCTACGAGGAACTGCTTCGCAAGGCCGGCGAAAAGCAGACCCAGACCGCGCAGATCATTATTCCGGTGGCTGAGCGGCTCGGCCAGAACGTGGTCGACTTCGATCATCTGCGGAAGGGTTACGGCAACAACTTGCTGATCGACGATCTCACCTTCAAGCTGCCGGCCGGCGGCATCGTCGGCGTGATCGGTCCGAACGGCGCGGGCAAGACCACGTTGTTCCGCATGATCACCGGCCAGGAGAAGCCCGACGCCGGCACCATCAAGGTCGGCGAGTCCGTGCAGCTTGGTTATGTCGATCAGTCGCGCGATGCGCTCGATGGCAACAAGAACGTCTGGGAGGAAATCTCCAACAGTCAGGACATCATCCTGCTCGGCAAGAAAGAGGTGAACAGCCGCGGCTACGTTTCGGCGTTCAACTTCAAGGGCGGCGACCAGCAGAAGAAGGTCGGGTCGCTGTCGGGCGGCGAGAGAAACCGCGTGCATCTGGCCAAGATGCTCAAGACCGGCGCCAACCTGCTGCTGCTCGACGAACCGACCAACGACCTCGACGTCGATACGCTGCGGGCGCTGGAGGAGGCGCTGGAGGATTTCGCCGGCTGCGCCGTCATCATCAGCCATGACCGCTGGTTTCTCGACCGCATCGCCACCCACATCCTGGCGTTCGAGGGCGAGAGCCACGTCGAGTGGTTCGAGGGCAACTTCCAGGATTACGAGAAGGACAAGATGCGGCGGCTCGGGACGGACTCGGTCATCCCTCACCGGATCAAGTACAAAAAATTCAGCCGCTGAGCCGCGGCTGTTTGTCTCCGGCCTTGATGCCGGCCCAGCCGAACCGCATATAGCGCGATCAATCGCCGCTGATTCGCGGCTGACGATGGGGCGTTTTCATGTCGATGGCTGCCGATGATCCCAAGGTGCCGCCGCGCACCCCTGGGCTGCGACCGCTGCCGCAACTGATCTTCAGTTCGCGCTGGCTCCAGCTTCCGCTCTATCTCGGCCTGATCGTCGCGCAAGGCGTGTACGTGATCCTGTTTCTGAAAGAGCTGTGGCATCTGGTGCTGCACTCTTTCAATTTCAGCGAGCAGCAGATCATGCTGGTCGTGCTCGGCCTGATCGACGTGGTGATGATCTCCAACCTGCTGATCATGGTGATCGTCGGCGGCTATGAGACATTCGTGTCGCGGCTGGAGCTTGAACGGCATCCGGACCAGCCGGAGTGGCTGAGCCACGTCAACGCCAGCGTACTGAAGATCAAGCTCGCCATGGCGATCATCGGCATCTCGTCGATTGACCTGCTTCGCACGTTCATCGAGGCTGGCAGCCTAGGCTCCGGCAAGACCGTCTATACCGAGACCGGAGTAATGTGGCAGACGATCATCCATGGCCTTTTCATCTTGTCGGCCATCGGCATCGCATTCGTCGACTGGCTGGGCCAGACCGCCTATGAGAAAAAGCATCACTGATGGCGGAGCCGTCGGCGTTTGCCGCGAGCCGGCCAGCAATCGGCGCGACAAACGAAGCGGCTGCCGGCATGCTCACTCGGGCAGCGCTCGGCGCCTATCAGAAGGCCACGGGCTCAGGCTCGACTGCTGGCCGACCTCCGACGTTCTGGCGCATATGCAGCGGGGAAAATGAAAGGCCCGGCGGCGCTTTCGCATCCGCCGGGTTGAAAATCGTCAGGTCGGCGATCAGTAGGCCGGGCAGAAAAAGCGCGGACGGCTCCAGCCGACGACATTGCCGTAGGGGTCGCGCATCGGACGGCTCGCCCAATAGCCGCCGGGGCAGCTATACGCCGGCGCCGCGCCTTAGGAATAAGGCTGATAGCCGGCTGCCGGATAATAGGTCTGCGGGTAGGCATAGGCCGGACCCGAGCCGGCGATCGCGCCGCCGATGACAGCCCCCGCGGCGAGGCCGCCGAGGACGCCGAGGCCAACGCCGCAACCGCGGCACCGTGCGTCCGCTGTGGTCGGCGCCAAGGTGGCGACCGCCAGCACCGCGCTGGCTGCGATAGCGAGAAGAACCTTTCTCATTTGAGTCGCCTGGGTGCGTCCGGCGATGCCGTCGCGATAAATTTTTAGCTGGGCGAAAAAATCGATCCGAGGAAAATAAGACCCAACCAATTTGGCCGAAATTTGATCTTGAACTTGATCTTTGCTCAAAACGAACGCCTCGGCATCTTGCAGTGCAAGACGCCAAGGCCGTTTCTGAATGTGGGTTCAGAATGGGGCGTTAAAGGGTGCTCATAGCTTGCTAGTAGCAGACCTGGACCCGCTGAACGCGCCAGCGATACCCGTCCCAAAAGCGTTCACGACGCCAGCCGCAACCGGGATCGGCAACATACGCGGGACCACCGCCATAATACCCGTACCCTGGACCAGCGCCGTAGGCGTTGGCTGCGCCGCCAATAATGGCGCCGGCCGCGAGGCCGCCGATTACACCAGCGGCGATCCGGCCACCGCGAGCTTCGGCGGGAACAGGCTCGGCGATAGCGGCAATCGCGATGGCCGCGGCGGCGGCAAAGGTTGTCAGCGTTCGTGTCATGGCTTCACCTCGGCGATTGTTGTGCTTGATAGATAACGCACTCAGGCGCGTTGGCGTTCCATTCGCCAATATGACGTTTCGATTCTGCTGGCTCGTTAACGCCTTGGCGTTAAACGTTGGCGGAGGTGCCTTGCGCCGCTAACGCCGCCGGACGGCTTCGGCTGCGCGCGGCGTGGCCGATCAGCGTCTTGCCGAGCGTCCAGATGGCCCCGGGCACGCGATGGCTGCCGGCAATGACGTCGTCGAATGCGCGGACGATCCAGTCGCAATCCTTGTCGGTGATCAGGAATGCGGGCAGCAGCTTCACGGTGTGGCTCGCGTGTCCCGCGACTTGGCAGAGGATCTTGTGATCCTTGAACAGCGGGATGGTGATGAGCTGACAGAAAAGTCCCTTGTTGGCTGTCTCCAGCAGGCTCCACGAAGCCTTGAGCCGGAGCGATTCCGGCGGACCGAACTCGACTCCGATCATCATGCCTTTGCCGCGCACGTCGCGCAGCATCTCGTAGCGAGGGATCATGGCGCTGAGTTCGCGCATCAGGCGGTCGCCCATGCGGCCCGCGTTTTCTATCAACCGCTCGCGCTCGATCACCTCGAGGGTGGCGATGCCCGCGGCCATCGCCAGATCGTTCTTGGCGAAAGTCGAGCCGTGGACGAGAGCGCGGTCCATCCGGTCGAACATCTTGTCGAAGATGTTGCGCCGCATCAGCACGGCGCTGCTCGGCACATGCCCGCCCGAAAGCGATTTCGACAGCAGCACCATGTCCGGCTCGACGTTCCAATGCTCGACGGCAATGAAGCGCCCGGTGCGGCCAAGACCGGTCTGGATTTCATCGGCGACCAACAGCGTGCCGTACTTCCGGCAGAGCGCGGCCGCCCCCTCCAGATAACCGGCGGCGGGCATGTTCACGCCCTTGCCCTGGATCGGCTCGACGATGAACGCGGCGATGTCGCGCGTGGAAAGCGCCCGTTCGAGCGCGGCGAGATCGTTGAAGGGGACCCGGACGCAGCCTGGCAGCATCGGCTCGAAGCCGTCGCGGAAAATTGCGTCGCCATTGAGCGACAGCGCGCCCATGGTCAGGCCGTGGTAGGCGTGATCGCAGAAGATTAGCCCCGGCCGTCCGGTTGCCGTGCGTGCGAACTTGATCGCTGCTTCGACGGCCTCGGCGCCGGAATTGGCGAAGAACACCTTGTCGAGATAGGGAACATGGGCGAGCAGCCGCTCGGCCAGAATGCCGGCCAGCGTCGAGACGTCCAGTTGCACGAGGTTCGGCAGGTCGTTGTCGAGAACATCCTTCAGCGCATCGCGCAGCGCTGGATGATTGCGTCCGATGCCGAACACGCCGAAGCCGCTCAGCAGATCGAGATAGCGGTCTCCCGCCGCGTCGAACAGATACTGCCCAACGCCACGGCCAAACCGGACATCGTAGCCGATGGTGCGAAGCACCCGAACCATCTGCTCGTTGAGGTGGCGGCCGTGCATCTCATAACGGTCGGCTTCACGCTCGCCGAACATGGCCGCGATGCCCTGGGCAGGCACGCTCGGGAGCGAGGTGTCGTCGGTCATGCGAGGCTCAGGCCCTTGCTGCGGCGAACGGATGGAGTGCCGGCATCGTCGACAGGCGGGCCGAACGCCTCAATTCCACGGTCCCAACCACGTCGCCTCCAGATCGCTGGCATGAGCAATATAACTGCAAATCCTAATGCGCCGTGCATGAGGCCGATATGCGGCATGGTGCCATATGGGAAGGGGTCCCTGAGCCAAGCCGCCAGTCTTGTAGCCGCCAAGTCTTGTATCAGGGAATGGGCAACAGTGGCTTTTTCCCGGCGTGCAGTTGCATATCGACGGCTGCCAACAATGCTGCGGTCCCGGCATAGTTCCCCATCAGCATCACCAGATCGATCAGCTTGTTCGGGCCGAAGACGGTCTTCAACTGGGCAAAGGTTTCCGATTTGACCTTATGGTCGCGCCACAATTGGCGGCCGAGTTCGATGATCAGCGCATCGGTCGAATCGACGCCCTCGGTGCTGCGGCGATATTTGATGACGTCGATTGTGCTCTGCGGTACGCCCTCCTTGAGCGCCTCCGGCTCGTGCGCCACCCACTCGAACTGGCTGTCCATCTCTCGCGCGGTGATGAGGATTGCGACCTCGCGCTCATGAGGCGTGAAGCCGGCCTCGAAGCGCAGATAGCGGTTCATCCCCGATGAGAGCGCCGCCGTTTTCGGGCTGTAGAGTTGAATGCCCGCCGGGCCCTGCAACCCGGCGATCGTGCCGCCCGGCGCGTTGCCGCGGTCGAACGCCTTCTTGCCCGCTTCGTCGAGATCATCGCGATTCGGCAGCGGCAGACGAAATCCCGATTTCGGATCGATGTCGGACGGCATGGCGGTTCCTGTTTTTTGCGGGCTTGCCGCGGTTTGTGCGAGCGCTGGAGTTGCGGCGAACAGCGCACCCAGCAGGACAAGGGTAAAGCGAACGGGCAGCCGGCGCATGACGTTCCTCCCCAGAGTTGATTGTCTCTTGGCGGCGAGCTTACAGGTCCGCGCGGGATTGGTTCAATACAACGCGCCGCGCGAGCGGCCTGCGCCGGGCGCATGTATCGCGCTGTCTATTTCGCGCCGACCTGCTCCGCCAGCAGTTCGAGGGCGCGCGCCGCGAAGGCGCGCATGTTGCCGGGCCGGTCGCTGTTGCCGGTTCGCAGTGTGGCGGCGCGCGCGGTCGGTCCCGCGACGGCGACGCAGGTGTGGCCAGCGGGATCTCCGTAGCGGTTGCCGGATGGTCCCGCGGCGCCGGCCTCGGCCAGCGCCCACGTCGATTGAAGCCGCTCTCGGGTGCGTTGCGCCAGCAGCGCGGCATAGGCTTCGCTGGCCGGGCGGATTTTTTGCGCGCGCATTTCGTCCAGGCTGATTTCGGCGAAGGCGCTGCGCGCCGCTCCGGTGTAGACTACTGCGCCGCCAACGTAATACGCCGACGCGCCGGGCACGGCGAGCAGCGCCGCCGAAATCAACCCGCCGGACGAACCCTCGGCAACCGAAACGGTTTCCTTGCGCTCGATCAGGCGTGCGGCGATCTTTTCAGCAAGCGGGAGCAGACTGTCCATCGAACTCTCTTGGTTGTTAGGAGCATGATTTGCGAAAACGGTTCCTCGCTGTCGGGTTCATGCTTTCAATTGAATCTCAGTCCCGCCGCTTTGACGAGAGCGATATTGGTCAGGATTTCCTTGCGGATCAGCGCGTCGAATTCGGCCGAGGTCAGCGCCATCGGTTCGATGCCCTGGGCGGCGAACTTTTCCACGACGTTCGGATTCTTCAGTGCCTTCTCGGTCTCCGCGCGCAACCGCTCGACGATGGCCGGCGGCGTCTTGGCCGGCGCGAACAGCCCCATCCAATAGACGTAGTCGGAGTCGGGCAGGCCGGCTTCGATGGTGGTCGGCACGTTTGGCAGCGTCCGCGAACGGGTCGGCGTGCTGACCGCCAGCGGAATGACTTTGCCGTCATTGATCAGCGGCAGCGCCGCTGACATGCCCATCGAGGTGAAGTCGACGCGGCCGGTCATCACCTCGGTCAGCGCCTCCGGCCCGCCGCGGAACGGCACGTGCACGCCGTTGAAACCGCCGGCGACCCTAATCCGCTCCGCCGCCCAGTGCGTGGCGCTGCCGACGCCGGCGGAGGCATAGGTCACCGATCCGGCCTTTGCCTTGGCGACGAGATCCTTCAAGGTCTTGATGCCGCTGCCGGGCGCCACGACGGTGACGTTCGGCACGGTGCCGATCGGGATGATGGCGACGAAATCATTGGCGACATCGTAGGTGATGTTCGGATAGGCCGCGGGGGCCGCCGAATGGGCCGACGCCTGGATCAGAATGGTGTAACCGTCGGGATCGGCCTTGGCGACGAGGCCGGTGCCGATGCTGCCGCCGGCGCCGCCGCGGTTCTCGACCACCACCGGCTGGCCCAACTGGTTCGACAGCGGATCGAGCACCAGCCGCCCGACGATGTCGAGGGAACTGCCCGCGGCGAAGGGGATCATCGCCCGGATCGGGCGCGACGGCCACGCCTGGGCGAACGCAAGGTTCGGCAGCGCGGGCGTCGATAACGCGGCTGCGGCTGCGGCGAGGAACTGGCGGCGGCTGGTCATTGGCGTCTCTCCCGAAGATTTTCTTGGTCTTGCGTCGTGGCGTTCAGGCCGGAGGCGGGATCGGCACCTGGTGCACCTTCATCCCGAGCGCCACCGATGTGTAATAGCCGAGCAGTACCAGAACTTCGGCGACGCCATCACGGCCGATGACCTTCTCGATCTCGGCGAATTCGGTGTCCGACAGCTTCGCGCCGGCGACCAGCGCCGCGGCAAAGCGGTGCACGGCGCGCTCGTGCGGGTCGCTGAGCTTGGGGTCGCGGCCGGCGAGGACGGCGTCGATGATGTCTTGCGAAAGCCCGACCTGCTTGCCCATCTTGATATGGGCCTGCCGGACATAATCGGCGTCCCAGTGCTGCGCGATCACGAGAATGCCGATTTCGACCTCGCGCTCGGATAACGAGCCGTTCTTGTTCAGGTAAGTTCCGATGTGCTCCATGCCGCTCGCAACCGTGGGCGAATGGATCCAGATCTTGTAGGGGCCGAGAATGCGGCCGCGCCCGGCGACGAGCTGTTCGAATACCTTCTTCTGTTCCGGGGTCTGCTGGTCCGGCGGCAATTCCACAAGGCGGTTCATGATGATGTCCTGATCTGAATGTGGTGCGCAGCGTAGCGATTCATCCCGCGTCGCGATAGCGCCGCGCCGAAGCGGCGGGCGGCGTGACTATCACGGCTGGCGGAATGCGTCACGCTGCGGCGCAGTGTGGCCCGGGATCGCGGCCAGCGGGAATAGCTCAAGAGCAAAAAATAAACCGCCCTGCGGATGATGCAGGGCGGCTTCGAACTTTCAGACGCGGCCTGGTCTTACTGGCGCGCCTTGACCTCGGATTTCACCGTCTGCTGGTATGCCGCCTTGCGTGACGCGTCGTCGCGCGCCGCCCGGACCGCCGACTGAATCGACGAGTTGGTGGCGTTGGCGATCTGGGCGCCGGCGTAACCGGGCATCGCCTGAACCGAGGGGCTGGCGAGCAGAATCAACGCACCGACGCAGCCGCCGATAAGCTTGGATTGAAGTTCCATGGGTAATTCCTCTGGGAGCCGGGTTTGCCGGATTGATTGTTCCGATACCCATTGGTCGCGGCATTGCGCCCCAGCGTTCAAATTCGCGGCTGACTCCCATCTAGCAAACGATGGGTCTGAATTCGTATCGAAAAACAATATGATACAGGGATTTTGTTGCGTAGCCCTGCGAAGTCCTGTGACTTTGCGCACAGTGCAGGGCGTACTATCGTCCTAACGGAATTGATCGAGATTCAAGGTTTCCGATGGACCGAGCCAGATGACGTGATCGGTGTGGTCCTTGAGCGCGTTGCCGGTTTGCGCGTGAGTGAAGACGGTCAGACCCTGTCGATTGAGCAACAGCCACGAGACGACATCGGTGAACTGCCCCTTGCCAATGGTGAGCTGACAGCTTCCGCGCGGATGCGGGCCGACCGGGTTATCGTGCATCCGGCCGATCTTGACCCCGAACTTCTGCCCGGCGTCCGTGCAGAGGGCCTCAGCCAGCCCACGGGTCGGTGCGTCGTAATAGACGTGAGCGTGGAAGTTCTCGATTGAGGCCATGTTTATTCCGCAGCCATGGTCTTCGGGCCGTCGAAAAAACGGTTGCCCGGACGCGGAAGTCCCAAATTTTCGCGCAGCGTCTTGCCTTCATATTCGCGGCGGAACAGGCCACGCCGCTGCAACTCAGGGATCACGCCGCGGACGAAATCGTCGAGCCCACCGGGCAGGTACGGGAACATGATGGTAAAGCCGTCGCTGGCGTTCGTCTCCATCCATTCCTCCATCTCATCGGCGACGGTCTTCTGCGTGCCGACCATGGCGAGGCCGGAATAACCGCCAAGCCGCTGGGCGAGTTGGCGCACGGTGAGGTTCTCGCGCTTGGCCCTGGCGATGACGCGTTCGCGGCCGCTCTTAGACGCGTTGCTCTCCGGGATATCCGGCAGCGGCCCGTCCGGATCGAACTTGGACGCGTCGGTGCCGATAGCGATGGAGAGCGAGGCGATCGAGTTGGCGTAGTCGACCAGGCTGTCGAGCTTGGCGCGCTTGGCCTTGGCCTCCTCAACAGTGTCGCCGAGAACGACGAAGCAGGCCGGTTGGATCTTCAGGTGATCGGGATTGCGGCCGAGCTTCTGCATCCGGCCTTTGACGTCAGCATAGAACGCTTTGCCTGCCTCTATGTCGTTCTGCGCGGTGAACACCGCCTCGGCGGTTTCGGCGGCGAGTTGTTTGCCGGATTCCGAGGCGCCGGCTTGCACGATCACCGGCCAGCCCTGTATCGGACGCGCGACGTTGAGTGGACCTTTCACCGAAAGAAATTCGCCCTTGTGGTTGAGCGTGTGCAGCTTGCTCGGTTCGAAGAACACGCCGCTATCCACGTCGCGGATGAACGCGTCATCGGCCCAGGAGTCCCACAGGCCGGTGACCACGTCATAGAACTCGCGGGCGCGCCGGTAACGCTGGCCGTGCTCCATGTGCTCGTCCAGGCCAAAATTGAGTGCGGCATCGGGGTTGGAGGTGGTGACGATATTCCAGCCGGAACGGCCGCCGCTGATGTGGTCGAGCGAGGCGAAGCGCCGTGCGATGTGATACGGCGCGTCGAAGGTGGTGGAGCCAGTGGCGACGAGGCCGATATGGGTGGTCGCCTGCGACAGCGCCGATAGCAGCGTGAACGGTTCGAACGAGGTCGAGGTGTGGCTGCGTTTGAGCGCATCCATCGGCATGTTGAGCACGGCCATGTGGTCGGCCATGAAGAAGGCGTCGAATTTCGCGGCTTCCAGCTTCTGGATGCACTCTTTGATATGCGCGTAGTTGAAATTCATGTCGGGCCAGGCTCCGGGATAGCGCCACGCGCCGGTGTGGATGCTGGCCGGCCGCATGAAAGCGTTGAGCTTGATCTGCCGTGTCGCCATGAAAATGCTCCGTGCGCCGTATCGATGATTTGCAATCGGTCTATGGAATATAGGCCCCCGCGATCCTTTGGGAAGCCGCCCGGTCGAGGCAGGACGGCTTTGGAAGTTTGCGCTGGTTTGCCGCTTTGCCGCAGCCAAACTGTGTTGTGACGGCCAGCGGCCGGGGAATAGACTGTTTTCCCAGGAGGCGAATGTGCGCTAACGCGAGCAGGGCGGTTCGTTTTGCCCTTGCCAGCGCCGTCCGTTTCACGATACCGCACGACAAAGAACATATTTGAGGAACACCGGGGGCCATCATGAAGCTGTCACGCCGCGCACTGCTTACCGCGCTCGCCGCAACGCCGGTTGCTTCGCTTCTGTCTCGGCCGGCCTTTGCCGCCTATCCGGAAAAGTCGATCCGGCTGATCGTGCCGTTCGCTGCCGGCGGCAACGCAGACCTTGTGGCGCGCATCGTCGCCGAAGGCATGGCGCCGTCCCTCGGCCAGGCGATCGTCGTCGAGACCCGCGCCGGCGCGGGCGGCAGCCTGGGCGCCGCCGCGGTCGCGACCGCGCCGCCTGACGGCTACACGCTGCTCACCGGTTCGAACGGCCCGCTGACCGTCAACCCGTTCGTGCAGGCGAAACTCAGCTACGATCCGCTCAAGGATTTTGTCGCGATCGGGCTTGCCAATCTCGCGCCGCATTCGATCGTGCTGCATAACTCGGTGCAGGTTAAGAATGTCGCGGAACTGGTCGCGCTGTCGAAGCAGAAACAGATCACCCTCGGCACCTCCGGAGTGGGCTCCGCGTCGCATATGACGTTGGCGCGGTTCAACGCGGCGACCGGCGCCAATCTCGTGCATGTGCCGTATCGCGGCGGAGGCGCGCTGGTGGCCGACGTGCTTGCGGGCACTGTGTCTGGCGCGATGACCGAGGTGTCGACGCTGCTCGAGCATCACAATCAGGGCAAGATACGCATCCTTGCCGTTGCGGCGCGCAAGCGCCCTTCAAAAATCCCCGATGTGCCGACCATGATCGAGCAGGGCGTCAAGGACTTCACTGCGGCGAGTTATGTGGGCGTTCTGGCGCCTGCCAATACGCCTCCCGAGGTTGTCGCCTTGTTGGAGAAGGCGCTGATCAAGGCGTTGGCTGACAAGGCGATCCAGGACAAGTTCGTCGCCAGTGGCGCGGAGCTTGTGCAAGAAGACCTGCAGACGTCGAAGGGTTTCGGCGACTACATCAAGATGGAGTTCGCCAACTCCAAGGAGGCGGCGCAGGTCGCGGGGCTCAAGCCGGAATAGCGGTTACCGCTGCTCCAGCCCTGATTTTTCGCGCACGGTTTTCCACTTCTGATATTCGGCCGCCACGAATTGGTGCCATGCCTCCGGCGTAGAGCCTTTGACGATCACGCCGGTTTTCCCCAGCCGCTCGCGCATCGCCGGCTCTTCGAGAATTTCGTTGAGGGTCTTGTTGAGCTTGGCGATCACTGCGGGCGGCATGCCCTTTGGGCCGTACAGGCCGTACCAGGTGGTGACATCGTAATTGGGCACCACGCCGGACTCGACCGCGGCAGGAATATCCGGGGCCGCTGGATCGCGATCCTTGCCGGTGATGGCGAGCGCCCTGAGTTGGCCGGCTTGCACCTGGCCCAATAAGGCGGTCATTGTGTCGAACAGCACGTCGGTGTTCTTGCTCAGCAGCGCCGTCAGCGCTTCCGGAGTGGTGCGATAAGGCACATGCAGCATATCGACGCCGGCCACCTGCTTGAACAGTTCCGCCGCGAGATGCTGCGTCGCGCCAAACCCGGGACTGCCGAACACTATCTTGCCAGGCTCCGCCTTCGCCGCCGCGACAAGCGACTTCACGTCCTTATGCGGATAGTCCGGCCGCACCACGATCAGGAGACCTGCGACCGCGATCTGGCCGATCCAGTCGAATGATTCGACCGCGTCAAATCGGACGTTTTTCGTCATCACGGGCGTGATGATCTGGCCCGCTGTCTGGACGCCGAGCGTGTAGCCGTCCTTGGGGGCGTTCGCGACCGCCTCGTTGCCGAGCAGCCCGCCGGCGCCCGGACGGTTCTCGACCACCACCGGCTGGCCGAGCTTTTCCTGCATCCGCTGGGCGATAATGCGGCCGATGATGTCGGAACCGCCGCCGGCGCCGAACGAACTGATAATCTTGATGGTCTGTGATGGATACTCTTGCGCCGCTGCCGGCGCGGCGATGATCGCCGCAACAGCGCAGGCAGCAACCAGCAGCATGGTCCGCTTCATCGTGTCCCCTCCCGGATCGCTCTTTTTGAGCGTTGGCTGCATCCTAGGAGATCGCGCGGGCGCGCGAAATAGCACGCAGTGTCACGGATGCGGTCAGCGGAGACGCTTGGACGGCGACCGCGTGGCAACCCGCTGCGGCTCGGGCTGCTTCACCGGGCAGGTGGCATAGGCGGCGGCGATCGCGGCGGGAGCGCCATCGACTTTGAACTCCGCCGTCGTGCGGCCGGCGCTAAACGACCGGATTCGGATGTAGAGCATGTTGCTCGTCGCCAGTTCACCGACGAACTGCGCCACTTCGGCATCATCCTCGATCACCACGGTTCGTGCCGCGGCCATGAACCGCGCATTGGTTTCATGCCCAGGCTTGTCGTCAAAGCGATAGCCAAGGAACGAGCCGCTCTCGATGCCCATTTTGAATTCGATGCGGAAGCTGACCACGGGCTTGTTGATGAAGCACAGCAACTGCATGCTCGCGGGCCGAGGGTACGGTTCGTCGGTGTTCGATGCTGTCGTTTTCACGCCCGCGCTGCTGATCGGCACGCCAGTCACGCGGTCGGCCGTGCGGTCGACCTGCCAACTGCCGGACTGCACGAACGAGGTTGTCGAAACGTAGGGGTCGCGCATGCAGCCTGCGAGCGGCAGCGTCAAAACCAACCCGATGACGGCCAAAAAACGCGGACAACGAATACGCACGATACTCCCCCACAACCAGTCTGCAACCTGGACGGGAGGTTCGCAAGGGGGCGAGGCGGCCATCCGGATACGCGAACCCCGGGCGGTGCGGGAGCATCCATCGCCGGGGCCTGGTGCGCTACGGGCCCTTCACCTCCGCGACCATGTTTGCGTCGCGGAGCAGCAGCCATCGCCCGTCGGCTTCCTTGCGCACGATGGTGAGCGTGTGACCCGCGCGCTTCATCGGCGCACCGCCGGGCGGCGTGATGGTGAGGGTGATGTGGTTGCGCAGATACGCCCAGTCGCCGAGCACGCGCAGCTCGCGGATGTCGCTCGAGCCCTCCATGGAGATGCCCTTCATGGCTTGCGACATCGCCGCGAAGGCTTCCTTGCCGAACGGTTCGCGGCCGGGAACCTGAAAGACAACGTCGTCAGCCATCAGCGATAAAACCTTCGCCGTGTCGCCGGCTTGGCTTGCCGCCATCCAGTTCGCGACCAGATCGCGGATGGCGCGTTCGTCTTCGGTCATGTGGAGAGTTCCTCGGTTTTCGTAGGACAACTTACCGCACGCACGCCGGCCGGGTGAGCCCATGGTTTCACTCCAGCCCCGTGCTATTATTGGACAACAAATTAAAAATCTCAGGGGCGGAAAATGCACAAAATCGGACGCCGGACTTTCATCAAAAATTCCGCTGCGATTGCGTTTGGCAGCGGCGTACTCGGCACGCCTTGGGCGCGCGCGCAGGAGGCCGGCTGGCCGACCAAGCCGATCCATTTCATCGTGCCGCTTGCGCCGGGCGGCGCCATCGACTTCATCGCCCGCGCGGTCGGTGAGGTGATGCAACGCGGGGCAGGCCAGCAGATCGTGGTCGAGAACCGTACCGGCGCCGGCGGCACCATCGGAATGGACGCGGCGATGAAGAGCCCGCCCGACGGCTACACCGTGCTGATCACCAATGACAACGCGGCGAGCGCGCCGCACATCATGAATCTGTCCTACGACTACACCAAGCAGCTTCTGCCGGTCTGCTATCTGGGCCGCCAGTCGCAGTTCCTCGCGGTGCATAGTTCGCTCGGTATCAACTCCGTGAAGGAGTTGGTCGCCTATGTGAAGGCCAATCCGAAGTTGGGCTTTGCCACGTCGGGGGTCGGCTCGAACCAGCATGTGGCCGGCGAGTGGTTCGCCAAGGAGGCCGGTATTCAGATGGAACACGTGCCGTATCGTGGCGCGGGGCAGGCGATCAACGATCTGATCGCCGCGCATGTGAAAACCGCGTTCCTTGGCCCGACCGCGCTTTTTCCGCACTACAAGGCTGGCACCATCAAGTTGCTGGCCCATACCGGCTCGAAACGTTCGCCGATCCTGCCGGAAGTGCCGACGCTGGAGGAAACCGGCCACAAGGTCGTGCTCGATGCTTGGTACGCCGCCTTTGTTCCCGGTGGCACCCCCGCCGGGGTCGTCGCCAAGCTCAACGCCGAAATGAACCAGGCGCTCAAGGATCCGAAGCTGCTCGAGACCTTCAAGGCCGGCGCGGTGGAGCCGATTGGCGGGTCGCCGGAGGAAATCGGCAAGATCGCCCAGGCCGATTCGGTGAAATACGCGCGGCTGGTGAAGGAGCTCAGCATCAAGGCGAACTAGCGCGTGTACTCATAAGCTGGCTTCAGATCGGCGGTGTCGAACGATGGTCGCTGTTGCACCAACTGCGGCAGAGAAGCGGACATTGTTTTGGGTCTGCTTTGTGCCGATTTTGTTGCAGAAGTCGGCGATCAGCAGAGCGTGGCGCTATCGGTAGTGGTTTGGGCTGCCGCCCGCTCCATTGAGAGCGACTGCTT
>JAPLPD010000286.1 GCA_026400395.1 Alphaproteobacteria bacterium | reverse complement strand
TCAACAACAAGATCCGCGTCATCCAGCGGCGCGCCTACGGTCTACGCGACCAGGAATATCTGCGGCTCAAGGTGCTCACATGCATGCTCCCAGCGCTCTGAAGTTGCTGAAAACACCCACTCGTTTTCCTGAAGACCCCTTTTTATGGGGCGGCGAACTCTCCGCGCGCGTAGCCTTGCGCATAGAGCAGCGCCGTCAGGTCGCCATGGTCGATCCGCGCGGCCGCGGCCTGTGCCACCGCGGGCTTGGCATGGTAGGCGATGCCTAGGCCCGCGGCCTGGATCATCGGGATATCGTTGGCGCCATCGCCTGCGGCCAAGGTGTCCTCGGGCTCCAGGCGAAATCGCCCGCGAAGCTCGTTCAGCGTGCTGAGCTTGGCTTCGCTGCCGAGGATCGGTTCGCCAACGTATCCCGAGAAGCGCCCGGTCGCATCCACGAGGAGGGTGTTGGCGCGGTTTTCGTCGAAGCCGATCATGCCGGCGATCCGGTTGGTGAACAGCGTGAAGCCGCCGGATACCAGGCAAGTGTAGGCGCCGTTGGCGCGCATGGTCGCGATCAGCGGCCGCCCGCCCGGCGTGAGCACGATGCGCTTGGCGATCACCTCATCGACAACCGAACCCGGAAGCCCCTTGAGCAGCGCGACACGCGCACGGAGGGCCGGCTCGAAGACGATTTCACCTCGCATCGCGCGCTCGGTAATGGCGGCTACTTGTGTCTTGAAGCCGGCATGGTCGGCAAGCTCATCGATGCACTCCTGGCCGATCATGGTGGAGTCCATGTCCGCTAGGAACAGCCGCTTGCGGCGATGGCTCGCAGCCTGGACGACCACATCGACAGGACGGCTGGAAAGTTCGGCGCGGATCAGGCCGGCGAGCCGGCGTTGGTCAAACCCGGCAACCGGGGTAAAGGGAATGTCGGCGGCAACGCGGGGATCGAGCCATTTCACGTCGCCAGCGCCGGGCAGCGCCGCTTGCGCGCAACGGAGCGTCGCGTCGTCGAGCGCCGGCTCCGCTGGATTGGTGATCAGGGTCGCGACATGAGTCATGCGATGCAAGGGGCCGGCCCGAAAACTGCCCGCGGCAGGATGGCGGTGCTTATTGCAGGCCCGACCGCGAGCGGCAAGTCGGCGCTGGCGTTGGCGCTGGCCGAGCGCCACCGCGGCGTCATCATCAACGCCGATTCCATGCAGGTCTATCGCGACCTGCGGATCATCACGGCGCGTCCGAGCGCCGGGGACGAAGCCCTGGTGTCGCATCGGCTGTACGGTCATGTTGATGCTGCGGAGAACTATTCGGTTGGGCGGTGGTGCCAGGACGTAAAAGCCGAACTCGATGCCGCATGGGCGTCGGCGACATTGCCGATCCTGGTTGGCGGCACCGGGCTCTACTTCAAGGCGCTGACGCAGGGGCTTTCAGCGGTGCCGCCGACGCCGCCCGAAATCCGCGCCGCCGTGCGCGCCCGCTGCGCCGCCGAAGGCGCCAGCGCGCTGCATGCTGAGATTGCCCGCCGCGATCCGGAAATGGCCGTACGGCTCATGCCCGGAGACCGAATGCGGATCGCCCGCGCCTTGGAGGTCCTGGAGGCGACCGGGCGGTCATTGGCGGATTGGCAGCGCGATGGAATGCCGGCGATCCTCGATCCGGAGGGGGCGCTGAAGATATTTCTCGATGTTGAGCGCGGCGAGTTGCGCAGCCGGATTGACGTTCGCTTCGACGCCATGCTGGAGGCCGGCGCGCTCGCTGAGGTGAAGGCGCTCGCCGGCCGGGACCTTGATCCCATGCTGCCCGCCATGAAGGCCCACGGCGTGCCGTGGCTGCGGCGGCACTTGGCCGGCGAAATCGCTTTGCAAGCAGCGGCGGAGGGCGCCAAACAGGACACCAGCCGTTACACCAAGCGGCAGGTGACCTGGTTTCGCCACCAGATGCCGGGATGGACCGCGCTGGCGCCAGCGGAGGCCGCAAGGGCCGCTGACGAGGCGATTTCCGCTTGACCGAGCCTGAACCGGCTCGTATATACCCGCGCAAGGAAATGCTGAAAGACGAGCTACATGCGCAATATTATTGCTGGCGGGTTAGTACGGGTAAGAAGGCGAATCGCCTCGGGTGGCTAAGGCCATCCGCGACAGGCGGTGCGCGAACGGGGGCATCTGGCCCCTTTTTGATTCCATGAAACCTGCATAGCGACGAGTTGGAGTGGACGATGTCGAAAGAAATGACCGGTGCCGAAATGGTGATCGAGGCGCTCGCCGATCAGGGCGTGCAGCACATCTTCGGCTATCCGGGTGGTGCCGTGCTGCCGATCTACGACGCGATCTTCCAGCAGCAGATGGTGCAGCACATTCTAGTGCGCCACGAGCAGGGCGCGGTCCATGCAGCCGAAGGTTATGCGCGTTCGACCGGCAAGGTGGGCTGTGTCCTGGTGACATCGGGCCCTGGCGCGACCAATGCCGTCACCGGACTCACCGATGCGCTCTGCGACTCGATCCCGCTCGTCGTCATCACCGGGCAGGTGCCGACGCATCTGATCGGCAACGATGCCTTCCAGGAATGCGACACCGTCGGCATCACTCGGCCGTGCACCAAGCACAATTATCTGGTCAAGCGCATCGAGGATTTGCCGAGCGTGCTGCACGAGGCGTTCCACATTGCCGCCAGCGGCCGGCCGGGTCCGGTCGTGGTGGACATCCCAAAAGACATCCAGTTCGCCAAGGGCACCTACTCGAAGCCGACCCAGTTCCAGCACCAGGGCTACAAGCCCCGGCTGAAGGGCGATCCCAACCGGATCAAGGAGGCTGTCGAACTGATGGCGCGCGCCAAGCGCCCGCTGTTCTACACCGGCGGCGGCATCATCAATTCCGGGCCGCGCGCCAGCGCGCTGCTGCGCGAACTGGTGCGGCTCACCGGCTTTCCGATCACCTCGACCTTGATGGGGCTCGGCGCCTATCAGGCCTCCGATCCGCAGTGGCTCGGCATGCTCGGCATGCACGGCACCTGGGAGGCGAACTGGGCGATGCACGATTGCGACGCGATGATCTGCATCGGCGCGCGCTTCGACGACCGCATCACAGGACGGCTGGACGCCTTCTCGCCCGGCTCCACCAAGATCCACGTCGATATCGATCCGTCGTCAATCAACAAGAACGTTAAGGTCGATATTCCGATCATTGGCGACTGCGCGCACGTGCTCGAGGATATGCTCCAGCTCTGGCGCGCACAGAAGGCGCAACCCGATAAGAAAGCGCTCGGTGAGTGGTGGAAGGAGATCGACACGTGGCGGGCGAAGAAGTCGCTCGGCTACAAGAAGTCCGACACCATCATCAAGCCGCAATACGCCATCCAGCGGCTCTATGAGCTGACCAAGGACCGCGACACCTACATCACCACCGAGGTTGGCCAGCACCAGATGTGGGCGGCGCAATTCTACGGCTTTCAAGAGCCCAACCGTTGGATGACCTCGGGCGGTCTCGGCACCATGGGCTACGGGCTGCCGGCTGCGATCGGCGTGCAGCGCGCGCATCCGCAGTCGCTGGTCGTCGATATTGCCGGCGAGGCATCGGTGCTGATGAACATGCAGGAAATGTCGACGGCGGTGCAGCACCGGCTGCCGATCAAGGTGTTCATTCTGAACAACCAGTACATGGGAATGGTCCGGCAGTGGCAGGAACTGCTGCACGGCGGGCGCTACGCCGAGAGCTACACCCATTCGCTGCCTGATTTCGTGAAGCTGGCCGAGGCCTATCACGCGGTCGGTATCCGCTGCGACCGGCCGGGCGATCTCGACGCCGCGATCAAGGAGATGATCGATATCGACCAGCCCGTGCTGTTCGATTGCGTGGTCGATCAGCAGGAGAATTGCTTCCCGATGATCCCGTCCGGCCGCGCACACAATGAAATGCTGCTGGGCGATTCCGGCGAAAGCGTTGATTCGGCCGTTACTGAAGAAGGCAAGATGCTGGTGTGATTTTTAACGGCCTCATCCTGAGGAACATCGCGAAGCGATGCGTCTCGAAGGATGGGGAACAAGTGAGATCGCAGCTATCCTTCGAGACGCGGCCGCGGCCGCTCCTCAGGATGAGGACGGAATGTGTAGTCAGGACAGACGATGAGCTCAACCTCGCATTACCCCGCGGCGCCGATTGCGGAGAAGATCGAAAGCCACACACTGTCGGTGATGGTCGATAACGAGCCGGGCGTGCTGGCGCGGGTTATCGGCCTATTCTCCGGACGCGGCTACAATATCGATTCGCTCACGGTCTCGGAGACCGAGCACCAGAAGCACCTGTCGCGCATCACCATCGTCACACGCGGCACGCCGATGGTGATCGAGCAGATCAAGAATCAGCTCGACCGTCTGGTGCCGATCCACCGCGTCGTGGATATGACCTTGGCTGGCCCCTCGATCCAGCGCGAACTGGCGATGGTCAAGGTGGCGGGCACCGGGGAGCCCCGTGTCGAGGCGTTGCGCCTGGCCGATGCCTTCCGCGCCCGGGTGATCGATGCCGGCACCACCAGCTTCATTTTCGAAATCACCGGGGCGAGCGACAAGATCGAGAGCTTCATCAACCTGATGCTGCCGCTCGGGCTGGTCGAAGTGTCCCGCACCGGTATCGTGGCAATCGCCCGCGGCGCGGAAGCGATGTGATTCATGATCTATATTTTGGTCGGACTGCCTCTGGTGCTGCTCGGGTTCTTCACGCGCGAGTTCACCATTACCGGTATGGGCTCCTGTTTTGCGGTCGATGTGGTCGATTGGGGACCGTTCTGCTTCTCCCTGGGATCGGTCATTCCGAGGGTGGTCGAGTTCGGCAGTCTGGGGCTTGGCATCATGCTGTGCGCGGTCGCCGGCTGCCGGGTGCCGGCCTCCTGGCGCAACGTACCCCGCAACCAACCGCTTCCGCCGCCCACGCCACCTGCGATTTAGATTGCTGAATTGCCAGGGCTTGTTCCGGCAAGCCATTGCACCTAGAAGCACACCGGAAAATCAACGGGCCCAGCCGAGGCCAAGTAGGGGTAAGAATCATGCGTGTTTATTACGATCGCGATGCCGACCTGGGTCTGATCAAGGGCAAGAAGGTCGCCGTCATCGGCTATGGCAGCCAGGGCCACGCCCACGCGCTGAACATGCGCGATAGCGGCGTAAAGGACGTGGTCGTGGCGCTCCGCAAGGGCTCCCAGGGCGTGAAGAAGGCCGAGGGCGAAAAGCTCAAGGTCATGGAGGTCGCCGAGGCCGCCAAGTGGGCCGACGTGATGATGATGCTGACTCCCGACGAATTGCAGGGCGACATCTATCGCGAACACCTGCACGCCAACATGAAGAACGGCGCTGCGCTGATGTTCGCGCATGGCCTCAACGTCCACTTCAATCTGATCGAGCCGCGCGCCGACCTCGACGTGCTGATGATCGCGCCGAAGGGCCCCGGCCACACCGTGCGTTCGGAGTATCAGCGTGGCGCCGGTGTGCCGTGCCTGGTGGCGATCCACCAGGACGCTTCTGGCAACGCGCATGATCTTGGGCTTTCCTATGCGTCGGCGATCGGCGGGGGCCGCGCGGGCATTATCGAAACGACGTTCAAGGAAGAGTGCGAGACCGACCTGTTCGGCGAGCAGGCGGTGCTGTGCGGCGGTCTCGTCGAATTGATCAAGGCCGGCTACGAGACGCTGTGCGAGGCGGGCTACGCGCCGGAGATGGCGTATTTCGAATGCCTGCACGAGGTGAAGCTGATCGTCGATCTCATCTACGAGGGCGGCATCGCCAACATGAACTACTCGATCTCGAACACCGCGGAATACGGCGAATACGTTTCGGGTCCGCGCGTCGTCACGCCGGAAACGAAAGCCGAGATGAAGCGCATTCTCGGCGACATCCAGTCGGGCAAGTTTACCCGTGACTGGATGTTGGAGAACAAGGTGAACCAGACGTCGTTCAAGGCGACCCGGGCGAAACTGGCCGAACATTCGATCGAGCACGTCGGCGCCAAGCTCCGCGAGATGATGCCGTGGATCAAGCAGCGGGCGCTCGTTGATCGCGCCAAAAACTAAGGTTTGATCATTGGGTTAGGAGACGGGTGAAGGCCGGGCGGTCCCGGCCTTCACCTTTTTTGCGGTTGCGGGCACCCGGAGCGGCTGCATGCCCTTGCTTTGCCACGATTATTACAGAATGATGACATTGGGCCGCCGCCGGCAGTAAACGTGTCCAATCCGGGCGCGGCACGCTTAACATGTTGCCCGCGCTCGCTTTTTTCAGCCGCCTCAACCAAGCCCTTCCGGCCGGCGCCCGCTATCGCCTGGGCCTTGGCGCATTCGTCCTGCTGCATTTGGCTGCGTTGTTCGTGTTGTTCGGCACTGAGGACGCCGTTGTTCCTCGGCTGATCTTCCTGCTCACGTGGGGGCTTCT
Source organism: Alphaproteobacteria bacterium (assembly GCA_026400395.1). GTDB lineage: Bacteria > Pseudomonadota > Alphaproteobacteria > Rhizobiales > Xanthobacteraceae > Z2-YC6860. The sequence continues at coordinate 10,642 of JAPLPD010000286.1, read as the reverse complement.
CAACTTCTCGCTTGTTCTGGTGACGCGCCGTCCGCTGCCGGCGGCGGGGGTGTCCCTGGTTCTGATCGTTGGCCTGATCCTGCTGTCGCGGTTCAAGCAGGACATTTTGATCATGAGCGCCAACTTCGTCGATGTCATGCTGATCGACGCCGACACCATCTCCTTCCTGCTGACGATCTTCCCCGGGCTGCGCTGGCCGGTAGCGATCGGCGTGGCGGTCGGAGTGCCGCTCCTGGCGCTGCTGTGGTGGTTCGATCCAATCCGGATTCGGATGCGGACGGCAGCGTCCGGCGCCGTGCTTTGCCTGGGCGCGCTGGGGGCCATCTCATTCGCGGTGCCGATGGACCGCGAGAAGGCCTTCGAGGCCGCCGACTTCGTGTCGCAGTTCGCCCGCTCCGGCGCGCTCGCTTTGTTCGACGTGGCGACGCACGGCCTGCTGCAATCGGACAGCTTCGCCCGCGACCGCCTGCCGACCGCGGCGCCGGCGGCATGCCAGCCGGGCCAGCGGCTGCCGCATATTGTCCTGGTGCTCGACGAGTCGAGCTTCGACATCAGCGCGGTGTCGGGCGTGAAGGTGCCGCCCGGCTATCGGAATCAGTTTCGTTCGTTTGACGGCGAGGCGCGGACCTTCCTCGTCGAAGGCGCCGGCGGCCCGACCTGGTACACCGAATACAACGTGCTGAGCGGCTTGTCGGCGCGGTCGTACGGACATTTCGCCGAGTTCGTGACCCGGATCGCCGCCGGCCGCGTCACCCGCAGTCTGCCCAATACGCTGCACAACTGTGGCTATCGCAACTACAGCGTCTATCCCTGGCTGGGCGCTTTTCTGGGCGCGCGCAATTTCCAGAAGACGCTCGGCATCGATCACTTCTATGACGCCAAGGACCTCAAAACCCGCAACGTCGAGCCGGACGAGTTTTACTACGCCTTCGCCGCCGACCTGCTGAAGCGCGACCGCGCCCAGGGGCCGATGTTCATCTTCACCTACCTGATGGCCAATCACTTCCCCTGGTCGTTCCGCTATCGCGATGAATTGGCCGCCGACTGGCAGGACCTCGGCAACGGCGACGTCAACGGTCATCGCATTGACGAATATCTCCGCCGCCAGGACATGAGCGCGCACGACTACAAGGCGTTCGCCGCCCGGCTCAAGCGCGACTTCCCCGGCGAGCCGTTCCTGATCGTTCGCTTCGGCGACCACCAGCCGATGTTCGCCAAGAAGATCGTCGAGCCAGGCCTCGACGACACCGCGATCGGCCGCCGCATCGACGCCGCCGATCCAAAGTATTTCACCACCTACTACGCCATCGATGCGCTGAATTTCACGCCGGCCGACATGTCGTCGGCGGTCAGCGGCCTCGACGCGGCCTACCTTCCGCTGGTCATCCTGGAAGCGGCGGGCGTCCCGCTCGACGCCTCGTTCGCCGAGCAGAAGAAGATTTTCCAGCGCTGCAACAGCCTGTTCTATCTCTGCGCCAACGGCGCCGAGGCGCGGCGGTTCAACCGGCTGCTGATCGACGCCGGCATGATCAAGCGGCTCTGACATGACCCTCGCCAGCTTCACCCACATCGCAACCATGGGCCGCCTGTCCGGCAGCCGCCGGCTCGCGGCCGGTGCGATCGCGGCGGTTCATGTGGCGGCTCTGATCGTCATGGCGTGGACCGAGTACGACTGGGTCGGACCGGCGATATTCCTGCTGGCCTGGGCGCTGTTGAACCTGACGCTCCTGGTGGCGCTGGGCCGTCCGGGAATTTCGGCGGTGCTGTCGCTGCTGATGTTCGCCGCCGTGATCGTGCTGTCACAGCTCAAATTCTCCGTCCTCTGGATGGTGCTGAACTTCTTCGATGTGCTGATCGTCGATTCCGACACGTTCAGCTTCCTGCTTTCGATTTTCCCCGATGTCCGGATCACGTTGGCTTTGGGGCTTTTGATCGTCGTGCCGGCGCTGCTGCTGCTCTGGTGGTTCGATCCGTTTCGCGTGCCAAGACGGGCGGCGCTGGCTGGCGCGGCGGGCTGCGCAATCGGCATTGGCGGTCTGGCGCTGGCGGTGCCCGAGGAACCGTGGGAGCAATTCCGGGGCGTCAATCACATCTCGACCTTCGTTCGCTCCGGCGCCACCACCGCTTACGAGCTGGCAACCAAGGGCTGGATCGATTTCGACACCCTGACCTCGGACCAGCTTGTGGCCGCTTCGGATAAGCCGTGTCACCCGTCCGGCGGCAAGCCGCCGAACATCATCATGGTGCTCGACGAGGCGAGCTTCGACGCCAGGGCCGTGCCGGATATCAAGCTGCCGCCCGGTTACGGCAGCCATTTCCGCTCGTTCGACGGCAAGACGCGCTCGCTCTACATAGAGGGTTCCGGCGGGCCGACCTGGTACACCGAATACAACGTGCTGACCGGCCTGTCGGCGCGCTCCTATGGCCGGCTCAGCTACTACGTGACCCGGATCGCCGCCGGGCGCGTTGAGCGCGGTCTGCCGCAAGCGCTTCGGCGTTGCGGCTACAAGACGATCTCGCTGTATCCGGCGTACGGCGCTTTCCTCAGCGCGAAAAAATTTCAGGAGACCACGGGCGTCAGCCGTTTCATCGACTCCGCCGAGATGAAAGCCCACGATTTCGCGCCAGATAGCTTCTATTACAATCAAGCTTTGAAGACGATCGAGAGCGAGCAGGGCGATCAGCCGCTGTTCGTGTTCGTCTATACGATGTTCAACCACTTCCCGTGGTGGAACACGTTGCGCCCGGAATTGACGCCCGATTGGAAAAATCCGGGCAACGAGCCGCAGACCGATGAATACCTGCGCCGCCAGTCGCTCAGCGCGCAGAACTACGTCGATTTCAAGCGGGATCTTACGGCCAGGTTTCCGGGCAAGCCGTTCCTGCTGCTTCGGTTCGGCGATCACCAGCCCGGCATGGCCCGCATGATCGATCCGGCGGCATCGGAGGAGGCCATTGCGCAGCGGATCATGAACTACGATCCGCGCTACTTCACGACCTACTACGCCATCGACGGCATCAACTATAAGCCCAAGGACATGTCCTCGGCGCTGGACAAGCTGGAGGCGCCATACCTTCCCCTGGTGATCCAGGAGGCCGCCGGTCTGCCGCTCGATCCGTCCTTTGCCGAGCAGAAGAAGATTTTGCAGCGCTGCAACGGTCTGTTCTTCCAATGCGCCGGCGGCGCTGAGGCCCGGCGTTTCAACCGGCTGCTGATCGACGCGGGGCTAATCAAAGGAATGGTGTCCCGGTAGGGCGCGGCTCGCCGGCCGTCCCCAAGGGGTACAGACGGCCTCGGGCGATGATGCTATGAATTGAGGGCTGACTTAGACACTGAGGAGGGAATTCATGAGACAGACATTCATCATTTGTGCGACGGCCATTGGGCTGATGTCGGCCCCATTGCCGGCGTCGGCAGGTGGCAACAATGTTGCGGCCGGCGTCCTGGGCGGGCTGGCCGCAGGGGCGATCATCGGCGGGGCGCTGGCGCAACCGCAACAGCCGGCACCCTATGGATATTACGGACCTGTGGGGGCTCCGGCCTACGGTCCTCCTCCGCCGCGCGGGTGCATCGAGGCGCGCGAAGTGTGGTCCGACCGCTATCAGGGCTACGTCGTCCGCAACGTCCGCGTTCCCTGCTATTGAGCGACGCGGCCGGTTGAACGTTGAATCCAGGTCTACGACCTCGGCTGTGCCAACACAGCCGGGGTCGAATAGCATTGGAATGTTTGTTGCGTTCGCGCATCGGCCGCGCGCGTCTAATATTTCAGTAAATCATGAAATAACGATTGACGCTCCGGAAACATTTCAATAATCACTGAACAATGAAAAACCCAGATGCCGTCGCGGCGCTGTCCGCGCTGGCGCAGGAGCATCGCCTCGCTGTGTACCGGCTTCTTGTGCAGGCCGGGCCCGAAGGTCTGCCCGCGGGGCAGGTGGCGGAGGCGGTCGATCTCGCGCCCAGCGCCCTGACGTTTCATTTCGACCGGCTGCGCGACGCGGGCCTCGTCACCGTTCGCCGCGACGGGCGCTCGATGATCTACGCAGCGCAGTTCGAAACGATGAACGCGCTGCTCGGTTTCCTGACCGATAATTGCTGCCAGGGCGCCGCGGAGAAATGCGCGCCCGCTGTGTGCTCGCCCGCAAAATCCAGACGCACCAAGGTAACGGCCTCACAGGAGTGACCCATGAAGCGTATGCATGTGCACGTCTCCGTCGAAGACATCGGCAAGGCGGTTGGATTCTACTCGGTGCTCTTTGCAGCGAAGCCCGACGTGGTGAAAGACGACTACGCCAAGTGGATGCTTGAAGATCCGCGCGTGAATTTCGCGATTTCGACGCGCGGCGTTGCGCCTGGCCTCGATCATCTCGGCATCCAGGTCGACAACGCCGACGAGTTGCAGGATGTCTATGGACGCCTGCGGCAGGCTGGCGGCTCAGTTCTTGAGGAGGGGCGGACCACCTGTTGCTACGCCGAGTCGGAGAAATCATGGATCGGCGATCCGGCCGGCATTTCCTGGGAGGCGTTCCATACAACCGGAGAGGCGACGCATTACGGAACCGGCGTTAGAAACGGAGCGCAGATCGCGCAAGCCAAAGCCTGCTGCGCGCCGCAGTCCGTTGCCGACAATAGTGCCGCGTCGGCCTGCTGCGGAGTCTGAGCGATGACCGATCGTCCGTTCAATACGTTGTTTCTCTGCACTGGAAATTCGGCGCGTTCGATCATCGCCGAAGCGATCCTCAACAAACTCGGCGCGGGCCGATTCCGCGCCTTTTCGGCGGGCAGTCAGCCGAAGGGTCAGGTCAATCCGCACACGATCACGCTGCTCGATGGGCTCGGCTACGACACCTCGGGCTTTCGCTCCAAATCGTGGGGCGAATTTGCGCGGCCCGGTGCGCCTGCGCTCGATTTCGTATTCACCGTTTGCGACAACGCGGCCGGCGAATCCTGCCCATTCTGGCCGGGGCAGCCGATGACGGCCCATTGGGGCGTGCCCGATCCCGCCGAAGCCAAGGGCACACCCGCCGAAGTGGGGCTGGCGTTCAAGGACGCCTACCGCATGCTGCATCAGCGCATCGCCGTGTTCACGGCATTGCCGATCCGCAGCCTCGATCAACTCACCTTGCAGGCGCGTCTCAAGGAGATCGGACAGATGGAGGGCGCCACAACGAAGGCGGTGGAGCCGACTTGATGCCGCCCCTGGCGCAACGTCTCGCAGCCGAAACGCTCGGCACCGCGTTTCTGCTCGCGACCGTGGTCGGCTCTGGCATCATGGCGCAGCGGCTGTCCGGTGGGAACGTGGCGCTTGCTTTGCTCGGCAACACCCTGCCGACCGGGGCGATTCTCGTGGTGCTCATCCTGATTTTCGGGCCGGTGTCCGGCGCGCATTTCAATCCGGCCGTCAGCATGGTCTCCGCGTTGCGCGGCGACCTGCCGTGGCCCGAGAGCGCCGCCTATATCGCAATGCAGGTCATCGGCGGGGTGATCGGCGTGTGGGCCGCGCATCTGATGTTCGAACTGCCGCTTTGGCAGGTATCGGCGACGGCGCGCAGCGGGTGGAGCCAGTGGCTCGCCGAGTTCATCGCAACGTTCGGGCTGCTGCTGACGATCTTCGGTTGCGGCGCGCGGGCCAAGGAGGCCACGCCCTACGCCATCGGGCTTTACATCACCGCGGCATACTGGTTCACGGCCTCGACCTCGTTTGCCAACCCGGCGGTGACGCTTGCGCGTTCGCTGTCGGACACGTTCGCGGGAATTGCGCCGGCGGGGGTGCTCCCCTTTGTGGCGGCCCAGTGTGCCGGCGCGCTGGCGGCAGCCATGCTGGCGCGCTGGTTGTGGGCGCCGGTCGCGAGCGCCAGATAATCGCAACGGGCCGGATTTGGTTGACTCGCCCCAGGCGGGCACGCCCCGGCTTGATTCCGTCCAATGCGATTGCTCTAGTCCCCCGGCAGGCGCGCGGCCTGCGGGGGATGGCATGAACAACGGCGCCAACGTCGCGGCTGCATCGGGACCCACCGCCGCGGTAGCGCTTGCCGGCGTGGACATTACCTTCCGGCTGGCCGGCGGCGGCACTTATGCTGCCGTGCAGAATGCCTCGCTCGATGTCGCCGACGGCGAGTTCGTCGCGATCGTGGGGCCGACCGGCTGCGGCAAATCAACGCTTCTCAACGTCACCGCTGGGCTGTTTCCGCCCTCGAAGGGCACGGTCGGGATTTTCGGCGCTCCGCTCGACGGGTTGAACCGGCAATCGGGTTATCTGTTCCAGTCGGACTCGCTGTTTCCCTGGAAGACCGCGCTGGACAACGTGGCCATTGGGCTCGAGACCGCCGGCACCCCGCGCGACGAGGCGCTGGCCCGCGCGCAGGAGTGGCTGGCGCGTGTCGGGCTCGGCTCGTTCGGTCCGCGCTTTCCGCACATGCTGTCCGGCGGCCAGCGCAAGCGTGTCGGACTCGCGCAGGTGCTGATCCGCGATCCGAAGATACTGCTGATGGATGAGCCGTTCGGACCGCTCGACGCCCAGACCCGGCAGATTATGGGCAATCTGCTGCTCGAATTGTGGAGCGCCGAGCGCAAGGCGGTGATGTTTGTCACCCACGATCTCGAAGAGGCGATCGCGCTGTCCGACCGCGTGGTGATCATGTCGGCCGGCCCCGCCGCGCGCATCATCGGCGACTGGCGGGTGACGCTTTCGCGGCCGCGCGACATCGCCGAGATTAAGAGCGACCCGGCGTTTCACCAGTTGCACCGCGACATCTGGCAGACGCTGAAGGCCGAAGTGATGAAGGGCTACGCCCAGACGGGTGGCTGATGCAAAGGGACCGGGATCGCGGTAATGTGGCGCCGATACCGTGACCCAAAGAAACAACCGGAGGAAATGCAATGCTGGGAATTCGCCAAACTCTCGCCACCATGGCCGGCGTGCTGCTGCTGGCCGGGACCGCGCAAGCGGCCGATGTGTTCACCATCACGTCGCCGGCCTTCAAGGACGGCCAGTTGCTGGCGAAGAAGAACGCCGGCAGCGCCGCCGGCAACCCCAATTGCGTGGGCGAGAACGTCTCGCCGCCGCTCGCCTGGAGCAATGTCCCGGCCGGAACCACGAGCTTCGCGCTGGTGATGACCGATCCGGAAGGCCGGGGGATCGGCGTCGATCACTGGATCGCCTATGGCATCCCGGCGTCGGTCACGTCGTTCGCCGAGGGTGAGACCAGCAAGCCGTCCGACAAGTATGTCGGCGGTATCGGCACCGCCAAGCAGAGCATCTACATGGGGCCGTGCACGCCCCCCAACCAGTCGCCGCATCACTATACGTTCATTTTGATCGCGACCGATCTCGATCCGAAGGCGCTGCCGGCAGGCCTGACCAAGCTCGAACTGTTCGACAAGCTCAACGGCCATGTGAAGGGCTCGACCGGCATCATCGGGCTGTTCAAGAACCCGATCTGATACCGGCGGTCCGCGTGCAAAGAGAGGGGCGTGATTGATGTCGAAGGTTGCGCTCCTCTCGCTGCAACTCATCGTCGCCGTGGTGTCGCTGGGGGCGTGGTACGTCCTCACGACGGTGCCGATCGGCGGCACCACCTTGCTGCCGCCGTTCTTCTTCTCCAATCCGGTGGACGTGGCGGCGCGCGTCGTCAAATGGTTCGCCGACGGCACGATCTGGAAGCATCTCTGGATCACGCTGATCGAGGCGATGCTCGCCTTCGTGATCGGCTCGGTCGGCGGCGTGCTGGTCGGGTTCTGGTTCGCCCAGCAGCCGCGGGTCGCCGCGGTGTTCGACCCCTACGTCAAGATGATCAACGCGCTGCCGCGTGTGGTGCTGGCGCCGATCTTTACCCTTTGGTTCGGGCTCGGCATCTGGTCGAAGGTCGCGCTCGGCGTGACTCTGGTGTTCTTCATCGTGTTCTTCAACGTCTATCAGGGCGTCAAGGAGGTGAGCCCGACCGTGCTTGCCAACGCCCGCATGCTCGGCATGAACGACCGCCAGCTGATGCGGCATGTGTATTGGCCGTCGGCGCTGTCGTGGATGTTCTCGTCGCTGCACACGTCGGTCGGATTCGCGGTGGTCGGCGCGGTGGTCGGCGAGTATCTCGGCTCGGCGGCGGGGCTTGGTTACCTGATCCAGCAGGCCGAGGGCGTGTTCGACGTGGCCGGGGTGTTCGCGGGCATGTTCGTACTGGCGGCCTTCGTCATCGCCATCGATTGGGTCGTGACGCTGGTGGAGAACCGGCTCCTGGTCTGGCGGCCTGTGGCGGCGGAAACCCGGACCTAATCGCAGCTAGGCAGGCCCGGCGCACTGCCGTATCTTGCGGGCAAATTCGTCTCGGGAGAATGCCATGCTGAAAAAATCGATCCGGAGCGCGCTGGCCGCCTTGGGCGCGCTGGGGCTGATGTCTGCCGCAGCCATAGCCCAATCGAAGGTCACCATCGCGGTCGGTGGCGCCGGTTGCCTGTGCTACCTGCCGACCATGCTGGCGCAGGAACTGGGTGAGTACAAAAAGAATGGCCTCGAGGTCGAACTGGTCGATTTCAAGGGCGGGTCGCAATCGCTGACCGCGGTGATCGGCGGCAGCGCCGACGTGGTGTCCGGCTATTTCGATCATTGCGTCAATCTCGCCGCCAAGAACCAGGCGCTCGAAGCCTTCGTGGTCTATGACCGCTATCCGGGCTTTGCACTGGTGGTGTCGCCGAAGCAGACCGGCAAGATCACCTCGATCAAGGACCTCAAGGACAAGAAGGTCGGCGTCAGCGCTCCGGGCTCATCGACCGACTTCTTCCTCAAATACATGCTCAGCAAGGAAGGCGTGGACCCGAACTCGGTCGGCGTGATCGGCATCGGCCTTGCCGCAACCGCGATCGCGGCGATGGAGCAGGGCTCGGTCGATGCCGCGATCATGCTCGATCCGGCCATCACGCTCCTGCAAGGCAAGAACAAGGACCTCAAGATTTTGAGCGACACCCGGACGCAGCAGGACACGCTGTCGGTGTTCGGCGGCGAATATCCCGGCGGCGCGCTCTACACCAAGAGCGGCTGGATCGCTTCGCACCAGAAGGAAGTCCAGGGGCTGACCAACGCCATCGTCGCAACCTTGAAGTGGATCCATTCGCACACGCCGGAAGAAATCATGGCGAAGATGCCTGAGGGGCTGGTCGGCGCCGACAAGGCGCTCTATCTCGCGGCGCTGAAGAACACGATCCCGATGTATTCGACCACCGGCAGGATGGATCCGAAGGGCGCGCAGGCGGTGCTCGACGTGTTCAGCCAGTCCTCGCCGGAGGTGAAGAACGCAAAGATCGACCTGTCGAAAACCTACACCAACAAGTACGTTGAGGCGGTGCCGGGAGCGCGCTAGCGTTGTTGCGCTCCAAATGCGCGCTAGGTACCCCGGGTGCATCCTGGGTACACGCCAAGCGCATTTCGGGCGCGCGGGGTGGCCCGCTGGTGAGGTCGGTCTAACGCAGGCTTGAAATGGAATTTGGAATCTTCGATCACGTCGATGCCAGCCGCGCATCGCAGGCGGACTACTACGAAGAGCGCCTCGCGATCGTCGAATTGTTCGATCGCGCGGGGTTTTTCTCGTATCACGTCGCCGAACATCACGCGACGCCGCTCGGCATGGCGCCGTCGCCGAGCGTGTATCTTGCCGCGGTGGCGCAGCGCACAAAGCGGCTTCGCTTCGGACCGATGATCTACGCGCTGCCGCTCTATCATCCGCTGCGGATGATCGAGGAAATCTGCATGCTCGATCAGATGAGCGGCGGGCGGCTCGACGTCGGATTCGGCCGCGGCGCGTCACCGATCGAACTGGAGCTGTTTGGCGTCAACCCGGCGGACGCCCGCGACATCTACGACGAGTCAATGGCGGTCATCGTGCAGGGGCTTCGCGACCGCGTGGTGAACTTCAAGGGCAAGCACTTCAAATTCGATAACGTGCCGGTGGAGATCGAGCCGTTTCAGAAGCCGCATCCGCCGGTCTGGTACGGGGTCCATGCCAACGACAGCGCGACGCGGAGCGCCAAGCAGGGGCTGAACGTGATCAGCCTCGATGGGGTCACCGCGACCAAGGGATTCAGCGAGTGCTATCGGTCCGCGTGGAACGAAACCGGACGCGCCGGTCCGATGCCGAAGTTCGGGCTCGGCCGCATGCTGGTGGTGGCCGACACCGATGCCGAGGCCAAGCGGCTCGCCGAACGCGCCTATCCGGTGTGGCAGGCGAGCTTCGTGCACCTGTTCAAGGTCTACGACCGGATGCCGTCGCATCCGCGCCCGGCCGAGTTTTCCGCCATCGTGGCGGATGGCCGCGGTTTCTGCGGTTCGCCGAAGACGGTGACCGAGATCATACGCAAGCAGATGGCGGATTCTGGCGCTGACTATTTCGTCGGCCAGTTCGCTTTCGGCGACCTGACATTCGAAGAGACCCGCCATTCGATCGAGCTGTTCGCCCGCGAGGTCATGCCGGCGCTGCGGACCGCTTGAGTCGCCAACGATATCGGGATTTGAATGATGGGTCTTCAGGAAAACGAGTGGGTGTTTTCAGCAACTTCAGAGCGCTGGGAGCATGCATGTGAGCACCTTGAGCCGCAGATATTCCTGGTCGCGTAGACCGTAGGCGCGCCGCTGGATGACGCGGATCTTGTTGTTGA
>JAPLPD010000235.1 GCA_026400395.1 Alphaproteobacteria bacterium | reverse complement strand
GTTGGGCAATCCGTGAAGGCCTCGCCAGCGAAAATCCGGTGATCGGCACGAATAACCCCGGCGCCAGCCTAAAGCCCCGGGACCGGGTGCTGACTGAGGCGGAGTTGCGGGCAATATGGAATAAATCCGAGATCATACATCTCACCAAAGAGATGATGACCTATGAGCCCGCCAACAAACCTCAGCAAAACCCCGAGAAACACTTCTACACAGACATCATATTCAAGATCAAGTACTTGAATGCTCTGTGTGAAGAACTCGAAGATGCAGCGGGTTTGGCTCAAGTCGCCTTGCGAGCCATCGCCATTCGACGGGCTATGTTGCCGGAGGGCAAGCTGCAGGTGCCCGTGCCTTCAACGGCATACGTCATTCGTCAGCTCAAACGGCCGGACGAAATTTCTCTGCTTCGCAAGGTTTACGGCAAAAACTTCATTCTGATTTCAGCATATGGCTCACCCGAACAGCGACAGAAACTTCTAGAAGAACGCCTTCGTCGGTCTTTGCTGCCTTCAACTGGCGCAGAAGAAATCGTCGCCAGAGCCGCGGAACTTATGTCGCTTGATGCGGACGAAGAAGGCAACGACTATGGGCAACGCCTCCGTGAAACATTTCATCTCGGCGACGTATTCATCGAAGGATTGTCCAAACGCGATATGGACAATCAGCTAACCCGTTTCGTTCAGGCGTTTTTTGGCCGAACAGACATCACGCCGAGCAAAGCCGAGTACGGCATGTACGCAGCAAAATCGGCATCGCTCCGATCAGCAGATTTGTCGCGGCAAGTCGGGGCTGCGATTTTTTCAGACGAGGGCGAACTGATCACACAAGGCTGCAATGCAGTGCCGAAAGCAATGGGCGGCACTTACTGGGACTCTGAAACACCGGACTTCCGTGACGTCAGGATGGGATTTGATCCAAATGACATCCTGAAAAAAGATATCCTACGCGACCTTTTTGATCGGCTGGCACGCGCAAATCTTCTTTCCGACGCCGCCAAGGCGTTGGGGTCACTCGACGACATGGTGAATACGCTCACAAAAAAACGAAAGCCTCGTACAAAGGAAAAGGACGGACCACTCGCCAGCGCGCAGCTAATGGATGTTACCGAGTATGGTCGAGTCGTGCATGCCGAGATGTGTGCGTTGTGTGACGCCGCAAGACTTGGACGCAGCGTTAAGAACTCAACGCTTTTCTGCACTACATTCCCTTGTCACAACTGCACGAAACACATACTGGCCGCGGGCATCAAACGCGTTGTGTACATCGAGCCATACCCAAAAAGCAAAGCCAAGGATCTGCATCAAAATAAGATTGAGATTGAGAAGGACACGCCCGGCCGAGTGTCGTTTATGCCATTTATAGGCATCTCTCCGCACCGTTATCGAGACGTTTTTCAAAAGACCAGAAAGCGCAAACGCAGTGATGGCACCGCTTTACGTTGGTTGCTCGAAACCGAGAGACCGATCATTGATGACCCCTCGACATCTTACGTGGACCGAGAGCCAGAAGAATATCTTCCATTGCTCGGGAAGTTTGTGACGCGAGCCTCGTAGGGCCGTTTCCAGCAAGCGAGCGTAGCCCGGATTGAGCGCAGCGAAATCCGGGACTTCTGCAGTAATGTGATGTGATCAACGGAAATGCAGATGACCAAGACATCCATCAAGCTGATCCATGAAGGCAAGTATGCCGCCGAAGTGCCCATCGAGCTTCACTACAACGACGAAAGCTGGTCTCCCACCATGTCGGGGGACGATGCGCTCAAGCTCGACTCTGTGCGGCTTGCCTTGCGTCGCGGTGACGTGGCGGAAGCATCGAAGCACGGCCGCGTGTTCGAGCTGACGCCGATCACTGCCGAATGAAGTGACCGTAGGGTGGGCTAAGCGAAGCGAGCCCACGCGAACCGATATTCAAGTTCCACGTGGGCACGGCGCTCCGCGCCTTTGCCCTCCCTACACATCTGATCGCACTGAGCGAGCGTAGCCCGGATTGAGCAAAGCGAAATCCGGGGCCGCAATCGCAGCGAGTCCGCTCCCGCATTTCGCTTCGCTCAATGCGGGCTACAGGCTCCAGTCGCGTCATCACGACGTGCGGAGCGGCCTTGAGCGAAACCGAGACTCCTCGACGATCATATAGCGTCCGAACAAATGATCGCCAAAGCGTGCAATCGCTGCGTCCATGCGCTCGCTCTTGAGCCGGGCCATTGTTGGATCGACGCGCAGCAGGATCACGCCGGGCGCGGGACGGCCTTGCCTGAAAACCAAATCGCCGAAATCCTTGTCCTCGGTTAGCAGCAACCGCCCGCTGGCATGCGCCATTGCGATCACGTCGGCATCGCTGGTGGCCCGCGCGACCTCTGCCATGTAAAGAACGTCGTGCCCCGACGCGCGCAGGTGCTTCACCAGCCCCGCATCCACGCACTCGTCGGCCAGCCAGTTCACGGTCAGCGATAAACCAGCTCTTCGTCGGCGAGATAGTCGGCGGCGAAGGCTTGAGCGGCCAAAATGTCATCGCGCGTCAGCCGCGGGTGATCGGCGAGAATTGCATCCGCCGCCATGCCCGCCCCGAGCTTGCGCAGCACGGTTTCCACCGGGATGCGCGTGCCGCGGATCACCGGCTTGCCACCCATGATTTCGGAATTGATCTCGATGCGCTCGTGGGCCATCGCCGCCTCGATTCCACAACAGGCTGCCCCTGATTAGCACAACGGTACACGCGTTTCCGCACACCCGCTTGACAGGACTATTTACCTACTGTATATATTCCTAATACTGCTCATCGAGGGCGCGTTCGAAGGCGGAGCAGGATGCGGCGCCCGCGCCCCGTGCCTCGCAAGCACGGAGCCCGGGCGGCGCCGGGACCCGCCCGGGGCACTATGACCCCCGCGACTGGTTCGCTGACGGACGGCGGGTCTGCGTTACGCCGGACGAAAAGCGCGGCCCCGGTTGCCGAAAAGCGTCGCGGTGGAGCGCCGGGAGGCGAATTCATCTTATGCTAGTAATAACAATAAGTTATTCGATAATATGTATCTTGGGGCACCGCTTAGGGCACCGGCTTGCAATGCTGAGGGTTGAGCCGAGCAGGCTGGGCCTCGCTTGGCGAAGCGGCGCGGCGGTTAGAAAAGCCGAAGCGCGCTCAAGCCGTCCTGTTTGAAGTAGGGAACTGCCTGCATCAGAATTCCAACAATGAAAATTCCCCACCCGAGCGGCGCCAGGAACTTGTTGCGTTTTATGGAACGTTTCATGTGCTCATCAGCGCCGACCACGTTCAGGATGTCGCCACCAGAATGTCTGGTATTTTTCTCCAGTTCTAACACGTTAAGCCACAGCGCTACCGAACGCGCGATATCGCTCTACCCGATTGCGATAAGCACAGCACCAAGCACGCTAAAAATAATCCCCCAAATAGCCACTAGCCATTCTCCTTACTCTCAGATCATTGGCCAGCACCGGCCATGGTCATGTCAGCTTGCTAACGAGCCGCCTCGCTTATACGACGTAAGCCGCATCCTGATAAAGAAACTTTTGGAAGCCCGAAAACACTGTGCCGATCTCTTCTGGCTTTCCGAGGTCGGCCACGGCGTCGGCAATCGCGTTTTGATACTTGAGACGGAGCAGCGGAATTAGCTTTTCCTGATCGAGCTCATCGACGCCTTCGTTCACGTAATGCGACAGTACGAAATCTAAGAAAGTCTGTTGCTTGGTGTTGAACCGCGTATTGATCGCAGCCTTGGCCTTTGCAGCTCGTTCCTCGCGGGTCAACGGCGCCATTGCGTAAGCCACGTGGGCTAGCACGTCGAATAGATCGCTTTTCTCAGCATCAATAATCTTTTGCATCTCTGCTAATTGGCTCCTGCCAAAGCCTTTTTCGCTCAGACCTTGTAATAGCTTCTTGCGCGTATCCGGCGCGCTCCAGATCGCGCGGAGTTCACCTTCGTCCTTGAAGAACTCTGGCAGCTTGCCGAATAACATTTCCATGAATTGTTGCGCAGACATAGGCGTGCCGTCGGGATGCCAGAAGGTCGTGCATGTCATGTGTTGGATCGTGCGGGCCTTGCCATCGGCGAGTTTGACCTTGATCTTCTGCCGACGCTCACCGGGCTCTGGGTCGGGCTCCGGTGGATCGGGCTGTTTCGGTCGTGGTTCTCTAGGTTCCGAAGCTTCCGGCTCTACTGGTTCGCCGTCCCACTCAGGGTCGTTGAAGTGATGGTGTGCCCGCACAAAGTCGTAAATCGTGAAGTAGTCTTTCCCGTCATAAAGCCGTGTTCCACGTCCGATGATCTGTTTGAACTCAATCATCGAGTTGATCGGGCGCATCAGAACGATGTTACGGATGTTGCGAGCGTCCACGCCGGTAGAGAGTTTCTGTGACGTCGTGAGGATCGTGGGGATGGTCTTTTCATTGTCTTGGAAGTCACGGAGGTGCTGTTCCCCGAGCGCGCCATCGTCGGCCGTGACCCGCTGGCAGTAATTGGGGTCTTTGCTCGACTTCATCTAATTGATGAGGTCGCGCACAGCCAGCGCATGATCCTGTGTGGCGCAGAACACCAACGTTTTCTCGCGTTGATCAATCTGCGACATAAAAATCTCGATCCGCTTCTTTTCACGCTCCTTGATCTCGATGACCCGATTGAAGTCAGCTTCACCGTATCGCTTCCCTGCCTCGACCTCTCCTTCAACCAGCGTGTCATCAGGCGTATAGACGTATTCGTCCAGCGTCGTTGAAATCTGCTTCAATCTGAAAGGTGTAAGGAAGCCGTCATTGATACCGTCCTTCAGCGAATAGACGTAGACCGGCTCGCCGAAGTACGCGTATGTGTCCACGTTGTCCTTGCGCTTAGGCGTAGCTGTTAGCCCGAGCTGCACTGCCGGATTAAAATATTCGAGAATGCCGCGCCAGTTGCTCTCGTCGTTCGCGCCGCCGCGATGGCATTCGTCAATGATGATGAAGTCGAAGAAATCCTTCGGGTATTCACCGAAATAGGGTGAGGGGTGGCCATCCTTCGGCGGGCCGCTCATAAAAGTCTGGAAGATAGTGAAGAAGACGCTGCCGTTCTTCGGCACCTTGCCCTTCTTGCGGATATCACTCGGCTCAATCCGCACTAGCGCGTCTTCGGCGAACGAAGAGAACGCGTTATAGGCCTGGTTGGCTAGGATATTGCGGTCGGCGAGGAAAAGGATGCGCGGTTGGCGTGTCGGTTTGCGGCTCAGGTTCCAGCGGCTGTGGAATAGCTTCCAAGCAATCTGAAACGCAATCATTGTCTTGCCGGTGCCTGTCGCTAACGTCAGCAGAATGCGCTGCTGGTCATTCGCAATGGCTTCCAGCACGCGTTCAATGGCAATGTCACGGAAGTACCTGTCGCCTAAAGTGCCGCCCTTGTCTTCAAAAGGAACAGCGGCAAAGCGGTCGCGCCATTCATTCTTTTTCGCAAAGGTTTTATTCCAGAGTTCATCCGGCGTCGGGTAGGATGGCAACTCGCCCTCTGTCCCCTCCTGCATGTCGATGCCGTAAATGCCCTGACCATTGGTCGAGTAGCTGAAACGAATTTCGAGCTTGCCCGCGTAGTCTTTAGCCTGCGCTACACCCAGGGTCAGCGGTTCATCCCAAGCTTTAGCCTCCACCACTGCAAGCTTCGTGTTGCGATAGATCAGGACGTGATCAGCGGTAAGTGATTTGCCGCGTTTGCCATGACCTTCGATACGGCCCGGTGTGATGGAATACTCGCGCCGGATGCGGCTGCCTTCGACCACGTTCCAGCCCGCTGCTTTTAGTGCAGGGTCAATGTACTCAGCTCTAGTCTCAGCTTCATTCATGTTTATACCGGTAAAGGTAAGCAGAGCACTGCTTACAGAATTAACTCTTGGCCTGCGCCTCTTGCAATTCTTTCAGCGTTCTACCGCTAGCGTCCTTCCAATCGGTACGTCCATTGGATGAGCGCCCTAAGACGACGTCGCCAGCTTGTGATGGCGAGTTAAACGTGTAGTCTTGGGTGAAGCGAAACTTTTCACCTTCAAGAACCAAAACGCCACGTTCGACCAAGTCGGCGCGAAGCTTGACAACGTTTGGG
>JAPLPD010000229.1:914-14011 GCA_026400395.1 Alphaproteobacteria bacterium | reverse complement strand
CATGGCGGCGATTAAACGGCGAGAACCAGTTGCCAAAGGTCGTTCAAGGAGTCAAATTCAAAAACGGAATCGAGGTCACTGAAATGCCGGCTCACCACGCCGCCTGATCAACCTCGTCACCCAAAATCCCGCATAGCTCATCCCGAGGCGGCCGCCGCGTTAGATCACGACAAAGCCTTGCATGAATTATTTTCTGCTTTGAAAGGCGGCACAGATGATGCTGCGATAAATCGGTGGGTTGACGCGCTGCGCGCCTGGCATCGGGTTATTGCTAACGATAGCTATTGGACGCTCACCCTAACGCTAGAAGAAAAAGGGGGCTTTGAACCGGCCGCGCTCCCCTCAGAAATTGAAGCGCTACGCAACGATGCAGTTCGAATAGCTTCGGAGCCGCTCGCCGTTGCAGCACGCGACGCACAAGCTCGCAATGATGCGCCCACACTCCACAGAATTTTAAAGGCATTGCAAGCGCTCAATGAGACCGGCGAATGGGCTGCAAATGTTCAAGAGGATATTGCATCACCAATTCTTGAAAACCTGCGAGAACTTTCTACGTCAATTCGTGAACAATGTGGCGCAAAAATTGTCCACGATCCGGATGCGTCGAAAGGCAACCGAGAGGCCTGCGATTTTGCACTCAAGCGATTTCGAGGCGAAATCCAACCTGAATTATCTCGGTTGATTGATCTTGTCTCGACCGATCATCAGTTGGCGAAGCGGGCGCGAGAAGAAACGGCAAAAAGTTTGGCCAGTATCGCGATAGGATACACGTGGGCGGACGATTTTATTTGCTCCCAACAATTGCACGAAGAAGCGCTAGAGCTCGCGCGTGACACAGTTAGCGCCATCAGAATTGAACACGGGCTCGAAGAAGTACGCGAGGCGGCAAGCAAACAACGCGTACTGGGCCCGCTGACGCCGATTTCCTCCGCGCCGGCCTTGTTTTCGTTCAATGGAATTGGAGTCACAATTTATGGCAGATCAGATTACGACCGAGACACGAACTCATACGTCACAACCCACTATTTTGTGCTGCTCTTTGTCCCGATCTTTCCGATTGCACGCTACCGAGTGATTGATGCAGAAGGTGGAAAGTATCGGTTTCTCGGAAAACTCCCGCTACGTAAATTCGATCGCTGGCATTTTGCCATATCCCTTGCGGTCATAGCCGCGGCAGTTGTCTGGGTTACTATCGAGACAAATTATCCTAACGCTGCGCGCAGCACGACATATTCCTCAAGCACTACGACCACGCAATCGCCTGGCGCTGCTCAACGGCGCTCCACTCTTAAAACTGAAATCGAATTTGGTCGCGCGAAAATCGCGGCGCTCAAACCACGAATTGATCCGGTCATTGATCAACTGACACGTTTCAATACTCAAATGGATCAGCTGTCTTCCGAATTGAAAGCGCTGGATGAAAGACAAAAGACGGGGGTCCGTGTCGACGCAGCTATCTATAACTCCAAGGTCGATACTTACAACGCCATCCTCGCGCGTCATCGTGCGATGTTGTCCGCCAACGAAAGTGACGTGAAGGCCTACAATGAGTTGCTGGATCGCGATTCTGTGCTTGTCGATCAGTACAACGCTCTTGCGAAGAGGTAGAAGGTAGATGAACTCCGTCGCAGTTCCTGACTTGCTGCCAATGTCGTTAGAGAATGTGTGCAGTATCTCCCTGGAATGTTGGCGGCTTGAACGACTGGGCGACCGTCTCAAAGACACTGACGAGGGTGTCGGCATTCGTCACGCGTCTCGCCACATCGCAGAGATACTCAGAGCGATTGGTGTCGAATTGGTCGATTTCACTGGGCGAAACTACGATCCCGGATTAGTTCCTGAAGTCGTCGAGATGCTTGAAGAGGCGGAATCATCTGGCGGCCATCTAGTCATCGCCGAAACAATTTCTCCAACTATGACCTTGTTTGGACAAGTCGTGAAACGAGGTCAGATAATTGTAAAGCGTTCTGCCGGAAGTTCGCGGAGCATTCTGAGGGGACCGAATGACGGACGCGATTGAGTACGGGATCGATCTCGGTACTACCAATTCCTGTGTCGCTAGACTGGAGTCTGGCTCAATCAGGATATTTCAAAACAATGACCAAATGAATGTGACGCCGTCCGCTGTTCACATACCGAAATCTGGCCGCGTAATTGTAGGCCGTCGTGCCTACGCTGCTCTGTTGACTGATCCTGACAACGTTGCCATCGAATTCAAACGGTGGATGGGGCAAAAAGATCGCAAACGTTTTGTTGCTGCCCAGCGAGACTTGTCGGCCGAAGAACTCTCAGCGGAGATACTTAAATCACTCAAGGAAGATGTCCGCAGACAGTCTGATGCAAATGTGACCGCGGCTGTTATTACTGTGCCGGCGGCCTTTGGCGCGCTCCAATGTGAAGCTACCGCACGGGCAGCCGCTCTCGCCGGATTGGAAGAAGCGCCTCTTCTTCAGGAGCCTATCGCTGCTGCAATCGGGTATGGCCTTGGCCGCACTAGCGCTGACCAGCGGTGGTTGGTTTTTGACCTAGGAGGGGGGACGCTGGATATCGCTGTCGTTTCCACCCGTCAGGGCCGACTTAACATCTTAGAGCATCGTGGCGATAACTTACTTGGCGGCAAGGACGTCGATCGGCTCATCGTGGAGCAGGTGCTTCTTCCTGCGCTTGAGGAAACATACGATCTTGGGTCCGCGGTGCAACACTCGATACGCATCGCTCTCTTGCCTCAGCTTCGAGCGAAGGCTGAAGAAGCAAAAATCGATCTCTCAACCGATGAACGAGTGATCATCTCGCTGTTTGATCTTGGCAAAGATGAATCCGGAAACCTTATTGATATGGAGGTGCCCTTTTCTCGCAGGCAGCTTGAAGCACTGATAGAGCCCCTCTTAGAAAAATGCTGTTCGCTTGCCGACGAAGCACTAGCAGGTGCCCGCATTACAGGCGGTGACTTAGACCGCATCCTTCTTGTCGGGGGGCCGACGCAAACTCCATGCGTGCGCTCCATATTGAAAGCGCGTTTCAATACCCCTGTTGATTTCTCAATTGACCCGATGACCGTCGTCGGTCGTGGCGCGGCCGTTTATGCGTCGACTTTGGAGAGAACGAAGAAGCCGGCGCCGACCAAGGCCGTAGATTCATCCAGTATACTTCTAAAAATGGCCTTCGAACCGGTCAGCGCGGAACTTGACTGCATAGTGGCGGCGCGCGTTTTGAACGCTGACAGCAACGTGGAGATCAAGTGGGATGCGGAAGGGGGGCACTGGACTAGCGGGTGGATGACACCAAGTGACAGCGTCATTGAAATTCCCGTGCCACTCAAGGAGCAGGAAACCACAACATTTTGGATATATGCCCGCGATTCTCATGGACGATTGATCCCGACCGAGCCCTCAGAGTTTAAGGTAAGGCATGGACTGGTTCCATCCGCGCCGCCTCTTCCTCACACGCTGTCTATCGAGGTACTCGTCCCCGGTGGAAGTCCCGCGCTCGATCCGGTGTTTTCCAAAGGAACGCCATTGCCGGCAGAAAAAAAGGTGAAGTATCGGGCGATCCGCCCTTTAATCCCGGGCAACGCAAATTCGAACTTGGCAATTAAGCTCTGGGAAGGAGAGTTTCTCGATGACCCTGATGCAAATGAATGGGTCGGTAATGTTTTGTTGCCCCATAACGATGTTCGCCGAACTGTTCCTGAAGGTGCAGAAATTGAAGTAACGATCCGAATAGATGCGTCACGATTAATCAATGTCGAAGCATTCGTTCCATATCTGAATCAGCATTTTAGCAGCCGTCTGTATTCGGCGCAGCGCGAGGAGCAGAACTTTTCAAACTTGTCGAGCTCGGTTGCATCGGAAGTTCAGCAGTATCGAACACGTCTCGAAAATCTTGAGCGAAATGCTGCAAACCACGCTGATGAATCAGTTCAAAATGATTTGGTTGAATTGAGGCGGTCGGTAGATGAACTCGATGCAAAAGCCCCGAGCGATGCGGGAAAGGCCGATCCGGATGATGCCAAGCGTGTCGTCGAAGAATCCAAAAATGTGCGCGGGCGGCTCAGTCGCCTTGAGCGTCGTGCGGTCAGCAACCCTGGACCTGGTCTAACCTCTCAATCGATAGAGCAGGTTGACGTTGCAGAAGCCGTTGTCGAAAAATTTGGAAGTGCCTTGGAGAAACAACAGCTCGTAATGCTACGCCGCGAATTGGAACGCGCCCTATCCAAGAGCGATAACCGGGCAACCCAGAGAATCTGCGAAGAAATTGACAGCTTGCGATGGCGGGTGCTTGCCAATCAAGATTGGTTCTGGAGAGAGCTCTTCGATAATTTGCGTCAGCCGAGCACTCCGTACATAAATGGCGCCGAGGCGAAAGTTCTCATTGCTAAGGGGCAGTCAGCGCTGGCCACTGGGGATGGCAAAGAATTGAGAGAAGTAGTGAGAGCTTTGTGGAAGCTCCAACCGAAAGGCAATGATGAAGTAGTTCGCGAGCGCGCTTTGCGTTCTGGACTGCGAAAGTTTTGACACTATGCTGATAACACGGCCGACCCTTCCGACAGGTTACTCTCTGCCGGGCTTGCCTATTGTGACGAGGCAGTTGCATTCGAGCAACGACTGCGAAGCCTATGCGTTGCAATCATCGGGCGAGGCGGAGACGGTTTTATTTCTTTTGCGGAACACGGGCGAATTGGAATATCGCACCCGGCGTTTGAACGACTGGTTCTCAGTTCAAAGTTCTCAAATTCTTTCATCTCATGAGCGGGTGCCGGCCCAGCAGTCCCCTCCTAACACGAGCGGCTTCCTGCTGACGTTACTGGGTCGTCGTATCGAAGACGAAAATCTTCAAGAGGCGAAAGGAGAAAATCTAAAGAAGCTATTTCACGGCATGCTTGATGCGGTTGACCGAGGCGTGCCGGTCCAAATGTTCCCAAGTTTCAATCCATCGCTTACATGGCAAATCAGCGATCAAGGCGTGGTTTGTCCTCTGATGCCTTGGGAAGGCGCCGAGCTATCTGAGGCCGAGAAAGTCCGCCACGTAGCAAAGGATTTCTATTTATTCGCTACGGGCATTGATCCGAAACAATTAGCGGGAGATGTCCCAGCACTTCTTCGATGGTCAAAATTTGGAGGCGAAGAGCTTACGCGAATTGTTGACCGATGCCTTATGGCCAAAAACCCACGCGAGACCATTACGACTTTGCACGCGCTCAGCCGAGCGCTAGGGCGTGCCAGTTCTCAGGATGGTAAAGACGACTCCTCGGAAAAGTCAGCGGCTGTACAGTCAAGCGTCGCTGGGCATGGCCTCGACAGGGTTGCCGGCATGCATGCGCTCAAGGAGCTGCTACGCCGCGAAGTGATAGGGCCGGTCAAAAACCCAGAACCTTTTCGGCGATACGGACTTTCCATCCCAAACGGGATTCTCCTTTATGGACCTCCCGGCTGTGGTAAGACATATATCGCAAGACAGCTCGCTGAGGAATTGGGCCACTACTTTGTAGAGATTATTCCCTCGGAATTAGCCAGCCCCTATATCCATCAAAGCGTGATCAAGATTCGCGAGTTATTCGACGCAGCGGCTGAACAGGCACCCGCTGTTATATTCATCGATGAGTTTGAAGCCCTCGTTCCGGCGCGCGAGGGCCTTGGAGGCCATCAACAGTATAAGTCGGAAGAGGTGAACGAGTTTTTGGCGCATTTGAACAGTGCTTCCGAAAAGAAGATATTTGTAATCGCAGCAACAAACCAGCCGGATAAAATTGACCCGGCAGTTCGACGGACTGGGCGTCTCGACAAATTGATCTACGTCGGCCCGCCGGACGAAGAGGCTCGCCACGAAATGCTGGCGCTCCACCTTGAGGGTAGGCCTGTTGCAAAAAACCTCGATCTAAAAACTCTCTCAAAAACTCTAGCGTCCTATTCGGCCAGTGACATTCGGTTTTTGGTGGACGAAGCTGCTAGAAATGCGCTTCAAAAAAATTGCGATATCTCGAATGCATCCTTTGGCGTTGCGATGCAGCGAGTGCGACCGTCGATAACGCCACAGGTTGAATCTCAATATCGATCTATCGAGCAGCGTGGGCTTTAAGGGCTCCGCTAGTCCATTCACCTTGCATAAATGCAAGGGCAGTGAATTCGTCGAGGATGGGCACCACCGATCCCAACACCCATTGCGTCATCTGATATTCGCTGGTGAAGGCGAACATTACGGCAGCGTCGGACGTGTTCGCCAAACGGTCAAGAGGTCCAGTGGGTTGTCAGCGCCGCGCGATTCGTCACGGGATGATGCAGCGAATTCTGCGTTGGCCTGATAGTTTGCTCGCCTTGAACATGCGTCTTGCTGGAAGGCTGGAAAAGAGCAAAAATGCAGCTAGGGAGCGGGCAAAGGTGGGGGCGGACATGTCGCGAAGCAATCTTGCGCTATGCGTGTCGGTTGGTATCGCCCTCGCGTTCTTAGCGGGGAACACCCCCGCAACCGCGCAGAGCAAGGCCGACCTCCTCAAGAGTTTGCACTTCCAGAGGGGAGCCGTCGCTCTCGGCGACGACCTTGCGTCGCTCCGGCTAACTGAGAAGTTCGTCTACCTCGACGGCAACGACGCTAAAATGTTCCTCACGCGCATCTGGGAAAATCCGCCGTCGGCTGCGTCGGGCACCTTGGGACTGCTTTTGCCGACAGACGTCAGCCCGCTAAGCGACGAAGGCTGGGCGGTCGTGATCACCTATAACAAGAGCGGCTACGTCAGCGACACCGACGCTGAGAAGATCGACTACGCGAGCCTGCTCAAAGAAATGCAGGAGGCGACGCGGCTAGCCAGCGCCGAGCGAGTAAAGCAAGGATACGAACAATACGAACTGGTCGGCTGGGCGCGACAGCCGTACTACGACAAGAAGGAAAAGAAACTCTACTGGGCGAAGGCCCTGCGGTTCGGCGCCGCCACCGACGAGACGCTGAACTATGAAATCCGTATTCTGGGGCGCAAAGGCGTCCTGAGCCTCAACGCGGTAGCCGACATGAGCGCGATGGCGCGCATCGATCGGTCCGCCCCGGAGCTTCTGTCGATGGTGTCGTTCAACCAGGGTAACCTCTACTCGGAGTTCAACCCGAGCATCGACGAAGCCGCTGCCTACGGAGTGGCCGGACTGATTGCGGGAGGTCTTCTGACCAAGGCCGGGTTCTTCAAGGGTCTGCTCGTGCTGCTGCTCGCGTCGAAGAAGCTCGTGGCGGTCAGCCTATTCGCCGCCTTCGGCGGGCTGTGGGTAGGGCTCAAGGCGATGTTCGGCGGCCGGAATAAAACAACGTTGTCTTGATGCCGTCGTGGCCCGCGCTGGCGATTGGCTTCCTGGGCCCGATCTTCATCGCCTCGTTAGCGAAATTCATCGATCTGGCGGAACGGCCTAAGGATGCAGCCGTCCACTTCCTGACAGGCGCATTCCTAGCGTTCGTAGCGCTGCTAGCCGAGCATTACGTCTTCGCGTTCTTCGGGCCGTCGATCCCGATGCAGTATCATCTGGCTGCCGAAGCCTTTCTCTTCGTCGCCCTCACAGAAGAGGTCGTCAAAATCGCGCAGATATCGGAGCTCGCAAGACGCAAGGCCGCCTCGCTGCGCGAGACGGTTGCCATTGGAATTACTGTGGCGGCTGGCTTTGCAGGTGCCGAGAACATCATCTATTTGTGCCGATATTCCGAAGCGGTCGCCGACCTATTGCTGATCCGGACTCTCACCGCAAACCCGCTGCACCTCGCGGTCGGGGTGATCGCGTCCAGTTACGTCTTCGAGGCACTGCGGGACGAGGCGAAATCGCACTATCTGGCCGTCGCAGTATTAGCAGCCACCATGTGCCACGGCCTCTATGACTATCTGATCATGAGTTCTGGCGGACGCTCGTACCGGTTCATCTTCGTCCTGGCATTCGTCGTAGCATGGGCATGGCGCCTTGCACCGACGAAGCAGAGAACGCTGTGATCGCTATTCACAAACAGCATCTGGCACGGGTCAGAGGCCATTGAAATTCAAAAATTTTTGGAAAATGGGGCTGACCACCGCAAGCGAGATAGGGTTGGTTTCGCTCGCGGTCTCCCCCACAGGGTCCCTGGGGGGTCGCCTGTTGGTGCCGTTTCGCGGCTTGCGATGCCTCCAATTGATCGAGGATGGCGAGAACGCAGCGCTACTAATTAAGCTGGTGAAACGCTGCTCAATTGCGCTCACTTGAACTGCGGTCCATTCACCGCCGCGTGCCGTCGCAACGCCGCGCGCCGTTAACGCCGCTGCGATGCCGCGCAATGATAAGATCCCGCTCGACCGTATCTGTTCGATTATGGGTCGCACGTTCGCCGCGTATCGATCTGCCGCGCGCCGGTTGCCCTCCGCTCCCAAGATGCGTGCCTTGGCAAGCTTGCGAGCTGGCGCACCCAGTTTCTGACCGCGCGCTTTGGCAGCAGCCAGCGCCGCCTTGGTCCGCTCCGAAATGTTGCGAGCCTCTTGTTCGGCAACGGCGGCATATATGTGCAACATCATCGGCGTGGCTTCCGGCATGTCGCACGCGATGAACTCGACCTTGCGTTCCATTAGCCCAGAGATGAAGTTGACGTTGCGGGCGAGCCGATCCAAGCGCGCGATGACCAGCTTGGCCTTGAGCTTCTTGCAGGCCGCCATTGCCTTAGCCAGCTCTGGCCGGTCTCCACGCCTGCCGCTCTCGTATTCAACGAACTCGCTCGCTAGTTCCCACTTGCCGCCGTTGAGATAGTCGAGGACGGCTTGGCGCTGTGCCTCGATCCCCAGACCGGAACGCCCTTGTTTGTCGGTCGAGACGCGTAGGTAAATAATATCCTCTCCGAAAGGATATTATACGAGCATTTAGAGTTATTACAATCTCGTGATAGCCTGTGGGGCCACTTCAAATGTCTGGTGATCGGGCAGGCCGCGCGCCGGGCCGTCGCAGCGAGCCCGTAACGCGGATCGTCTGGCGGGAAGGCCAATAAACGGCCTAGAAAAGGTCAGCATTGTTGACTATGTTGGACCCGGACGCCTGTTGACGGGTTGTCAACGGAGTAGGCGTAATAGGCCGAATCTGGTCTTCCAGGAGAGACCGATGAGGGACGAAGTGCCGGAACGGCAATACGACCCCAACTTCCCGAGTTATCTTGCCCCGCTCGTCGGCTTTCGGTCGAGGAAGGCGGCGCAGCTTTGCGCCTTTTTTGCCCTTAAGAGCCAAGGCGTAATCGAGAAGCTGAAACTCATCAAGCTGATTTACTTTTCAGAGCGAAGGGTGCTGGCCGAGCACCATCGCCCGATGCTTTTCGACGAATTATTTTCGCTGCCGCACGGCCCAATTTGCTCCAGCACGCTGAACGGAATCGACGGAGCTATTCACGGGCAAATTTGGGATGACTTTGTCGCACGCAATGGCAACAACATCGTCGCAATGAAGAAATTCGACCGTAATGATTTTGATGAAGTCAGTGATGAAGAACTTGATGCGGTAGAAAAGATTTGGGACGAGCTAGGTCATATGACCGCATCCCAGCTTCGGAATTACTCTCACAAATATTGTGCGGAATATACCGAAACGACTGGACGCATCCCGATTGCATATCGCGAAGTATTGGAAGCTCTTGGCGTTCCAGAGGATGAAGCCGAGATTGTCGAGCGCGATATTGCCAGTGTCAGGCGCGAAGAAAGCGCCCTTGGTCTATGACAGCCCCAGTGTTTGCTCCCGTAAGGAGAGCAACGCTGTGGATTCCCGGAACCGGTCCCGATCACGATACAGACCGCGCGCATTTATTCGTAATTCTCACCGACCCTGACCCCGATGGGATGGTGCTTGTCGTGCCGATTTGTAGCGCAACTACAAAATCGGATGGAACGTGCATTGTTGGTGCAGGGGACCATCCTTTTCTAAAGCACAAGAGTTTTGCCGCTTATTACAGACTCAATACTTTCAACGGCTCTGCGCTGGTCGAGCAAGAAAAGAAGAAGGCAATTCAGTATCGCGGAATGCTCGACGAAAAGGTTTTCGCGCTTGTCTGTGCCGGGGTCCAGGAGTCGAGGCAAGCGGCTCCGGTCCACAAAAAATACTTTGCGACACAGACTGCAAAGTCGGAGAAATAGGAGAGCGCCCGACGCCTCTCGTTCAGATATCGTCGTCCGGGATCTCCACCAGCTCGACCGAGCCTTGGACGAGCTGGAGCAGCTCCTCGTCGGAGAGCCGCGCGAATTCCCCGGGCTCGCCAACCTCACGCCGATCGATACGCAAGCCGGTGAGAATTCCGATCTCCTTGATCGCCGCAACTCCAGCGGACAGCTGCCGATGCTGGATGGCCAGCTCCCGGATCTCATCAGCAGCGCCGACCAGGGATGCCACCGTCATCTGCGCCAGCTCGACGCCGCCTGACTGTATTTCGGCCACGCGCGCTCTCACCTTGTCCTTTCCTGTTAGCCTGCAGGCATTGCCATAGTCAGGCTCGTATCCAGCAGCGGCGTATGCATCGAACTTGGTTGCTCCTGACGCTAGGGCTTGAGCGACGAGTTCTTGGCGAGCGTTTCGCAGAGGCGGCATTGCATTAAGCCTTGTTTGCAACAGCGAGTGGACACCACTCTGGATCAGCGACCACCAGCTTGGCGGTGCTGTCGGCATTTCGAAACTGTCGACAACCTGTTGTTCGATCTAGAGCCGTATTTCGCCGGTATTTCGAAATGCGCATTGATATGTCGCTCGAACCAGTCGGATTTTGATTCCGCCATCCCCTGGTTCGAATCCAGGCGCCCCAGCCAGCCAGTCGGGTCTCTGACAGCTATCTCAGTGTCACAAAGAAACGCTAAATATTCCAACAGGTTAGAGCTGGACTGGCCGGTCTCTCCGGTGTTGTCTGGACCGAACCTGCGGCCAGTCCGCCTGATTTGGCCTTGGGTCTCTGGTCGGCAATTTCCAATCTCCGTGGTGGAATGCAGAGACGCAGATTCGATACCGACTGCGACCGGGGTCAGCGGCAAGACAAGTGTTGATCTGGTGCTGAGCGGTGCGGTTTGGAACCGCAAGACGCGCGCGCGATGCGATCGTCAGTCGTGCGGTAAACCGAGCCGACGGCGCTGTTCGACCCAAGAATACGGGAGGGACTTCGCAATCTCGGTTGCGGCGATATCAGCTGGCGCTGCGCCGTCGATGATGGCCGTGATCAGCTGGGGCGATACGAATGCCAGCGGCGCGAGGAAGCGGATATGACGCTCGACCTTGCCCTCGCGCCGGGCAATCTCGGCGAATGACGAGACGCGACCCTTCACCAGATCATCGATCCAGCCTCGTGCCTTGCCGATGGTGGCGAGCAATGCATCGCGGGTCGCCGAATTCATGGCTCGGTTCGTTGATGGGGCGTGGAGGATGCCCTTGGCGGCCGATGGGGCGGTGCCAATCCAGGGGACGGTAATTGTCGCTGGCGCATGATCGTTATCAGTCGGTTGGCCTGTATGATCCTCGTCGTCGGATGTTCTGCGCAGATGTATCTCAATCGCATTCGGCCGGATGACGACGCGGTCGAGATGCTGTTCGACGAGATCGCGCTCGTCCGCAGACACTGGTGGGCAACGGTCGTCAGCTGGGCTGGGCAGTTGGCGGAGTGCGTTGACCACCAGGCGTTCGACTTCGGGCGCCGGAACACGAGGGACGCGGCCCACCTCATCGGTCCGCTTCTGCAACAGCGCATGGGAGATGTAGTAGCGGTATCGCGCGCCGTTCTTGTTCGCATGCGACGGGGTCATCCGGTTGCCGCGATCGTCATAGATGCGGCCCATCAGGATGGCGGGGGACGCCCTTAACTTGAGCCGTCGGGCAACAGCGCCGTCGGCAAGCTTTGCCTGCACAGCCTGGAACAGGTCCTGATCCACGATGGCGTCGTGTTCACCGCGATGGACCTTGCCGCGATAGACCACGTCGCCGATGTAAAACCGGTTGCGGAGTATCTGCGCCAGATAGCCAACCCCAAACCGTATTCCGCCACGAACACGGCCATTGCTGATCTCCTGGAGCTTCGTTCGAAAGCCGCCATGGTCGAGATCCTCGGCGAGGGCTCTGATCGAGCCGAGTTCGAAATAGCGGCGGAAGATCGTGCGCACCGTGTCAGCCTGGGCGGGCAAGACGACCAGCTTCTTTTTGACGCTGGCATAGCCGAGCGGGATCGGACCGCCGACCCAGATGCCCTTGGCCTTGGAGGCTGCAATCTTGTCGCGGACCCGTTCCCCGATCACCTCCCGCTCGAACTGGGCAAAGGACAGCAGCACATTGAGGGTGAGCCGCCCCATGCTGGAGGTAGTGTTGAACGATTGGGTAACCGAGACGAAGGACACCCCATGCCGGTCGAACAGCTCGACAAGTTTGGCGAAGTCGGCGAGCGAGCGCGTGAGCCGGTCGGCCTTGTAGACCACGATGATGTCGATCTTCTCAGCCTGGACTTCGCCCAACAACTTCTGCAGGGCAGGGCGTTCGAGAGAGGCACCCGAGAAGGCGCCGTCGTCATGCCGGCCGGGACTGAGCCGCCAACCCTCATGGGCCTGGCTCTTGATGTAGGCCTCGCAGGCCTCCCGCTGGGCATCGAGCGAGTTGAACTCAAGGTCGAGATTATGCTCGGTCGACTTGCGGGTGTAGATCGCACAGCGGAAGAGCTTCTTGGACTGTTTATCCATGGTTCCGCCCTCGACCGCGATCGGGCCGGTGACTGGATCGGCCCGCTGCCGCAGATCGGCGGTTGGCCCGACCGTTGGTGTGCAGCTCAACCGGTTTTGACTCTGGTGCGGCATCGATGGGTCTAGCGGTAGGCATCCGCAGCCCGAAGAATCGCGGGCCATTCCAGGCCGTACCGGTAATGGTCCGCGCGATGATGGAGAGGCTGGCGTAGGTTGCCTCCCGCCAGAGGAAGCCGTCGGGGGTCCACGGTGACCGTATGCCGTTCGCCGTTGTGTTCCCGGACCAGGACGGTGCCGGGTTTGAGGCGTCTGTTCATTGCACCAGGCTTGTCGCCGCGTGCCAGACGCTCGAGAAGCGTAACGGCCCCCTTTTCAAGCCCGCCGAAGGCCTGCTCCTGAATCCTAAAGGCGATCATCCGCGCGATGATGTCCTTGG